>JAHDYJ010000056.1 GCA_023383795.1 Burkholderiales bacterium | reverse complement strand
TCGGCGTTGACGCCGGTGTTGCCGATGTGCGGATAGGTCAGCGTGACGATCTGGCCGCAGTACGACGGGTCGGTCAGGATCTCCTGGTAGCCCGTCATCGCGGTGTTGAACACCACTTCGCCGACGGCGGCGCCCGCCGCCCCGATGGCGCGGCCGCGAAAAACGGTGCCGTCGGCAAGCGCAAGAACGGCGGGCGGGAACGGCTCGGTCACTTAGCTTCGGGCGCGCGATGCGAAAACGGGACCGGCGCAGCGCCCGTCCCGTTGTTGCGTTGCATTATACCGCAGCGCGGCGATCAAGGCGGCGCGGCGACGCGCGCCGCGCGCCAATCGCGCTCGCGCCAGGCGCCCGCTTCGCGCACGCTCACGACGCCCACGATCGCGTCGCCCGCGGCGCGCCCGCGGAAGCTGTGCCGCCGGCTCGTACCGCTGGACGCCACGTCCACCGCGAAGTGGATGTCGGCGCCCTGCAGGTGCGCGCCGTGCAGCGGCACCCGGCGTGCGCCCACGACCGCGTGCCCGCCGATCGCCTGGAACGACTGCGTGATCTCGAGCTCGATCGGCGCCGCGTTGCCGTCGCCGGCCGCGACCTCGGTGCGCCAGCGTCCTGCGACCTGCGCCGGCACGACCCACAGGTAGACGTAGCTCGTCCCCGGGTCGCCCACCTTCTTCTCCGGCACGCGCAGGGTCTGGCGCTCGTCCGGCGGCCAGTCGCCGAAGTGGTAGTCGTGCGCGACGATGCGCGTGCCGGGCGCGAGCGCGAGCAGCTTCGACCGCAGCTTCAGGTTCATCTCGGGCAGCAGGTAGCTCGTGATCACGGTCGCCGGAGCGAGATCGGTCTCGAAGAGGTCCTGCCGGCGGAAGTCGACGAGGCCGGCGACGCCCTCGCGGCCGGCGGCGTCGTTCGCCAGCGCGAGCAGCGACGCGTCGAGGTCGACGCCGAGCCCGCGCGCGCCGTAGCGCTTCGCGGCGGTGATGACGATGCGCCCGTCGCCCGAGCCGAGATCGATCAGGTAGTCGCCGGGGCCGACGCGCGCCATGCGCAGCATGGCGTCGACGACGACCTGCGGCGTCGGCACGTACGGCGCGTCGCCGCCCTGCGCCGCCGCGACCTGCGGCAGCAGCAGCGCGGCCGCGCACGCCCCCGCGAGCAGCGCGCGGAGCGTCCCGGGGCAAGCGCTCATCGCAGCCCGAGCACGTCCTGCATGTCGTAGAGCCCCGCGGGCTTGCCGCGCAGGAACCTGGCCGCCCGCAGTGCGCCGAGGGCGTAGGTCATCCGATTCGCCGAGCGCACGACGAGCTCCACCCGCTCGCCGGTCCCCGCGAACATCACCGTGTGCTCGCCGACGATGTCGCCGCCGCGCACCGCGTGGAAGCCGATGGCGCCCCGCGGGCGCTCGCCGGTGTCGCCGTGGCGCCCGTGCACCGCGTCGCGCGCGAGGTCGCGCCCGAGCGCGGCCGCCGCGATCTCGCCCATCCGCAGCGCGGTCCCGGACGGCGCGTCGACCTTGTGCCGGTGATGCGCCTCGACGATCTCGACGTCGTAGTCGTCGCCGAGCGCGCGCGCCGCGACGTCGACCAGCTTGAACAGGACGTTCACGCCCACCGCGAAGTTCGGCGCGAACGCGATCGGGATGCGCTCGGCCGCGGCGGCGATCCGGCGCCGCCCGGCGGCGTCGAATCCGGTGGTCCCGACGACCGCCGCTTTGCCGTGCCGGAGGCAGGCATCGAGGTGCGCGAGCGTCCCGGCGGGGCGGGTGAAATCGATCAGGCAGTCGCTCGCCGCGATGCCCGCGTCGAAGTCCGCGCTGACCGCGATGCCGGTGCGGGCGCCGACGGCGTCGCCGGCGTCGGCGCCGAGCGCGGGCGAGCCGGACGCCTCGAGCGCGGCGCCGAGCGCGAGATCGCCGGCGGCGAGCACCGCCTCGATCACCGTGCGGCCCATCCGGCCGGCGCTGCCCGCGACCGCTATCCGCATGGCCGGCACCGCATTGTCCGTGGCGCGCCGCCCGCCTGCGTCAGCGCGTGGCGGTCGGTCCCGGCTGCTCGCCACCCGGAACCACGTCGCCGTCCACGCGCTCCAGCAGCCCGTCCTTGTCGAAGAACAGGGTCAGGCGGCGCTCCTCGGATACCCTGGTGCTGCGCGCGAGCTTGCGCGTGTATACGTAGTCCCAGCGATCGGCGTGAAAGATGTCGGTGACCAGCGGCGTCCCGAGCACGAAGCGCACCTGGTCCTTGGTCATGCCGGGCTTCAGCTGGGACACCGCCTCCTGCGACACGAAGTTCCCCTGCTGGATCTCCATCCGGTAGACGATCGGACCGCAGCCGGCGATGCCGACGGCGAGGGCGAGCAGCGCGGCGGCGAAAGCACTGCAGCGCCGGTCGGGCGCCCGCGTGGGGAGGAGGGTTCCGCGCATCGTGGCAAGCCGGGGCTCGGTTAAAAGCGGTTATCATACCGGAGTTTGCTTCGAATCCCGGCCGGCGGCCCGCCGCCGGGGACCGGTCCGCGCAATGACCAACGCCTCGGATCTCAAGAACATCGGCCTCAAGGCGACGGTGCCGCGCCTCAAGATTCTCGAGCTCTTCGAGAAGAGCGCAGTGCGCCACCTCAGCGCCGAGGACGTGTACCGCATGCTGACCGCCGAGGGCCACGAGATCGGCCTCGCGACCGTGTACCGGGTGCTGACCCAGTTCGAGCAGGCCGGGCTCCTGGAGCGCCACCATTTCGAGTCGGGACGCGCGGTCTTCGAGCTGAAGGATTCCAAGCACCACGACCACCTCGTCTGCCTGGAATGCGGCCGCGTCGAGGAGTTCTACGATCCGGAGATCGAGAAACGCCAGATGCGCATCGCCAAGGACCGCGGCTTCTCGATCCGCGACCACTCGCTCTACCTCTACGCCGACTGCATCAGGCCGGACTGCCCGCACCGGCGCGCCCGGCGGGCCGAAGTCGCCGCCCAGAAGGCGCGCAGCGAGGAGTAGCGAGGAGTAGCGCAGTGCCGGGTGGCCCCGGCGCTCATTTCGTGCTGCCGTCTCCTGATACCGTCGAGGAGAACGCCGGATCGCGATACAGCGCAATGTGCCTGAGACCGCCCGGATCGAACACCGCGTCGGCGATCATCTCCAGCGTGCCGTCCATCCAGCGGTAAGTCCACGCCTCGGTCTTGGACAGAGCGAACGTCATCCGCTCCATCGGCGGACCGAGGCGGTCGAGCAGCGCGTCGGGCGGCGCCCCCTGCGCGAACGACGCGAAGTTCTTCGCGGTCAGCACCTGACCGTACTCGGTGGCCACGCCCGCCGGGTCGAACACGACCCGCCAGGTGTAGAAGCCGGAGGGGCCCGTCGGGAAGTACCATGCGGTCGCCCCACTCGCGAGCTTTCGTTCCAGCTTCGGCGCGCCGAGCTTCGCCTGCACCTGCGCTTGTCGGTCACCGACGGCGACCGATGACGGACCGGGCGGCATCGCCGCGCACGCTGCAAGCACCGCCGCGGCGGCCGTAACGACCATGATCGTGTTTCGCTTCATCGTCCTGCTCCTGAACAGCCGAGACGGGTCGCGTCCACCCGGAGTCGGCCACACTATATATACATACGCATTCGACCACCTGACGGCGGAGGAAATTTCATGGAACTGATCCTGTGGCGGCATGCCGAGGCCGAGGACGGTCGGCCCGACGCCGAGCGCGCGCTCACGAAGCGCGGCAAGCGGCAGGCGCGGTCGATCGCGAAGTGGCTCGACAAGCGGCTCCCGCGACGGTGCGTAGTGCTCGTCAGCCCAGCCGTGCGCGCGCAGCAGACCGCGGCAGCGCTCGGGCGCAGGCGGACGACCGCTCCGGAAGTCGACGTCGGCGTCGCGGCACGTACCGTGATCCGGCGGGCCGGCTGGCCCGATGCCGGCGGGACGGTGGTCGTCGTCGGCCACCAACCCACCCTCGGCAGGATCGCCGCCCGCCTGATCTCCGGCACGGAAGCCGACTGGGCCATCAAGAAGGGCGCCATCTGGTGGATCGAATACCGAGCCGGCAGCGGCGAAGCGCTGCTCCGGGCGGTCCTCGATCCGGAGTTCGTCTGATCACTGCGACGCAGGCACCGCCAGGCAAACGGTCTGAACGCGCCGGCTATTCCGGGGTTCGACCGGTGGGCGGGCCGGCCTTGCGTGGGCGGCCCTGCAGTGCCCGCGCGATCGCGCCCGACCGGCGCCGCCTGCCTCAGCCGCTCGCCTGCGCCTTCGCGGCAGCGAGCGCCTCGACATCGAGCTTGAGGCCCGCGGCGCGCCAGTCGTCGCCCTCGCCCTCCAGCGCGGCCGCCGTCAGCGGGTGCGCCTCCAGCCACGCCGCGGGCAGGCGGATCAGGAATCCGCTGCCGGTCGCCCGGCACCCGATGGGCGGCAGCTCGGCGTCGGTCCGGCGCCGGTAGATCAGCGCGGCGAGCCGCAGCGCCAGCACGAGCTGCCAGTCCGGACTGCGCGCCGGCAGCGCCTCGAGCTTCGCGAGCTTGCCGCGATGCGCGAGCACGAGCCGCGCGAGTCGCGCCTGCTCGTCGCGCGAAAAGCCGGGCATGTCGGCGTTCGACAGGATATAGGCCGAATGCTTGTGGTAGCCGGCGTGCGCGATCGTCAGCCCGATCTCGTGCACCGCCGCGGCCCAGGACAGCACGCGCCGGTCGTCCTCGCTGGCGCCGGGCGCGAGCTCCGCATGGAGCCGCAGCGCGAGGTCGCGCACGCGTGCCACCTGCGCCGCGTCCACGTGGTAGCGGCGCATGAACGCCTTGACGGTGAGCTCGCGCATGTCGTGATGGCGCACCCGCCCCAGCAGGTCGTACAGCACGCCCTGCCGCAGGGCGCCCTCGGCGACGCCGATGCGCTCGATGCCGAGCTCCCCCAGCACCGCGCCCATGATGGCGATCGCCCCCGGCGTGATCGCCTTGCGGTCTTCGCGCAACCCGGGCAGGTCGAGCCGGTCCATCCCGCCGGCCTTGATCAGCTTGTCGCGCAGGCGCGCGAGCCCGGCGGCGTCGATGCCCTGGTCGCACCAGCCGTTCGCGGCGAGCACCGCGGCGATCGACTTGGCCGCGCCCGACGAAGCGACCGCTTCCCGCCAGCCCGCCTTCCGGTACTCCTTGACCATGCGCTCGAGCTCGTTCGACGCGGCGAGCTCCGCCTTCTTCATGGCGGGCTTGTCGACGCGCCCCTCCGGGAAGTACTTCAGGCTGTAGCTCACGCAGCCCATGCGCAGGCTCTCCATCAGCTCCGGTTCGTAGCCGGTGCCGATGACGAACTCGGTCGAACCGCCGCCGATGTCGACCACCAGCCGGCGGTGCGCGGCGAGCGGCAGGCTGTGCGACACGCCGAGGTAGATCAGCCGCGCCTCCTCGCGCCCGAACACCACCTCGATCGGGAAGCCGAGCGCCTCGCGCGCCTCGGCCAGGAACTGCGGCGCGTTCTTCGCCTCGCGCAGGGCATTGGTGCCCACCGCGCGGACCGCGTCGGGCGGGAACCCCCGCAGCCGCTCGCCGAACCGCGCGAGCGCCTCGAGCGCGCGCAGCTGGGTCGCCCGGTCGATCCGCTTGTCGCGGGTCAGCCCGGCTCCGAGGCGTACCGGCTCGCGCAGCCCGTCGAGCAGGTAGATCTGCCCCTCGACCGCGCGGCCGATCTGGAGGTGGAAGCTGTTCGAACCGAGGTCGACTGCTGCGAGCGTGTTGTTCTGCACCTGCGCCAGGGCGTGGAACCGGGTCGGGGCGCGGCCGACGTTAGCACCGCAGCGCCCGGACCGCAACGGCGCGCTCGTCCGGCGGCGGTCGTCGTACGCGCCTGCGCGAGGTTGTAACAATGGAGCGATCGCAAACGGGTAGAATCGCCCGATCGTAGGATCGGGATGTGACCGTTTCGTTGCGGCCGCCTCGCCGATCCGAGGACGCGAACGTGGCATCGACTCTGGTCGGCCAGGCGCCGGCTGCGGCGACCGCGCCAAGGCACATTCCCGCCCACTTCCTGAACCGCGAGCTCGGCATCCTCGAGTTCCAGCGGCGCGTGCTCGCGCAGGCCGAGGACGAGCGGGTGCCGGTGCTCGAGCGGCTGCGCTTCCTGTGCATCGTCTCCTCCAACCTCGACGAGTTCTTCGAGATCCGTCTCGCCGGGCTGAAGGAGCAGATCAAGATGGGGCTGCCCGGCTCGGGGCCCGACGGCATGACCCCGCGCGAGACGTTCGCCCAGGTGAGCCGCATCGCGCACGAGCTCGTCGAGCGCCAGTACCGGCTGCTTAACGAGGCGCTGCTGCCGGCGCTCGAGCGCGAGCGCATCCGCTTCCTGCGCCGCGCCGAGCTGACCGAGGCGCAGCGCGCCTGGGTGCGCGAGTACTTCTTCCGCGAGATGCTGCCGGTGCTGACGCCGATCGGGCTCGATCCGGCGCATCCGTTTCCGCGCGTGTTCAACAAGAGCCTGAACTTCGCCGTCGAGCTCGAGGGCCGCGACGCATTCGGCCGCGACGCGCGCGCGGCGATCGTGCAGGCGCCGCGCATCCTGCCGCGCGTGATCCGCGTGCCCGACGAGCTCGCGCCCGCGGGCGAGATCGATTTCGTCTTCCTGACCTCCATCCTGCACTCGCACGTCGACGAGCTGTTCGCCGGCATGCAGGTGCGCGGCTGCTACCAGTTCCGCGTCACCCGCAACAGCGATCTCTTCGTCGAGGAGGAGGACGTCAAGGACCTGCGGCTCGCGCTCCAGGGCGAGCTGCCGCAGCGCCACTTCGGCGACGCGGTGCGCCTCGAGGTGGCCGACGACTGCTCGCCCGGGATGACCGAGTTCCTGCTGCAGCAGTTCGAGCTGGAGGCGGCCGACCTCTACCGGGTCAACGGCCCGGTCAACCTGGTCCGGCTGATGCCGGTGCCCGACTCGGTGAGCCGCGAGGAGCTGCGCTACCGGCCGTTCGGGCCCGGCTTCCCGGCCGAGCTCGCCAAGCGGCCGGCCGACCTGTTCGCGGTGATCCGGCGGCGCGACATCCTGATGCACCATCCGTTCCAGTCGTTCGCCCCGGTCGCCAACTTCGTCGAGCAGGCCGCCGACGACCCCGACGTGCTCGCGATCAAGCAGACCGTCTACCGCACCGGGACCGACTCGGTGCTGATGGAGTCGCTGCTCCGCGCCGCGCGGAACGGCAAGGAAGTCACCGCGGTGGTCGAGCTGATGGCGCGGTTCGACGAGGAGGCGAACATCAACTGGGCGGCGCGGCTCGAAGAGGTCGGCGCGCACGTCGTGTACGGCGTCGTCGGCCACAAGACGCACGCCAAGATGCTGATGGTCGTGCGGCGCGAGGAGGGCCGGCTGCGCCGCTACGTGCATCTCGGCACCGGCAACTACCATCCGCGCACCGCGCGGCTCTACACCGACTTCGGGCTGCTCACCGCCGACGAGCAGATGTGCGCCGACGTGAACGAGGTGTTCGTGCAGCTCACCAGCCTCGGGCGCGGCGCGAAGCTCGAGCGGCTCTGGCAGTCGCCGTTCACGCTGCACGCGAACGTGGTCGCCGCGATCCGCAACGAGGCGCGCCTCGCCGAAGCCGGCAAGACCACACGCATCATCGCGAAGATGAACGCGCTGCTCGAGCCGGAGATCGTCGAGGCGCTGTACGCCGCTTCGCAGGCGGGCGTGCCGATCGACCTCATCGTGCGCGGCGTGTGCGCGCTGCGGCCCGGCGTCGCAGGGCTCTCCGAGAACATCCGCGTGCGCTCGATCGTCGGGCGGTTTCTCGAGCATCACCGGATCTTCTACTTCCGCAACGACGGCCGCGACGACGTCTACCTCTCCAGCGCGGACTGGATGGACCGCAACTTCTTCCGCCGCATCGAGCTCTGCTTCCCGGTGCTCGACGGCGCGCTGAAGGAGCGCGTGATCGCCGAGGGCCTCGAGACCTACCTGGCCGACGACGTGCGCGCCTGGGAGATGGGACCCGATGGCGCCTACACGCGGCGCCCGGCGGACGGCGGCGAGGCCCGCGACGCGCAGGAAGTCCTGCTCGCGATGCTCGCGGGCAACACGGCGACGACCTAGGCAGGCCCTGCGCAGGCGGCCTGCGGCCGCGTTTGCCCCGGGCCCGCGAAGCTGCGCCCGGCGTCGCGCGACAGATTCGCCGGGCGTGGATGATCGCGGCGCAATCCGGTATCGAAAGCGGCCGCGCCCGGTGCTACAGTCCGAGGTACCGCAGAGCAGCGAGGGGAGCGATGGATCGACCACCGCGCGAGGCGGCCGCGCGCGACGCCGAGGCGACGAACAGACCCGACGAGAGCCACTTCAAGGGCACGACCGGACTGCGCCGTCTGGTCAACGCCCTCGAGTACTCGCTGCATGGCCTCGCGTCGGCGTTTCGCCACGAGGACGCCTTCCGCCAGGAGGCGCTGCTCGCCGCGGCGCTGATTCCGATCGCGCTCGTACTCGGCGTCGGCGGCGTAGGCAAGGCCATGATGATCGCGAGCGTCCTGCTGGTCCTGATCGTGGAGTTGCTGAACTCGGCGATCGAGACCGCGGTCGACCGGATCTCGCTCGACGAGCATCAGCTCTCGAAGCGCGCCAAGGACATCGGCAGCGCCGCGGTGTTCCTCTCGCTCGTGAACGTCGTGGCGGTCTGGGCGCTGGTGCTCATCGGCTGAGCGCGGCCAATCCCGCCTCCCGCACCGCGCAATTCGAACCGCGCGGCCGGTCCTAGTCCCCCGCCCGCGGCGCGCGGTCGCGCGCGAGCTCCTGCTCGAGGGTCGCGACGCCGTCCAGGATCGCGGCGAACTTCGCGCCGAACTCGGTCAGCGAGTACTCGACGCGCGGCGGGATCTCCGGGTAGGCCTGCTTCTCGAGGATGCCGAAGCGCACGAGCTTGCGCAGCCGCTCGTTCAGGACCTTGGCCGAGAGTCCCGGCACGGCGTGCTCCATCGCCCCCGGGCGCACCACCCCATCGCGCACCAGGCCGAGCACCGTCAGCGACCACTTGCAGCCGACGATGTCCTCCACCATGCGCGCGACGCTGGGCGCGGTCGCCGGGGTTTTTTTGACCCGCTCCATCAGGAACATGCACCGGAAAGTGCCCGCCGCACCGTTTCGTGCCCGCTTTGCGCGGGCGGCGCCGCGCGGCACGATGCCAAACGCATGCAGTCGGATCGCGGCGTGCACGAATATCCCATGTGCGCGCCGCGTTTCAATTTGAGCACACCGGACCACAGGAGGCAAACATGTACCGCCGCATCCCGCGCCCCCTCTTCGCGGCTCTCGCCGCCCTGCTCGCCCTCCCGGCGGGCGGAGCGCTCGCGCAGGAGGTGCCCTTCCCGAAGGGCTACCGTGACTGGCATCACGTGAAGAGCATGGTCATCGATCCCGGCCACCCGCTGTACGAGGCGTTCGGCGGGATCCACCACCTCTACGCGAACCGGGCCGCGATGGCAGGCTACGCGAGGGGCCGGTTCCCGGACGGCGCGGTCATCGTGTTCGACCTGCTCGCCGCCGAGCGCGGCGGGAGCGCCGTCGCCGAGGGTCCGCGCAAGATCGTCGGCGTGATGCACAAGGACGCGAAGCGCTTCGCCGCCACCGGCGGCTGGGGCTTCGAGGGCTTCAAGGCCGGCAATCCGGCCGAGCGGGCGGTCGGAAAGGACGCCGCGAGCGCCTGCTTCGCGTGCCATACCTCGCAGCAGGCACGCGACTACGTTTTCAGCAACCCTCGCGAGTGACGGGTCCGTCGCCCGGGCGCCGTCGCTGCCGAGGGCGCCCCGGCCTCAGAACGCGTTCCTCAAGGCGCGGCAGACCGCGCGCAGCACCTTCACCCGGGCGAACTGCTTGTCGTTCCCTTCCACGAGCGTCCACGGGGCGATCTCGGTCGAGGTGCGATCGACCATGTCGGCGACCGCACGCTCGTAGGCCGCCCACTTCTTCCGGTTGCGCCCGTCCCCCTGGTCGATCTCGAGCCGCTTGAAGCGCGTCTGCTCGCGCCTCCCGACGCGGCGCAGCTGCTCGTCCCGGCCGATCTGCAGCCAGAACTTGCAGAGGATCGCGCCGTTGCGCAGCCACTGCTCCTCGAACTCGTTGATCTCTTCGTAGGCGCGCATCCAGTCGGCCTCGCTCGCGAGGCCCTCGACGCGCTCCGCCAGCACGCGGCCGTACCACGAGCGGTCGAAGATCACGATCTCGCCGTGGCCGGGGGCATGGCGCCAGAAGCGCCAGAGGTAGGGCTGCGCGCGCTCCTCGTCGGTGGGCGCGGCGACCGGCACGATCCGGTAGCTGCGCGGATCGAGCGCGCCCGCGACGCGCCGGATCGCGCCGCCCTTGCCGCCGGCGTCCGTGCCCTCGAACACGAGCACGAGCGAGCGCCGGCGAAACGCCTTGCTCCGCACCAGCAGGCCGAGCCTGCCCTGGTACTTCTCGAGCTGCTCCTCGTACGCCTTGCGCTCGAGGCTCCGGTCGACGTCCAGGCTGCGCAGCAGCGCCACGTTGTCCTGCTGCGGGACGATCGGCGCGGCGGTGACGGTGGGCGCGGTCTCCGGCTCGTCCAGCCGCCGCCGCATCGCGGCGAGCAGCACGCGGCCGGTCGTGAGCTCGCGGTAGCGCCGGTCGGACGCGTCGACCACGATCCACGGCGCCTCGAGCGTGCTCGTCTCGCGCAGCACGTGCTCGGACACCTCGCGCAGCTTGTCGTAGCGCTTGAAGAGGGCCCAGTCGCGCTTCGTGACGCGCCAGCGCGTGCGAGGGCCCTTCTCGAGCTCGCGCAGGCGCTGGCGCTCGGTCTCCTTGGAGAGGTGGTACCAGAACTTCACCATCAGCATGCCCTCGTTGTAGAGCATGCGCTCCAGGTGCCGGATCTCGTTCACCGCGCGGTCGAGGTCGGCGTCGTCGATGCGGTTGAACGCGCGCTCGAGGATCGGCATGGTGTACCAGGAGCCGAAGAAGATGCCGATGCGGCCGCGCGGCGGCAGCGCGCGCCAGAAGCGGTACATCGGCGGACGCTCGGCCTCCTCGCCGCTCGGCGCGGGAAAGCCGTGCGTGCGGATGTGGCGCGGGTCCATCCACTCGTTCAGCCGCTGCGCCGTCTCGCCCTTGCCCGCGCCCTCGACGCCGGAGATGATCGCGAGCACCGGGAAGCTGGCCGCCGCGCCGACGTCGGACTGCGCGTCGAGCAGGGCCTCGCGCAGCCGGGGCACCTCCTCGTCGTACGCCGCCTTGCTGGTCCGGTGCCCGAGCTCGGCCGACTCGAACATCCTGCCTCCCTCACTTCCAGAACTTCTTGCGGTCGGCGAAATCTTCCCAAGCGGCGCCGAACCGCGCAAGCTCACGCTCGGCGCCGGCGGCGAGCCAGCCGCGCACGACGCCGAGCAGCTGCGGCTCGATCGGCGCGCGCCCGGCGCCGGCGGCTTCCGCGAGCAGCCGCTCGGTGGTCGCGGCGTCGTTCACGGCGCCGAGGATGTCCTGGATCTCCTCCAGCGCGCCGATGTAGCGCTTCGCGCGCCTCGCCGGAAAGAGCGGCGCGAAGAATTCGGCGGCGTAGCGCAGCCGCTTCGCGGCGATGCGCACCGCGTGCCGCTCCTCCGGCGTCGCGTGCTCGATTCCGGCGGCGCGCCGGCGCAGCTTGCGGTGGCGCTTCTCGAGCACCGAACGCGCGAACTCCGCGACCGGCATGGCGAGCTCCGGCACGCCGTCGGCCATCGGGGAGAGGTCATCGCGCGCGAGCGCGGCGCCGAGCGCGAGCACGAGCGCCGTGTAGCGCGGCGACGCCACCGCTTCGCGCGCGCGCGCGCTGTGCATCCGCCGCAGCCGCGCGCCGCGCCGGCGCAGCGCGGGCAGCCCCGTCATCGCCGCGAAGCGCCGCGCGATCGGCGGCAGGCTCTCGGTCATGAAGACGTCCCAGTCGCGCGCCGGATTCAGCGCCTGGCCGAGCCAGCGCAGCTCCCCGGCGCGATCGCCGAGCCGCTCCGGCGGGACCAGCTTGCGGACGAGCGAGAGGCACGAGCGCAGGCGCCGCAGGCCCACGCGCAGCTGGTGCAGGTACTCCGGGTCGTGGCGGCCGGGCCCGCCGGTCGCGAGAAATCCCTCCTCGTTCGCCTGCATCTGCGCGAGGCACGCAAGCGCGATGCGCTGCAGCGCGGCAGCGGCGGTCATCCCCGCGTCGAGGCCGACGGGCCGCTGCTTCTGCGGGGCGCGCCGCCCGATGCCGGCGAGCGCGTAGCCGCGCTCCGCCTTGCTGCGGAAGCCGACGCGCAGCGGAACGTCCTTCAGCACGGCGCCTGCGAGTTCGAACAGGCGCGCCGGCTCGCCGGCGCGCAGCTCGAGCTCGACCTCGCTGATCGCCTCGGCGCGGTCGCCGGCGCGCACCTCGCCGCGATCGAGCGCGAGCTCGGCGCTGGCACCGTCGGGCCACGCGATCGGCCGCGCCGTGCGGACGAACTCGGTGGCGAACACCGGCGCGAGCCGCTCCCGCACCGCGAGCGACGCGAAGAGCTCCGCGAGCGGCGTGCCGTCGGCGAGCGCCGGGTCCGGACGCTCGTCCGGAAGGGGCCACTCGTGCTCGGCGCGCTGATGCAGCCCCGCCGCGCTGCCGCCTTTCCCCTTCACGGTCTGCACCCAGCCCGCGGCGGTGCGGCGCACGCGCAGCGCGACGCCGGCGCGCGCGAGATCGCGCCCGGGCGTATCGTAGTAGACGCTGAGCAGAGACTGCTCGTGCGCGTCGCCGGCGTGCAGCGCGGCGACCGCCGGATGCGCGGCCACCCGCGCGAGGTTCTCTGGCGGCACCAGAAGCTTGAGCTCGATCTCCACGGCCTAGCGCCGGCGGGCGGCGGTCACGCCCTTGACCTCGCCGATCTGCGCCAGCGCGCGCTCGAGGTGGCCGACGTCGCCGACCTCGACGGTGAACTGCATCGTCGCCGTGCCCTGCCGGCTGAGCGTGTTCACCGCGGTGACGTTGATGCCCTCGCGCGAGAACACCTCGGAGATGTCGCGCAGCAGCCCCTGCCGGTCGTGGGCCTGGACCGTGACGTCCACCGGGAACGCCGCCGCGGCGCGCTCGCCCCAGGCGGTCTCGATCGCGCGCTCCGGATGGCGCGCGAGCAGCTCGCCGAGGTTCTTGCAGCTCGCGCGGTGCACGGATACGCCGCGGCCGCGGGTGACGAAGCCCACGATCGGGTCCGGCGGCACCGGCTTGCAGCAGCGCGCGAGCTGCGTCATCAGCCGGTCGACGCCGACGATCAGCACGCCCTCGGCCGCCCCGGCCGCGCGGCTCTTGCGCGCAATCACCTCGTCGGGCGGCGGCGCGGGCGCCGCGCCGCGCAGGGCGACGCGCAGCGCCTGCCCGCCGATTTCCTCGCGTCCGACCGCGGCGAAGAACTCGTCGGTCTTCGCGTAGCCGAACTCGCGCGCCAGGCTCTCGAGCTTCGCGCCGGTGACGCCCTCGCGGTGCAGCTCGCGCTCGACGATCGCCCGGCCGGACGTCGCGAGCTCGGCCTGCTCGAGCGCGTTGAACCACTGCCGCACCTTGTTGCGCGCGCGCGGGCTCGCGAGATAGCCGAGCTCGGCGTTGAGCCAGTCGCGCGACGGGCCGCCGGCTTTCGCCGCGATGATCTCCACGCGCTGCCCGTTCTCGAGCTTCGCGGTGAGCGGTACGATCGCGCCGTCGACCTTCGCGCCGCGGCAGCGGTGCCCCAGGTCGGTGTGGACGGCGTAGGCAAAGTCGACCGGTGTCGCGCCGGCCGGCAGCTCGATCACGCGCCCTTGCGGGGTGAGCACGTAGACGGTCTGGTCGAGCGCGGCTCGCTTGGTCTCGGCGACCCAGTCCGCGCCGTCGACGATGTCCTCGCGCCACGCGAGCATCTGGCGCAGCACGGCGATGCGCTCGTCGAACGTGCCGGGCCGGGCGGCGTCGGCCGGCCGCGGGGCCGCTTGGCCCTCCTTGTAGCGCCAGTGCGCGGCGACGCCGAGCTCGGCGTGCCGGTGCATCTCGTGGGTGCGGATCTGCACCTCGAGCGGCCGGCCGTCCGGTCCCACGACCGCGGTGTGCAGCGACCGGTAGTGGTTCGCCTTCGGCCGCGAGATGTAGTCGTCGAACTCGCGCGGGATCGGCTGCCACAGGTTGTGGACGACGCCGAGCGCGGTGTAGCAGTCCTTGACCGAGTCGACCAGCACGCGCAGACCGCGCACGTCGTAGAGCTCGGCGAAGTCGCGGCCCTTGCCGCGCATCTTGTTGTAGATGCTGTAGATGTGTTTCGGCCGTCCGGTCACCTCGGCGCGCACGCCCGCCGCGGCGATCTCCCGCTCGAGCGTCGCGCCGGCCGCCGCGATGAAGGTCTCGCGCTCGCCGCGCTTCTCCTCCAGCATCCCGGCGATGCGCTTGTAGAGCTCGGGCTCGAGAAAGCGGAACGCGTAGTCCTCGAGCTCCCACTTGAGCTGCCAGATCCCGAGCCGGTTCGCGAGCGGCGCATAGATGTCGAGCGTCTCGCGCGCGAGCGGCAGGCGCACGTCGTCCGCCGACTTCGCTACCGCCCGCAGGGTCTGCGTGCGGCTCGCGAGACGGATCAGGACGACGCGGACGTCCTCGACCATCGCGAGGAACATCTTGCGCAGGATCTCCGCCTGCGAGCCCTTCGCCGGGCTCGCGCCCTGCGCGGCGAGCCCGCGCGTCACGACGCGCAGGCGGTTCAGCTTCCACAGCCCGTCCACCAGCGTGCCGACGCGCTCGCCGAAGTCGGCCGCCAGGCGGGCCGGGGCGTCCGGCACGTACTCCGGCACCGCGAACAGCAGCGCGGCGGCGCGGGCCTCGGCGTCGAGCTTGAGGCCCGCGACGATCGCGGCGAGGCCGATCGCGTGATCGAGCGCGGCCTCGCCCGTGCCGAGGCGCCGGTCGGAGTACGCGTCCGCGGCCAGCGCGCGGGCGCGCAGGACGAGCGCCTGCTCGCCGGGCTCGAGGCCGGCGAGCGCCGGGGCCAATGCGGCATCCGGCGCGTCCCTGACAGCGGAGGCGGTGGCCATGGCAGAGATGACGGGCGCCCGAACCACGGGGCGCCGGGAGGTGCGTCGCGCGCATGCGCGCGACCGACCCCAGCATTATGCCACTGCGCGGTGCGCGCGGTAGACGCCGCGGTGGATAATCGCGCGTCCGTGCCGCCGCAGACGATGGCGATGAGCATCCTGAGAGACTGGCGCCGCAGGCGCCTCCTGCGCCGAGCGAAACTCGACCCCGCGCTGTGGCGCCGGGTGGTCGCGGGACTGCCGTTCCTCGACTACCTCACCGAGCGGGAACTCGCGCGCCTGCGCGACATGACGATCGTCTTCCTGCACGAGAAGGAGCTGCACGGCATCCGCGGGGTCGAGCTCGGCGACGACGTGCGCCTGTCGATCGCCGTCCAGGCATGCCTGCCCGCGCTCAACCTCGGCCTCGCGCTCTACGACGGCTGGGTCGGCATCGTCGTCTATCCGGCCGAGTTCCGCGTGCGCCGCGCGGAGACCGACGCGGACGGCGTGGTGCACGAGTGGGACGACGAGCTCGCCGGCGAGTCCTGGCCGGGCGGGCCGGTCGTCCTCTCGTGGGAGGACGTGCGCGGAGGGGACGCCGGCTACAACGTGGTGATCCACGAGTTCGCGCACAAGATCGACATGCTGAACGGGGACGCCGACGGCTATCCGTTCGCCCATGCCGGCATGGACGCCGCCGCCTGGCACCGCGCGCTCGAGGACGCGTACGCGCGCTTCTGCGAGGCCGTCGAGCGCGGCGAGCGGCGGCTGCGCGGCGACGACGACGCGCTCGTGCCGGTGGACGGGCGCGGCCGCGAGTTGCCGTTCGATCCCTACGCCGCCGAGCACCCCGCGGAGTTCTTCGCCGTCATGAGCGAGGAGTTCTTCACCGACCCGCTCACCCTGCGCGACGAGTTCCCAGAGCTCTACCGTCAGCTCGCGCTCTTCTACCGGCAGGACCCCGCCTCGCGGGTGACGAGTCAGGCGTGAGAGGTGAGGTGTCGTTGCGCGGATCGCCCGGCTCGCGGCTGCGCCCCGCGAGGGTTTGCTCCTGACTCCTCGCTCCTTACTCCTTACTCCTTACTCCTTACTCCTTACTCCTTACGCAAGAAATCACGCACGACCGCGATCTGCTCGGGCTGCATCAGCGTCGGCGCATGGCCGACGCCGGCGAATTCCACCGCGTGCGCGCGCGGGCCGCGCCGCCGCATCTCGGCCACCGTCTCGCGCGTGAGCAGGTCCGAGTGCTCGCCGCGGATCACGAGCGTGGGGCAGGCGATCGCATCCCACAGGTTCCACAGGTCGATGTCCCGGTGCGGCCGCACGGCGTTGAACGGCACGGCGAGCTGCGGATCGTAGTGCAGCGTGTACCCGCCGTCGGGCTGCTGCCGCACCACGTGCTCGGTCAGGAACCGCCATTCGGCGTCGCTGTGCGGCCCGAACGGCGCGCTCACCGTGCGCACGTACGTCTCGGCCTCGGCGAACGAGGCGAATCGCGGGGCGCGCCCGAGGTAGGTGGCGATGCGCTCGAGCGACGCGGCCTGGACGAGCGGGCCGGCCTCGTTCAGCACCATCCGACCGATCGGCGCCCCGGGCTGCGCCGCGAGCGCGATGCCGATCAGCCCGCCCATCGACGTGCCGACCCAGTCCACCGACTCGACGTCGAGCCGCGCGACGAGCGTGACGATATCGTTGACGTAGGTCGGGATCGCGTACTCGGCCGGATCGCGCAGCCAGTCCGAGAAGCCGCGGCCGGGCATGTCCGGACAGACGACGCGGTAGCGGTCGGCGAGCGCCTGCGCGAGCGGGTCGAAGTCGCGGGCGCAGCGGGCCAGGCCGTGGGCGCACACCAGCACGCGCGGGTTGTCCGGCGCGCCCCACTCCACGTAGGAGAGCCGATGCAGCCCGGAGGGGCTGGCGCAGAGGACGCTGCGCCGGCGGATCTCGTCCGCCACTTCAGCCGGCCCCGGCCCCGGCCGCGGCCAGCCAGTGCCGGGCGACCAGCGCGGCCACCGGACGCGCCGCCTCGCTCAGGCCGTCGAAGGCGTAGCCCTCCGCAGTGCGCGCCATCGTGCCGCGCAGGCGCTCGGCACGCAGATTGGCCTCGTTCACCTTCAGGCCGTGGAGCTCGTACCGGTGCCGCTCGATCGCGGTCTCGGCGGCGGGCGCCGCAGCGAACCAGATCCAGCCGTCGGCGAACTCGTTCGCGAGCCGGTCGAGCTCGTCGAGCAGCGCGGCGTCGATCGGTTCGCGCGGATCGAGCTCGGCGTACGCCGCCGCGGCACCGCCAGCGGTCGCCGCGCCGGCCCCGATGCGCCAGCGCTCGGCCCATTCGGGCTCGACGCCGTCGCTCGCCGAGAGCTCGCGCGCCGCGCCGTCGCCGCGCATCAGGAAGAAGGCGTGCTGGGTCGCGGTCACCGCATAGCCGATCCAGCTGCCGTCGGCGCGCGCCCGGGTGGCGAGCGCGAGCTCGAGCGTGCCGTCGGCGCCGGCGCGCGCCTCGATCGCGAGCGAGCCCCCGGCAACGGGATCCTGCGCCGCGTGCTCGAGGAGCTTGCCGCCCTGGACCGTGGCGCTGCCCCGCTCGCCGCCCGCACCCTTCGTCCAGGAAAGCTCGACCACGAGCTCCGGGAAATCGGCGGAGGCGGTCACGAACTGCGGGAACGGCGCGCCGGCCGGCGTCCTCACCTCGTACTCCAGACGGCCGGGCGTGTGCAGCTCGCGATAGTTCCCGCCGTACTCCTCGTCGAGCAGCGCGTTCACCTGCCGGCGATACGCGCCGAGCGTGTCGGCGGCGCCGGCCACGACGACCCGGGTGGTGACTCTGTCGGCCATGCAGTTCAACAGTGCAACGGTGCCCCGCGCGCGCAGTATAGCAAGCGCGATACCGGTCACGGCGCGGCGTGCGCCGCGTCCACCCCGTCGCCGCGCAGCAGCTCGCGCACGAGCCTGATGTGCTCGCGCAGCGTGTACACCTCGTGCGCGAAGCCGAGCGGCACCTTGATGGCGGCGACCTCCGACTCGATCTCGGCGAGGCGCGCGAGGTCGCCGGACGAATCGCCTTGCGGGCCGCGGGCGCGCACCCCCTCCTCGATGAACTTCAGCTCGCCGTACCACCGGTAGACCTTGCGCCGCACGCGCCACGCGTAGAGCGCCGGCAGCACGCGGAAGAGCGGGATCGCCACGGCGAAGAGCGGCAGCAGCAGCACGATCAGGCGGTCGACGAGCGTCGCCGCCCAGAACGGGAGGTAGCGCTGCAGGAACGGCGGACCGGACTTGTAGAACCGCTCGGCCTCGCCGGAGAGCGTGAAGTCGCTGTCGCGCGGGCTCGGGAACGCCCCGACCCGATGGAACGGGCCGGGGCCGCCATGCACCTCCTTCGCGGCCTGCAGCAGCAGGTATGCGAGCGCCGGGTGCAGGCTCTCGTTCGCGACCAGGTTGGCGGTCGGCGCGACGAGCACGACGTCCTCGCCCGGGATGTCCCGCGCGATGTCGATCGCGCCGCGCGGGAGCACCAGCTTGTGGAGGTACGGCAGGCGCATCGTGTAGGCGTCGGCCCGCGCGAAGCTCATCAGCCGGATCCCGGGTGCGAGCACCAGCCGGCGCACCGACGCCGCCTCGGGCCCGGCGACCACGAACGCCGCGTCGACGTCGCCGGCGACGAGCGCCTCCGCCGCGGCCATGCCGCCGCGGTCGTCGAGCGGCGCGCCCGGATCGGCCATGCCGCTCGCGGCGAGCAGCGCGAGCGCGAGCCGGCGCGACCCGCTGCCCTCGGGGCCGACCGCGATGCGCCGGCCCTCGAGCCGCGCCAGCCGATCGAGCGGCTGCTTGCCGCGGTAGAACACCCACAGCGGCTCGTAATAGATGCTGCCGAGTGAGACGAGCTCCGGCGCGTCCTGCGCCGCGGCGATGCCGCCCTGCATGAAGGCGACCGAAACCCCCGCCGCGGGATCGGTCAGCCGCGCCAGGTTCTCGACCGCCCCGGACGAGGACCGCAGCTCGAGCCGGATGCCGTCGCGCGCGAGGATCGCCCGGTAGCGCTCGCCGAAGGCGTGATACGCACCGCCCTCGCCGCCGGTGGACATCACCAGCGTGCGCGGCGGCGCCGGCTTCACGAACGTGTAGGTCGCCCAGAAGGCGGCGGCGACGACCAGCACGACCGGCAGCGCGACGGTCGCCAGCTCGCGTGCGGTGAAGTCGCGGATCCGTTTCATCGCTGTCGCCCCGCGGCTTCGCGCCGCGCGGCGCCGATTATACGGGCCTCGCCTGCGCCGGCGCCCCCCGTCTCGGCGCGCCAGTAGCGCCGGGTCCGCTCGCGCTCGGCCGTCACCGCCAGTCCCGCGTCGCTCAGCGTGAACGTGACCGCGCCGTCGCGGTCGGTGCGCCAGTGCCGCGCGCCGGCGTAGCGCGCGACGACCTCGCCGGCCGGGTGGCCGAACCGGTTGCGGTAGCCGACCGCGAAGACCGCGTGCTCCGGCGCGACTGCGGCGACGAAAGCGGGCGTCGAGGACGTGCGGCTGCCGTGATGCGGCACGAGCAGCACGCGCGCATCGAGCGCGGCGCCGAGCGCGAGCAGCGCCGCCTCCTCGCGCGCCTCGATGTCGCCTGCGAGCAGCACCGCGCCGTGCGGCGTCGCGACGCGCAGCACGCAGCTCCGCGCGTTCGGCTTGAGCCACGGATCGGCGTAGCTCGCCGCGCTCGGATGCAGGAACGCGAACTCGACCCCGTCCCAGGTCCAGCGCTGGCCCGCGTGGCACGGGAGGCGATAGCGTGCGCCCGCGAGCGCCGCGTGGTCGGGGGAAAGCGGCGCGTGCACCCGCCCGACCTCGACCGCGCGGCGCACGCTGGCGGCGCCGCCGGCATGGTCGGCGTCGTCGTGCGTCACGATCAGCGCGTCCAGGTGCGCGATTCCCGCGCCGCGCAGGTGCGGCACGACGACTCGTTCGCCGGCATCGGCATCGGCGCCATAGGCGGGGCCGGCGTCGTACAGCAGCGCGTGCCCGGCGGTGCGCACGACGGCGGCGAGCCCCTGCCCCACGTCGAGGAACTCGACCCGCACCGCGCCCGGCGGCAGCGGCGCGGGACGCACCGCGAGGAGCGGCGCGAGCAGCAGGAGCCCCAGCGTGCGCGCCGGCGCGCCGCGCGGCGCGAGCAGCCAGCCCGCGCCGACGATCGCGAGCGCCACCGCCCACGGCGCCGGCGCGTGCTGCTGCCACACCGCCGCCGGCGCTGCCGCGAGCGGCGCGAGCGCCGCCATCACCCACTCGAACGCCCAGTGCGCGAGCCGCGCCAGCGCGTCCCCCGGCCACAGCGCGCCCGCCAGCGCGAGCGGCGTCACGACCAGGCTGACGGCCGGGATCGCGATCGCGTTCGCGATCGGCGAGACGAGCGACACCTGCTTGAAGAGCGCGACCATCAGCGGCGCGAGCCCGATCGTGACCGCCCACTGCATGCGCCCCCAGGCGAGCAGCCAGCGCGCGCCGCGCCTTGCCCCCGGACCCGCGCCCGCGCCGGCGTAGAAGATGGCGGCGACCGCGCCGAACGAGAGCCAGAATCCGGGCGAATTGACCGCCCACGGGTCGAGCGCGAGCACGAGCGCGAGCGCGGCGCACAGCACGCGCGAGGCCGAGTCCACGCGGTCGAGCCAGAGCGCGGCGGCGGCCACGCCGACCATGTAGAGCGTGCGCTGCGCCGGGATCGCGAAGCCCGCGAGCAGGCAGTACGCGAACGCCGCGGCGAAGCCCGCCGCGGCCGCCGCCTTGCGCGCCGGCACGCGCAGCGTGAGGCGCGCCGAGCGGCGCCACAGTCCGTGGACCGCCAGCGCGGCAAGGCCCGCGACCATCGTCACGTGCAGCCCGGAGATGCTCATCAGGTGGTTGACGCCGGCGCGCGTGAACACCTGCCAGTCGTGCGGATCGATCGCGCGCTGGTCGCCGATCGCGAGCGCGATCACGACGCCAGCGTAGCGGTGGTCGGGCAGCGCGTCCCAGAACTTCTCGCGCAGGCGCTCGCGCAGCCGCTCGACGAGGTAGGCCGGCCGGGCGACGCCCGCGGCGAGCCGCTGCGGCTCGCCGCTCGCCGCGACATAGCCGGTCGCACCGATCCCGCGCTCGAGCAGCCACGCCTCGTAGTCGAAGCCGTGCGGGTTCACGGGTCCGTGCGGTCGCCGCAGGCGCACCGGAAACGCCCAGCGCTCGCCCGCCCGGACCGGCGCCACGGCCTGGAACTCCTCCGGCGTGAGGCCGTTGTACCAGGCGAGCACGATCCGGCGCGGCGCACGCGCGCTCCGGACGACGCCGGACTGCGGCGGCGCGCCCGCGGGCTCGGCGCGCTCGACGTAGAGCTCGAAGCGCACGCCGCGCTCGAAGGGCTGCGGCAAGCCCGCGACGACGCCCGTGACGACGAGGTCGCGTCCTTCCAGCGCCGGATCGAGCCGGTCCGCCAGGCGGACGTGCGCGTGACCGGCGGCCCACGACCACCCGATGACGAGCGCCGCCGCGGCGCCCACCACACCGGGAAAGGCGCGGCCCCCGCCGAAGAGGCGCACGCACGCCCACGCCGCCGCCGCGGCGAGCGCGCTCGCCGCGAGCACGCCGGGCGCGGGCAGCGCGGCGGCGCGCTGCAGCAGCCAGACGCCGGCGGCGAAGGCGAGCACCTCGAGGCGCATGGGGCGTCGTTCGCCGCTCGGCAGTGGACTCCTGCCGAGAACGCACGAGGCCCGGTCCCGGTTGATTCCCGCGGCGCGCTAGAATTCGCGCACCGGAGGCGCGTCCGATCGCACCCGGCGCCCACGACCCCCTTCGATGCCGCGCAAATACTTCCGCAGGTTCCTGCCGACGAGCGAGGAGGTCCGGCGCAACCGCTACATCGGCCGCTTCGGCCGATGGCTGCAGCACCCGAACCTGTGGCACCTGAACCGCGCCTCGGTGTCGGGCGGCGTGGCGGTGGGGCTCTTCTCGGGGCTCGTCCCGGGACCGCTGCAGATGCTGACCGCGCTCGCGCTCGCGATCCCGCTGCGCGTCAACCTGCCGGTCGCGCTGATCACGACGCTCTACACCAACCCGTTCACGATCGTCCCGCTGTACGTCGCCGCGTTCTACCTCGGCAGCCTGCTCACCGGCGGCGCGGCCGGCGCGATGGTGCAGCCGCCGCCGTTCGTCTGGACCGAGCTCGGCGCGTCGATCGCGGCGCTCGGTGGCTGGACCGTGTCGCTCGGCAAGCCGCTCGCGATCGGGCTGGTGGCGCTCGCTCTGTCGCTCGCCGCGCTCGGCTGGATCGGCGTGCAGGTCGCCTGGCGGGCGTGGGTGGTGGTGCAGTGGCGCCGGCGCAAGCTGCGCCGCGCGGGCGCCGGCTGAGCGCCGCGGCCGCTCAGCCCCGATCGGGCACCAGCACCCCGTCCTGCAGCCGCAGCACCCGGTCGGCGCGCGCGGCGAGCGCCGGATCGTGCGTCACGATCACGTAGCTCGTGCGGTAGGCGCGGTTGAGCTCGAGCATCAGCTCGTACACCGCGGCCGCCGTGTGCCGGTCGAGATTGCCGGTCGGCTCGTCGGCCAGCACGCAGGCGGGGCGCGTGACGAGCGCGCGCGCGAGCGCGGCGCGCTGCCGCTCGCCGCCCGAGAGCTGCCCCGGCGTGTGGTCGAGCCGCTCGCCGAGCCCGACCTCGCGCAGCACCTCGGCCGCGCGCGCGTGCGCCTCGGCGCGCGGCGTGCGCCGGATGAGCAACGGCATCGCGACGTTCTCCAGCGCGCTGAACTCCATCAGCAGGTGGTGGAACTGGTAGACGAAGCCGAGCGCGACGTTGCGCAGCCGCCCGCGCTCGGCGTCGGCGATCGCGGTCATGGAGCGGCCGAGGATCTCGACCTCGCCCGCGGTCGCCGCATCGAGGCCGCCGAGCACGTGCAGCAGCGTGCTCTTGCCCGAGCCGGAGGCGCCGACGATCGCGACGACCTCGCCGGCGGCGATCGCGAGGTCGACGCCGAGCAGCACCGGCAGCGGCGCGCGCCCCTCGAGGTAGGTCTTCTCGAGCCCGCGGCAGGCGAGCACCGACCGGGCCGCGCCCGCGCCACCGGCTTCGCGCCCGGCGCTCGCGGGCTGCGCATCAGGCTTCACGATCTGCGACTCGGGATCCACGCCTCACTCGTACCGCAGCGCCTCGGCCGGCCGCACGCGCGCGGCGCGCCAGCTCGGATAGAGCGTCGCGAGAAAGCCGAGCGCGAGCGCGACCGCGGCGATCGCGACGACGTCGCCGCGCTGCAGGTCGGACGGCAGGTCGCTGATCATGTAGACGTCCTTCGCCAGGAACTGGATGCTCAGCAGCCGCTCGAGCGCCGGCACCACGACGTCGATGTTCAGCGCGAGCGCGATGCCGCCGGCCACGCCGATCACGGTGCCGAGCACGCCGATCACCGCGCCCTGCACGATGAAGATCTGCATGATGCTCGCCGGGCTCGCGCCGAGCGTGCGCAGGATGGCGATGTCGGACTGCTTGTCGGTGACCGCGATCACCAGCGTCGAGACCATGTTGAACGCGGCGACCGCGATGATCAGCGTGAGGATGATGAACATCATCGTCTTCTCGATCTGCACCGCGCGGAAGAAGTTCGCGTGGCTGCGCGTCCAGTCGCTCACGTACAGGTCGCGCCCGAGCGCGCGCGTCACGTCGCGCGCGACGGTGCGGGCCTGGAAGAGGTCGTCCAGCTTGAGCCGCACGCCCGAGACGCGGTCGTCCATCTGGTACAGGCGCTGCGCGTCCTCCAGGTGCACCAGCGCAAGCCCGCTGTCGTACTCGAAGAAGCCGACGTCGAAGACGCCGACGACCTTGAACTGCTTGAGCCGCGGGATCACGCCCGCCGGCGTGACCAGGCCCTGCGGCGCGATCAGCGTGACGCGGTCGCCGGGGTAGGCGCGCAGCGCGCGCGCGAGGTCGACGCCGAGCACGATGCCGAACTCGCCGGGCGCGAGGGCCTCGAGGCGGCCGGCGGTCATGTGGCTGCCGATCTCGGCCACCGCGTTCTCGAGTTCCGGCACCACGCCGCGCACGAGCACCCCGCGCACGCCGCCCTCGTGCTGGAGCAGCCCCTGGGCGTTCACATACGGCGCGGCGGCGACCACGTGCGGCTGCCCGCGCGCGCCCTCGGCGACCGCACGCCAGCCCGCGAGCTCGTTGTCCGGCCCGCTGATCTGCACGTGCGAGGCGACGCCGAGGATGCGCGCGCGCACCTCCTTCTGGAACCCGTTCATGACCGACAGCACCACGATCAGCGCGGCGACGCCGAGGGCGATGCCGATCATCGACACCGCCGAGATGAAGGAGACGAAGTGGTTGCGGCGCTTGGCGCGGGTGTAGCGCAGGCCGACGAGGAGCTCGTACCGCACGGATGAACGTCTGGGCGAGGACGCGGAAGTGTGCCACACGCCCATGCTTCGCGCGACGGCGCCGCCGCGCACGACGCGTGCTAGACTGGGTGCAGTCGCGACCAATGCGCCTCGGCGCACCGCGCGTTCCGCACCCTGATCACCGCCGCCGCCGGCGTCGCTTCTGGCGCGATGAACCTGCATCTCGTCGTTCCCGATCTGCTCTGGATCCCGCGGGGGACGCCGCAACCGGCCCCGCAGCGCGCCGCGCAGGCCCGCGCGCCGCTCGCGCGACCGGGCGCGCTCGAGCGCCTGCTCGCGCGCGGCCGGCGCGCGGCGCGCGCGGGCACGAGCCTCGAGGCCTGGCTGCTCGAGCGCTTCGGCGTCGGCGCGGACGGCCCGGCGGCGCCTTATTCGCTGGTGGGCGAAGGCGGCGATCCGGGCGAGGACTGGTGGCTGCGCGCCGACCCGGTGCACGTCGAGGTGAGCCGCGACAGCCTGTGGGTCGCCGACGCGACGCTGTTCGACCTGACGCACACCGAGGCGGCGGGCCTCGTCGCGGCGCTGAACGCGCATTTCGCGCCCGATATCCGGTTCCGCGCCGCGCAGCCGGACCGCTGGTACGCGAGCGCGACCCGCCCGAGCGCGCTCGCCACGACCCCGATCGCTGAGGCGCGCGGCCGCCCGGTCAACGAGCACCTGCCGCACGGCGCGGACGCCGCGCGCTGGAACGCCGTGCTGAACGAGGCGCAGATGCTGCTGCACGCGCACCCGGTGAACGAGGCGCGCGAGGCGCGCGGCGCGCCGACCGTCAACAGCGTCTGGTTCTGGGGCGGCGGATGCTACGCCGCGCCGGCACGCGCACCCTATGCCTGCGTGTGGGCGGACGATCCGCTCGCCCGCGGGCTCGCGCAGAGCGCGGGCATGCGCCACGCGGCGCTGCCGTCCGCTGCGACGGCGCTGCTCGCGGCGGCCGGCGCAAGCGGTGTCGCCGCGGTCGTGCTCGATGCATTGCGCGCGCCGGCCGCGTACGGCGATGCGCAGGCGTGGACCGCGGCGCTCGACGCGCTCGAGCGGGACTGGTTCGCGCCGCTGCTCGAGGCGCTGCGCGACGGCCGCGTCGGGATGATCACGCTGCACGCGCCGGCGGCCGGCCGCACGCTGGAAGCGGAGACCACGCGCCAGGACCTGCGCTACCTGTGGCGGCGCGCGAGGCCGCTCGAGGCCTACGCGCGATGAGCGCGATCCGCGTCCGACAGGTGCCGCAGCGCCCGTTCCACCTGCTCGTGCAGCAGGGCGTCCATCCGCTGCTCTCGCGCCTGCTGGTCGCGCGCGGCGTGCAGAGCAAGGCCGAGCTCGCCTACGAGCTCGGCTCGCTCCTGCCGCCCGGCGAGATGAAGAACGCCGAGGCGGCGGGCGAGCTGCTCGCCGACCACGTCCAGTCGGGCAGGCGCATCCTGATCGTCGCCGACTACGACTGCGACGGCGCGACCGCCTGCGCGGTCGGCGTACGCGGCCTGCGCGCCCTCGGCGGCCGCGTCGACTACCTGGTGCCGAACCGCTTCGAGACCGGCTACGGGCTCTCGCCCCAGGTGGTCGAGCTCGCCGCGGCGCGCTCGCCCGACCTGATCGTCACCGTGGACAACGGCATTGCAAGCGTCGAGGGCGTCGCGGCGGCGCGCGAGCTCGGCATCGCGACGCTCGTCACCGACCATCACCTGCCGGGCGACGCGCTGCCCGACGCGGCGTGCATCGTCGACCCGAGCCAGCCCGGCGACCGTTTCCCGAGCAAGTCGATCGCCGGCGTCGGCGTCATGTTCTACGTGCTGCTGGCCGCGCGCGCGGCGCTGCGCCACCGGGGCGCCTTCGCCGGGCGCGCCGAGCCCAACCTCGCCGCGCTGCTCGATCTCGTCGCGCTCGGCACCGTGGCCGACGTGGTGCGCCTGGACCGGAACAACCGCGTGCTGGTGAGCCAGGGGCTCGCACGCATTCGCGCCGGGCGGATGCAGCCGGGCATCGCCGCGCTCTTCGCCGTGGCGGGGCGCAATCCGCGCACCGCGAGCACGTTCGACCTGGGGCACGCGATCGGGCCGCGCCTGAACGCGGCCGGGCGGCTCGCCGACATGGGCCTCGGGATCGAGTGCCTGGTCACCGACGACGCGGCGCGCGCGCTGAACATCGCGCGCGAGCTCGACGCGTTGAACCGCGAGCGCCGCGAGCTCGAGGTCGGCATGCAGCGCGACGCGGACGCGCTGCTCGCCGCGGCCGACCCCGGCGAGGCGGCGAGCGTGTGCCTCTACGAGTCGCACTGGCACCAGGGCGTGGTCGGCCTCCTCGCGTCGCGGCTGAAGGATCGCCTGCACCGCCCGGTGTTCGCCTTCGCGCCCGCCGCCGGCGGCGAGCTGCGCGGCTCTGGCCGATCGATCCCCGGGCTGCACCTGCGCGACGCCCTCGACCTCGTCGCGAAGCGCGCGCCCGGCCTGCTGGTGCGCTTCGGCGGCCACGCGGCGGCCGCCGGGCTCACGCTGCGCCCCGACGCGC
>JAHDYJ010000217.1 GCA_023383795.1 Burkholderiales bacterium | reverse complement strand
TTCGTACGACCTCGGTTCGGGAAGAAGCACGGCCGCGATCTTGAGATAGCTTCTATTCTAGCGGCGAGATCGGCCGCGCGCCGCGTCCGCGCAGCGTTGGCGCGCTTGCTGCGCCTCCCGCACGAGCGCCCGGCGCGGCTCGTGGGCGTGAGGGTGGGAGAGCTGCGGAAAGTCGACAGTTGGCAGTGGGCAGCGGGCAGCGGGCAGTAAGACGCCGATCTGCAGTCTCGCTGCCCACAGCCCACTGTGAACTGTCAACTGTCCAGTGCTTGCGAAGCAAGCCTGTGTGCCCACCGCGTCGTCTCCGGCAGTCGATAGCGCGTGCAGCAGGCCAGCACGTACTCGATCGCGGTCGCGAGGCTGACGCGATGGCCGATCGAGACGTACACCGGCTTCACGCCGACGCGGGTGCGCAGCGCCGCGCCGATGGTCTCGCCGGCGTCGACGAGCGGCGCCCAGCCGCCGCGCCGGTTGCGCGGCGCGCGGTGCTCGCCGACGAGCAGGGTTTTCGCCACGCCGATCGAGGGCAGCCCGGCGGCGAGGCCGGTGTGCGAGGCGAGGCCGCAGCGGCGCGGGTGCGCGATGCCGTGCCCGTCGCAGAGCAGCAGGTCGGGCGCGGTCCGCAGCCGCGCGAGCGCCTCGAGCACCGCGGGGATCTCGCGGAACGACAGCAGCCCGGGCACGTAGGGGAAGCTCGTCTTGCGCCGCGCGAGCGCGTGCTCGACCAGCGCCAGGCCGGGAAACGCGAGCACGGCGACCGCCGCGCGCGTGATCGCCCCGCCCGCCTCGAACCCGACGTCGATGCCGCACACGTGGCGGACCTCGCCGATGCGGTCCGCGCGCTCGACGCGCCCGGCGAGCTCGCGCTGGAGCGCGACCGCCTCCTTCGGCGTGAGATCCCAGCGGTGGGAGATGATCGGGGGACGCGGGTCGGGGGGCACGCGATCATTCTAGCGGCCGGCCCGACGCGGCCGGGAGGCGCGGGCGCGTTGCGCCGCAAGACGGACGGCCTAGAATCCGGAACGAACAGCAATCCGGGTGCCCGACCCGCAGGGGAGAACGCAATGACGCTCAAGCTGACCTCGGCCGCGTTCGCGCATGGCGGCGAGATTCCGCGCAAGCACACGTGCGACGGCCAGGACGTCTCGCCGCCGCTCGCCTGGACCGGCGTCCCGCCGGGCGCGAAGAGCCTGGCGCTGATCGTCGACGATCCCGACGCGCCCGATCCGGCCGCGCCGAAGATGACCTGGGTACACTGGGTGCTCTACGACCTCCCGGCCGCCGCGACGGGGCTCGCCGAAGGCGTGCGGCAGCTCCCGCCCGGCGCCCGCGAAGGCCTGAACGACTGGAAGCGCACCGGATACGGCGGGCCATGTCCGCCGATCGGACGGCACCGGTATTTCCACAAGCTCTACGCGCTCGACGCCGCGCTCGGCGACCTCGGCCGGCCGACCAAGGCGAAACTGGAGGCGGCGATGAGGGGTCACGTGCTGGCGCAGGCGGAGCTCGTCGGGAGCTACCGGAAGCGCGGTTGACGCCCGCGGGGGTGCCGCTACATCCCCAGCAGCCACTGGATGATCGTCTTCGCGATGAAGCCCAGCACGCCGAACGCGAGGACGAAGAAGAGCACGAACGTTCCGAAGCGGCCCGCGCGCGACTCGCGCGCAAGGTCCCAGATGATGAACAGCATGAAGAGGACGAACGCGCCGAGCCCCCACGTCAGGGCGAACTCGGCGATCTCCTCTTCGGTGAATCCGAACATCGGCGGGCGCGGCCGGGCGCGTCAGGGCCGCGCCGGCAGGCCGTCGGCGTCCACGACGTCGCGGTAGGCGTGCCACGACGCGTGCCCGATCACGGGTACGGCGACGACGAACCCGATCATCAGCGTCGCGACCGAGAGCGCGATGGCGATCACGATCAGGATCGCCCACAGCGCCATCGCGTGCGGGCTCTCGCTCACCGCGCGGACGCTGGTGGCGATGGCGCTCAGCAGGTCGACGTCGCGGTCGAGCAGCAGCGGCGCGGATACGACGGTGACCGCGAACACCAGCGCGGCGCCGATGCCGCCGAGCGCGACCCACACCGGGAAGAGATTCGAGCCCTCCGAGAGCACCACGTAGCGCACGAAGTCCGCGAGGCCGGTGATCGGCGCCTTGACGAAGAGCGCGACCAGCACCACCGAGACGAGCACCCACAGGGTGCCGGCGACCATCAGGATCAGGCCGAGCCACACGAGGGGTCGCGTGCCGCGGCGCCACGCGGCGAGCGCGTGCGCCAGCGTCGGCCGCTCGCCGAGCGCCATGCGGCGGGAGAGCTCGTACAGTCCGGTGGCAAGGATCGGCCCCACCAGCACGAACCCGGAGAACGCGCCGGGCAGCAGCGGCCAGAAGAAGGTCGCGAGCGCGAGGATCGCCCAGCCGCCGCCCGCGACGAGCAGTCCGTGCAGGACGCTCGGCGCGAACGCGCGCCGGAAGTCGCGCCATCCCAGCGCGAGCCACCGGAACGGGCGCGCGAACGGCACCGCGCGCACCGGAGGCAGCGCCAGGCCCGCTTCTTCGCTCACCTCCGGTCTCCCGGGCTCGGGCGGCATGTCAGCAGAACCGCTGATGGCGCTCCTTGCAGACGGCGAGAACCTCGTCGGGGTCGCGCAGCCACCAGTTCTTCGCCGACATGATCTCCACCTCGTGGAAGCCGCGATAGCCCGCGGCCTCGACCCACGAGCGGACGAGCGGCAGGTCGATCACGCCGTCGCCCATCATGCCGCGGTCGAGCAGGAGATCGGTGGTCGGCACGAGCCAGTCGCAGACGTGGAAGGCGAGGATGCGCTTGTTGCCCGCGCGCTCGATCTGGCGCGCGAGCTCCGGGTCCCACCACACGTGGTAGACGTCGACGACTACGCCGAGCGCGCCGCCCGCGCCGCGGTCGAGCTCGTCGCAGAGATCGAGCGCCTGCGCGAGCGTGTTCACGCACGCGCGGTCGGCGGCGTACATCGGGTGCA
>JAHDYJ010000055.1 GCA_023383795.1 Burkholderiales bacterium | reverse complement strand
CGACGACGACGTCGACGTGCGCGACTGGAAGGAGGTGATCTGGGCGCTCACCACGCGCCTCGACGCGGCGCGCGACACCACGATCGTCGAGCATACGCCGATCGACTACCTCGACTTCGCGAGCCCGGTCGCCGGCCTCGGCTCCAAGATGGGCCTCGACGCGACCAACAAGTGGCCGGGCGAAACCGGCCGCACCTGGGGGCGGCCGATCGCGATGGACGCCGAGGTGAAGCGCCGGGTCGACGCGTTATGGGGCAAACTCGGGCTCTGAAAGGAGAAGCTGACATGGCCAACGAAACGATCGAAGCCGGCGGCGCGGCGCAGCCGTCCGAGTCGCTCGTCAACATCGCGCATCTCGTCTACGCGCTGCACGCGTGGAGCATCCTCGCCGGCATCGTCGGCGCGGCCACCGTGGTCGGCATGTTCCTCACCGGCTGGCCGTCGATCATCGCGGTGATCATCAACTACGTGAAGCGGCCCGACGCGCGCGGCACCTTCGTCGACTCGCATTTCGGCTGGCAGATCCGCACCTTCTGGTACACGCTGCTCTGGGTGGTGATCGCGGTGGTGCTCGCGTTCACGGTGATCGGCCTGCCCGTGGCGATCCCGATCGCGGTCGTGATCACCCTGTGGGTGATCTACCGCATCGTGCGCGGCTGGCTGGCGCTCGCCTCGCGCAAGCCGATGCCGGCGTGAGCGCTACCGCCCGCGGATGATCTGGTCGAGCACCTGGCCGTCGATGTCGGTGTTCAGCTGCAGCCAGAGCGGGAGGTGGTCCGAGACCTGGTAGGTGAACTTCGCCTTCGAGAGCCGGGGGAAGAGCGGCCGGTGGTCGCCGGCGTAGAAGTCGAGCACCCCGCCGGCGTTGGTGAAGTTCTCCGGGTAGATCGGGTAGTGGAGGATCTGGTCGTAGCGCTTGCCCTTCGCGAGGTCGGTGCCGAACTCGAGGTTGGCGAGCGCGCGCGGCAGCTCGAGCCGGCTCGCGGTGAGCGTGCGGAACAGGCTGCTCCGGCGGCTCGGGATGTTGAAGTCGCCCATCACGATCAGATCCTTGTCCTCGACGGACTTCTGCCGGCGCTTCAGCTCGATCCAGCTCGCGAGCGACGCGAGCTCGGTCTCGCGCTCGGCGGCCCGCGCGCCCCAGCGCACGTGCGCGGTGATCACCACGAAATCGAAGTTCCCGGACGCGAACGAGGCCATGTACGGCATCCGCCACCAGGTGAACTCCGGCACGTACTCGCTGCCGACCCTCTGCCGGGGCGGGTTCGCCGCCGCCGCGAGCCCGGTGAACGCGACCGCGCGCTTGTCGTAGACGAAACCGAGCCGCTCGCGGTTGCCGCCGGCGTCCGGGATCATGTCGGAGTACACGGCGCGCCAGTACGGGCCGAGGATCTCGAGGATGCGGCCGAGATCGGTCAGGTCGTCGCGCAGCTCGACGATGCTCACGAGGTCGAACTGGCCGATGATCTCGGCGATGTAGTGGATCGCGGCGTCCGAGCGGCGCTTCCCGCCGAGCTCGCGGATGTTCCAGGTCGCGATGTTCAGCGTCTCGTCGATCTTCGACGAAGGGATCTGCGCGGCGCCGATCCGCTGGCGCAACGCCTTCAGGCCCTTCGCGGTGGCGGGCGAGACCTTGCCGTGGAACATCTCTTCCTCCCGGGCGGCGATTGCGTACGATCCGCCATTCTGGGGTCATTCCGGCGCCGCGGGGCGCGAACCCGCGTCCGTCCGCGGCTCGCCGTTGCATTCCGGCGCGGCGCCCGCACATCAGGCGAAGGAGGCGCACCCATGAGCGAGACATTGCTGCCCGAGGAGCAGGACCGCAAGCTGCGCCGGCTGGTCACGGCCGTGTACGCGCTGCAGGCGCTGGGGCTCGTGATGTGGCCGGCGTGGGTCGCGGGCGTGGCGATCGACTACCTGAAGATCGGCGAGGTTCGCGGCACCTGGCTCGAGACCCACTTCAACTGGCAGCTGCGGACGTTCTGGTTCGGGCTCGCCGCCGCCGCGATCGGCTGGCTGCTGCTCGTGGTGAAGATCGGCGCGCTGGTGCTCGCCGGCACCGCGGTGTGGGCGGTCTACCGCATCGTGAAGGGGTGGATCGCGCTGAACGACGGTCGCCCGCTGGCGCTCGCCGAGGCGCCGCGCTGAGAAAGAAAAGGCCCGGCCGGAGCCGGGCCTTTCCGCCGCGGCGTCCCGCTCAGAACTTGAACAGCGCGCTCGCGGACCACATGTCGTTCCGCAGCTGGCCGGTCGTGGAGTTCCCGATCTCGCCGTAGTTCTCGTACTCGCCGCGCACCGCCCAGCGGCTGTTGATGTCCCATTGCACGCCGCCGCCCAGGAGCAGCGAAGTCGTGCGGTCCTCGGTGGTGAGCAGATTCGCCGGCGTCGTGCCGGTGACGGTCGTCTTGACCTTGCCGTTGAACGCGCCCACGCGGCCGTACAGGCTGAAGTTCGGCGCGAGCGGCGCGATGCCGAGCGCGGAGAGGCCCCAGCCGTCCACCTTGTGCGTCGACTGCCCGCTCGCCGCCGGCCCGTTGTAGTTGACGTCGAATTTTCCGAGGTAGTGGTAGGCGCCCTCGACCGCGAGATAGCGGTGGAAGCGCCAGCCGACGAAGCCCTTGCCGCCCGCCTCGTGGCGGCTGTCGCTGCGCGTGGTCCCGGCAGGCGGGACGAAATCGGCCTCTTCGAAGCTCGCCTTCGCGACGCCGACGCCGGCGCCGCCGTAGATGCCGAGCTGGCTCGAAAGCGGCGCGCTCGGCGCCTGCGCCGCGGCGACCGCGGGCAGCATCGCGATTCCGGCGGCGACCGCGATAGGAAGGTGGTTGCGCATGTTGTCTTCTCCGACTGAAGTTTTGTTGGCACCTCGCGGCCATTTACCGCTTCGGCCGAGAAATCATAATCTTAAAAACGTGCTTTTCAATGGATTTCTCGGAAATACAGGATAACTGTATGTTTATAATGACTTAATGTTGTAAAAACGCAACATTGACGCCTGGCTCAGCGTTCGCTACCGGGCAGGTTTCACCTCCGATCGCCGCGCCGGCGGCCGCTGGTCCGGATTCTGCAAAAGAGCCCGCATCAGCCACTGACCGATCCCACGGCGGGGCATCTTCCGGGCGCCTGGGGCCGCGGCCGTTTCCGCCAGCGGTCGCATGTCACACCGCCCGGTCGTGCCTTCGCCGGGGATCCCGACGCGAGTGATGGACCATCGACATCTGAGGGTGCTGCACCAGGCGCTCGGCGGCATGCTCGTCGTGCTGCTGCTCGCTGCGCCGTGCGCCGCGCGAGCCGACCTGTATGTGCTCGTCGAGCCGGACGGCACGACCCGTTTCTCGAGCCGCCCCGACGACGCGCGCTACGTGCTGTTCCAGAAGGACCCCGACGGCTACCGGCTGAAGCCGCTGCGCGAGCTCGCCGGGGTGCGCAACCCCGGCGACTACCGGCTGCGCGCGCCCGCCGCGCGGCGCCCTGACCCGCATGACAACCCGCACCTCGTCGGCAAGCCGTTCCATCAGCACGTGAGCGAGGCCGCGCGCGAGCACGAGGTCGATCCGGCGCTCGTGCACGCGGTGATCGCGGCCGAGTCGAACTACAACCCGAAGGCAATCTCGCACAAGGGCGCGATCGGGCTGATGCAGGTGATGCCCGACACCGGGCGCCGCTACGGCGTGAGGGAGAAGGAGCTCCATGCGCCGGCGCGGAACATCGCCGCCGGCGTGCGCTACCTCGCCGACCTCATCGCGCTCTTCGAGGGAAACCTCGAGCTCGCGGTCGCGAGCTACAACGCCGGGGAGAACGCGGTGATCCGCTTCGGCAACAAGGTGCCGCCGTACCCCGAGACGCGCGCCTACGTGCCGCGCGTGCTGCGCTACTACGATGCCCTGCGGGCCGGCAACGGCTGAACCCCGGGACGCTCGCGGCGGGTGAGGGGTAACGGGTGATGGGGAAAATCACGGGGCCGGCGCGCGGGCACGCTTGCGCGCCGCCTCGCCCATCACCCGTTACCCTTTACCGGTGACCGGTCACGCCGCGCGCTTCGACGCCTGCTTCGTGCGCACCTTCGGCCGCGGATCGGGCAGCCGCACCGCCTGATCCTCGCTCGCCACCCAGCCCTCCAGCCGCCCGGCGAGCTGCAGCACCTTGGAACGCGCGCCCTCGACGAGCAGCATGCGCGGCGTCGATTCGTCGAGCACCGTCACGCCCGCGCACTGCTTGACGCGGGCGACGTCGGCCGCGGGCTTCGCGCCGGGGCCGCGAAAGCGGAGGATGAATCTCGCCATCGGCTGCGCTTCGATCATAGCAGCATCCCGCGCCCCTCGAACTCGGCGGCGAAGCCGAGGCTGCGCGCCGCAGCGAACACGAGCTTCGCCATCGCATCCGAGCGCGCCTGACCGCGCGGCATGCCGAGCACGCTTTGCCTTCGCGCGAGCAGCGCGGCGGCGGCGCCGGTCACCGCGGGGCAGGCCATCGACGTGCCGTCGAGCGCCGCGTAGCCGCCCGGCCAGGTGGACACGATCGCGACGCCCGGCCCGGTGAGATCGATCTCGGGCCCGACGTTCGAGAACGCGGCGATGAAGTCCCTGCGATCGCGCCCGTAGGGCGGCATCGCCTCGGCGGCGTGCGTCGAGCCGGCCGGATAGGTGCCCTTGCGTCCCATCGCGCTGACGGCGATCGCGAGCTGATCGGCGCCGGGATAGGACACCGGTGCGCGGCCGTCGTTGCCGGCGGCCGCGATCACGAGCACGCCCTGGGCGCGCGCGTCGGCGATCGCCGCGGCGGTGGCCGCGTCCGGCGCGCCGCCGCCCAGGCTCATGTTCACGAGGTCGCAGCGGTCGGCCACCGCGCGGTCGAGCGCCTTCAGGATCGCGAAGTTCGAGGCGAGCTCGCGTCCCGCGCCGAACACGCGGTAGCTGCGCAGCGCGACCGCCGGCGCGAGGCCGCGCACGCCGAGCGCGCCGCGGCCGCCGCGCCGGCCGCGCGCGGCGACGATTCCCGCGACGTGCGTGCCGTGGCCGGCGCCGTTGTCGCGCCAGTCGCCGGGCCGCTCGCCCTGCACCGTGTTCTCGCCGCCGCTCACCACGAGATCGGGATGGTCGCCGACGCCGGTGTCGATCACGCCGACCGTCACGCCGCGGCCGGTCGCGAGCCGCGCCGCAGGGTAGAAGTGGCCGAGCGCATCCTCGTCGGCGAGATCGAGCGGGGCGAGCGATACCTCGATCGTCGCGCGCGCCCGCACGTTGCGCTTCAGCGCGCTCCACAGGCCGAGCGCCGGGTAGACATACAGGCGCTCGATCGCCCGCGCTGCGGCCGGCAGGCGGAGCCGCGCCTCGCCGCGCGCGTCGGTCGTGGCGACGTCGCCCTCGCGCGCCTGGTAGTCGGTGAGCGCGATCACCTGGGCGCCCTTCACAGGCTTGCCGTCCGCGCGCGAGAGGACGCGCACCGTGACCGCGCCGAACGCACGCGCCGCGCGCGCCGCGCGCGGCGTGCGCGCCGGAAGCGGACGCGGACTCGTCGCGGGCCGGTAGAAGAGCTCCGGCAGCACGCGCACGCCGGGCTGCGCGGTGCGCAGCGCGAGCAGGGCGTCGGGCGCCATCTCGACGAGCTTCGCGCCGTCCTCGTGCACCGAGTCGAGCACGCGCACCGTGGCTGCGCCGCCGGTTCGCGCGCGTCGCACGCGCATCGCCACGCGACTCGGCCGCGCCGCCGCGGCGAGAAAGCGCTCGATGTCGCCGGTGCCGCGCGGCGCGCGTCCGCCGGCGGTCGCGAGCCGCACGCCCTGCGGCGGCAGGATGATGTAGCGCTGCATCGTTGCCATCTCGTCGGCCTCGAACCGGTATTTCCGCGCCGCGGCGCGCACTGCGCGCAATGGTAACCCCGCGGTCGGCGGGGTCAATCGGCTGAACGGGCGAACGCGGCGGGCGCGCCGCGCGCCGGCCCTTGTGCTGCCGGCGGATTCGTGGCTACATTCGTCCGACGCCGTCCAACGCAGCGCGGGAGCCGCATCGACCATGAGCGCGATCACGCCGAAAGCCCCCAACCACGCCGATCTGCCGCCGCAAGCGTCGCGCTTCGTCGACGTCGGCGGGCTCGCCTGGGAGAAGACCGCCTATCCCGGCGTCGAGGTGAAGACGCTGCTCGTCGAGCGCGAAACGGGGCTCCTCACGGTGCTGCTCAGGATGGGGCCGATGGTGAAGCTGCCCGATCACGAGCACGTGCAGATCGAGCAGACCTACGTGCTCGAGGGCTCGCTCGAGTGCCCCGAGGGCGTGTGCACCGCCGGCAACTTCGTGTGGCGGCCGGCCGGGAGCCGCCACGAGGCATGGGCCGGGCCCGAGGGCGGCGTGATGCTCGCGATGTTCCAGCTGCCGAACAAGTTCTTCCAGGCCGACGGTCGCGTGATGGACTTCGTCGGCAACGACTGGCAGAAGGTCTGGGGCCCGGCCGCCGAGCGCTTCGAGCACGTCACGGCCTGAAGCAGGCGCACAGAGGGCCAAAGAGCCCTCGCGCGGCACGCCCGGAAGCCGGGCGAACGGAGGGGGAGGCGGCGTGAGCGCCGAGGGCGAAGTCGTCTGCGACGTCCTCGTGATCGGATCGGGCGCCGGCGGGCTCGCGGCCGCCGTCACCGCGCGGCATCACGGGCTCGACGTCATCGTCGCGGAAAAGGCGCCGGTGTTCGGCGGCACGACCGCGCGCTCGGGCGGCTGGGTCTGGATCCCGTGCCACCCGCTCCAGGCGTCGATCGGCGTCGTCGACAGCCGCGCCGAGGCCGAGGACTATCTGCTGCACGAGGCCGGCGCGCACTTCGACGCCGAGCGCGTCGGCGCCTTCCTCGCGGCCGGTCCGCGCATGGTCGAGTTCTTCACGCGCGAGACGGCGGTGAGGTTCGTGCCCTCGGCCACCTTCTCCGACTACCACCCGGACGCGCCGGGCGGCAAGCCCGGCGGGCGCGCGATGGTGGCCGAGGCCTTCGACGGCCGCGCGCTCGGTCGGCTGCTCGCGCGCCTGCGTCCACCGCTGCCCGAGCTCACGATGCTCGGCATGATGATCGGCTCGGGCCAGGAGCTCGCGCACTTCATGCGCGCGACGAAGTCGCTCGGCTCGGCGCTGTACACCGCCCGCCTGCTCGGCGGCCTCGCCGTCGACCTGCTGCTGCACGGGCGCAGCGTGCGCCTGACGAACGGCAACGCGCTCGCCGGCCGGCTGCTGAAGTCCGCCGCCGACCTCGGCGTCGACTTGTGGGAGTCGGCGACCGCGCGCGAGCTCGTGGTCGAGGACGGCGCGGTGCGCGGCGCCGTCGTCGAGCGCGCGCGGCGCGCGGCGCGCGTCGGCGCGCGGCGCGGCGTGGTCCTCGCGTGCGGCGGCTTCCCGCACGACGTCGCGCGGCGCAAGCGCCTCTTTCCGCATGCGGGGCACCTGTCGCCCGCGCCCGAATCGAACACCGGCGACGGCCTGCGCATGGCCGAGGCGGTCGGCGCGCGGATCGACGAGGCGCTGCCGGAGGCCGCGGCCTGGGTGCCGGTCTCGCGGGTGCCGCGCAGCGACGGCACCGTCGGGCTCTTCCCGCATTTCGTCGACCGCGCGAAGCCGGGCGTGATCGCCGTCACGCGCAGGGGCGCGCGCTTCGTGAACGAGGCCGACTCCTACCATGACTTCGTGCGGGCGCTGCGCCGCGCATGCGAGGGCGAGCCCGAGATCGCCGCGTGGCTCGTCACCGACCATCGCGCGGTCCGCGCCTACGGCCTCGGCTTCGCGAAGCCGTTCCCGCTGCCGCTCGGCCCGCACGTGCGCTCGGGCTACGTGGCGCGCGGACGCACGCTCGCCGAGCTCGCGGCGCGCGCGGGCATCGACGGCGCCGCGCTCGCCGCGACCGTCGCCGAATACAACCACCATGCCGAGCGCGGGGAGGACCCGCACTTCGGGAAAGGCGGCACGGCGTACAACCGCTTCTACGGCGATGTCGACATCAAGCCGAACCCCTGTCTCGCGCCGATCGTGCGGCCGCCGTTCTACGCGGTGAAGGTCACGATCGGCGACCTCGGGACCTATGCGGGCCTCGCGACCGACCGGCATGCGCGCGTCCTGAACGCGCGCGGCACGCCGATTCCGGGCCTCTACGCGGCGGGCAACGACATGGCGAGCATCATGGGCGGCGCATATCCCGGGCCGGGCATCACGCTCGGCCCGGCGATGACCTTCGGCTGGATCGCCGGGCGGCATCTCGCCGGCGTGGCGGCGGAGTGAGCGCCGAGCGCTTATCCCCGGCCTCATCGAGGAGGGGTGGCCGCGCGAGCGGCCGGGGTGGTGCAGGCGCGGGAAGGATCGCCATCGCCGCAGCCGCCCCCGGCCTTCGGCGCGTTCGCGCCCAACCGTCCCGCCGGCTACTTCTTCGGCATCTTGTCGCCGATGTTCTTCGAGTCGATGAGGACGTGCTTGATGAACACCTGCTGCTTGTACTTCTCCCCCTTGAGGTAGCCGGCGAGCACGTCGACGCCGAGGCGGCCCCAGTCGACCGGGTTCAGCTCGACGGTCATCGCGAGCGAGCCGTCCTGCACCGCGCGCAGCGCGGGCGGGATGCCGTTCATGCCGGTCACGAGCACCTTGCCCTTCCTGCCGGCCGCGACCACCGCCTGCGAGGCGCCGAGCGCCACGTCGTCGTTCGCGGCGTAGATCGCCGCCAGGTCGGGGTTCGCCACGAGCGCGTCCTCGGCGAGCTTCAACCCGCGCTCGCGCGTGAGCGCGCCGAACTGGTCGAACACCACCTGGACGGCGGAGTGCTTGGCGAACGACTCCTTGATGCCGTCGCTCAGATTCTTGAACGTCGGCGATCCCGGCGGCCCGGCGATGATCGCGACCTTGCCCTTGCCGCCGATAGCCTTCGCGATGTAGGCGCCGATGTCGCGGCCGATCTGCCTCTCGTCCATCGCGACGTGCAGCAGCTGGTTCGGCGAGGTGGACGCGCGCGCGACCGAGATGATCGGCACCTTCGCCGCGGCGGCGGCGTCGTAGGCGGCGTTCACGCCGACCGCGTCGATCGGCGAGATCAGGATGCCCTTGACGCCGCGCGCGATCAGGTCCTGCACGCCGTTGATCTGCTTCGCCTTGTCCTCCTGTGAGCTCACCGTGATGACGTCGAAGCCGAGCTCGGCCGCGCGCGCGCGGATGCCCCTCAGCATGGCGATGTAGAACGGATTGTCGTCCTGCGGCAGCGAGACGCCGATCGCGGGCTTCTGCTGCGCGACTGACGGCGCCGGCCCGGCGGCGAGCGCCAGCGCGAGCACTGCGAGTAGGGTGCGTCGTTTCATGGCATTTCCTCCTCCATGGTGAGAAGAACGCTTCGATGATGCGTCGGCCGCGCGCCGGTGTCCAGGTTTCCGGTCGGAGCGGCTACCCACGCCGCGCCCGCAGCCGGTCGGCGGCCGCCGCGAGGATGATCACCGCGCCGATCGCGACGCGCTGCCAGTACGAGTCGACGTTGAGCAGGTTGAGGCCGTTGCCGAGGATCACCATGATGAACACCCCGATCACGCTCTTGTACAGCTTGCCCTCGCCGCCGTGCAGGGCGGCGCCGCCGAGCACCACCGCGGCGATCGCGGTGAGCTCGTAGAACTCGCCCGCGGTGGGCTGTCCGGACTGCAGCCGCGAGGCGAGCATCACGCCGGCGACCCCCGCCAGCGCGCCGCACCACACGTAGGTCGAGGCGACCACGCGGTCGACGCGGATGCCGGAGAAGTACGCGGCCTCGCGGTTGCCGCCGGTCGCATAGACGCTGCGCCCGTAGGGCGTGCGCGCGAGCACCCAGCTCAGCGCGAAGAGCAGTGCCACCGGGACCCATACGAGGTAGTGGATGCCGAGCAAGCGCTCGATGCCGAAATCGATGAACGGCTGCGGCAGCGACTGGTCGATCGGCACCTGCTGGCTGCCGGTGAGCAGGAACACCACGCCGCGCACCAGCACCATCGTGCCGAGCGTGGTGATGAAGGGGTTCACCTTGAGCACGGTGACGATCAGCCCGTTCGCGAGACCCACCAGCGCGCCGACCGCGACGCCGGCGGCGACGCCGGCGGCGATGCCCGCCTCCATCATCACCATCGCGCACACGCAGCCCGACAGCGCGACCACCGAGCCGACCGAGAGGTCGAAGCCGCCGCCGATGATCACGAAGGTCATGCCCATCGCGATCACGGTGATGACCGCCGCCTGCACCAGGACGTTCGACAGGTTGAGCGGCGACAGGAACCGCGGGGTCAGGACCGCGATCACGACGCCGAGCACGATCAGCGTGATGAGCGGGATCTGGCCGACGAGGAAGTCGCGACGCATGGAGGCTCTAGCAGCCTGCCGAGGAACCCGGCACTCGTGAGGAAGGGGAAGGGGACATGCACGGGGCGAAGCCCCTTGTCCGTACGGGCGGATACGCGAGGGGGGATCCTCCCCTCGTTCGTACGACCTCGTTAGCAGGAAGAAGCACGGCCGCCATTCCGAAACGGGTTCTAGCGCTGGTAGGTGATGGCGTCGCGCACTGCCTGCTCGGTGAGCCCGGCGCCGCGCGCCATGCGCGCCGAGATCGCCTGGCGGCGCATCGCGAGCACGCCGTCCGACTGGCCGACGATCTCGTCGAGCTCGGAGGAGGCGAACAGGACCGCGCCGCCGCGCCCGGCGAACTCGCGCATCAGCCGGTGGATCTGCGCCTTCGCCGCGACGTCGATGCCTTGCGTCGGCTCGTCCATCAGGAGCACGTCGATCCTCGCCGCGAGCCACTTGGCGAGGATCACCTTCTGCTGGTTGCCGCCGGAGAGCCGCCGCACCACCGCACTCGGGTCGGGCGGGCGCACGTCGAGCGCCTCGAGCAGCTCGCGCACGACGCGCGTCGCCGCCGCGTCGTCCATGCGCCACCAGGCGCCGAAGCGCGCGAGGTTCGGCAGCACGACGTTGTCGCGCACGGTCTGGTCGAGCACCAGTCCGAGGATGCGCTCGTTCGGCACCATCCCGATGCCGGCGGCGATCGAGTCGGCCGGATGCCGCGTGACGAGCGCGCGCCCGCGCATTTGCAGCCGCGCGCCGCCGGCCGCGCCGAACAGGCGCCGCAGGAGCTCGGTCGTGCCGCTGCCGAGCAGGCCGGCGAGCCCGACCACCTCGCGCGCGTGCAGCCGCACGTCACCGCCGAGCGCGGCCTCGAGCAGCACCTCGCCCGGCGCCGCCGCGGCGCCCGCGCGCTCCTCGGCGACGTCGCGCCCGGTCATGTGGCGCGCGAGCTCGGCCGCGGAGAAGGCGCCGCGCGCGAGATCTGCCACGACGCGGCCGTCGCGCATGACCGTGCAGCGGTCGGCGATCGCGACGATCTCGTCGAGGCGGTGCGAGACGTACAGGATCGCGACTCCGGCGGCCTTCAGCGCTTCGATCACGGCGAAGAGGCTCTGCACCTCGCGCTCCTCGAGCGCGGCGGTCGGCTCGTCGAGCACCAGCACGCGGGCGTTGCGCGAGAGGGCGCGCGCGATCGCCACCGATTGCCGCTCGGCGAACGTCAGCTGGTCGACGCGCTGGTCGAGGTCGAAGGCGAGGTTGAGCCGACCGAGCGCCGCGGCGGCGGCCGCGCGCATGCGCGCGCGGTCGAGCCGCAGGCAGGCGGTCGCGGCGAGCCCGGGCACGAGCGGGCGCGTCGGCAGGTGCCCGAGCATCACGTTCTCGGCGACCGAGAGCGCGGGCACCACCCGCAGCTCCTGTCCGATCACCGCGATGCCCTTGGCGTAGGCGTCGGCGGGCGAGTGCAGCTCGACCGGCGCGCCGTCGACCAGCACGCGGCCGGAGTCGGGCCGGTGGATGCCGCCGAACACCTTGATCAGGGTGGACTTGCCGGCGCCGTTCTCGCCGACGAGCGCATGCACCTCGCCCGCGGCCAGCTCGAAGCTCACGTGATCGAGCGCCTTGATGGCGATGAACCGCTTCGAGAGATCCTCGGCGGCGAGCACCGGCGTGGGCATCGTGTCAGAGCGGGCCGTCGAGTATTGCCATCGCCTGAAGCTTCGTCCGATCGAGTGAGCGCACGACCCAAGTAGCGGTCGTACGAACGAGGGGGAGAAGCCCCCTTGTATATCCCCCGGAACGAACAAGGGGCAAGCCCCTTGTATATCCCCTCCCGCGCATCGGCGGAGTCCTTCAGCACGCTGTTGGACCTGGCGCGGACGCGGCCGCCCGCGCGCGAAGCCGCGGTCGGTCCGGCGCCCGGACGCTCCTCCTCCTCGGGCGGCGGGGGCCGGCGACGGCGCGCGCCGGACCGGTCCCCGCCTTGCATTCGGCCGCCTATGCTAGTAGATAGGAAGGTTTTGTCAATCCCGATCGGTATTCGGTAATCGACGGACATGGCGCAGGTCAAAAAGCCCGAGGTGGAGCAGGCGATCCTGCGCTCGGCGTTCGAGCTCTTCAGCCGGCAGGGCTACGCCGCCACCACGCTGCCGCAGATCGCCAAGGGCGCCGGCATGTCGCCGGCCAACATCTACATCTACTTCCGGTCGAAGCTCGCGGTGCTGTACGCGATCTACGATCCGTGGCTGCGCGGGCGCATCGCGCGCCTGGAGGAGCGCATCGGCGCGATCGACGAGCCGCGCGAGCGGCTGCGTACGCTGCTCACCGCCCTGTGGCGCGAGCTGCCGCGCGAGCGCAACGGCTTCGCGAACAACGTGATGCAGGCGGTCTCCACCGCCACGCCGGAGGAGGGCTACAACCCGGGCCTGCTCGCCTGGGTCGAGGAACGGGTCGCGGCGATGGTGCGCGACGCGGTGCCGCCGGCGCGCCGGCGCATGCTCGGCGACGCGCGCTTCTCGCACGTCCTCATGATGGCCTTCGACGGGTTCGTCATCAACCACCACCTGCAGCCGGGCGCGCCGTGCAGCGCCGCAACAATCGATCTCGTCTGCGACCTGATCCTCGGCGCCCCGGCGCGGCCCGCCGCCCGTGCTGCAGCGCGCAAGACGCGCGCGCGGCGCGCCCGCCGCTTGACAGGGTCCGGGCAATAGTGAATATTGTTCGGTAATAAAGGCGCCGCGGGAGCCTCCGCGAGGAGCCGGCGGGCGCAGACGACGAATTCCCCGGGAGCACACACGCCGCGGCGGCGCGCGAGGCATCGCGCGCGGCCGGACGGCCACGCGCGAGCGAGGGGGAAGAGCGATGGACATGGACGCCCGGAAGGCCTGGGTGGTCGGCACCGACATCGGCGGCACGTTCACCGACGTCATCTGCGTCAACCTCGTCACCGGCGAGCAGCGCCTCGGCAAGGTGCCGTCGACGCCGCCGACCTACTTCGACGGTGTCATCAACGGGCTCGCGCGCGCCGGCATCCGCGGCGAGGAGGTGCTCTCGTTCCGCCACGGCGCCACCGTCTCGACCAACGCGATCCTCGAGCGGAAGGGCGTCAAGACCGCGCTCGTCACCACCGCCGGCTTCCGCGACGTGCTCGGCGGCGGGCGCGCCGAGCGCATCAGCGCGTTCGAGCTCGACTGGGACCCGCCCGAGCTGATCGTGCCGCGGCGCAACGTGCTGGAAGTGCGCGAGCGGGTGAGCCCCTACGGCGAGGTGCTGGTCGAGCTCGACGAGGACGACGTGCGTCGCGCCGCGCGGATCATCAAGAAGCGCGGCATCGAGTCGGTGGCGGTCGTCTACATGGACTCCTTCATGAACCCGGCGCACGAGTCGCGCACCCGCGCGATCCTGAAGAAGGCGCTCCCGGGGATCGACATCACCGTGTCGCACGAGGTGCTGCCGCAGATGCTCGAGTTCGAGCGCACCTGCACCACGGTGCTGAACGCCTACATCTCGCCGATCCTCAAGAACTATCTCGCCGGCCTCGCGCGGCGGCTGAAGAAGGATTGGGGCTACTCCGGCCCGATCCTCGTCACCACCTCGGGCGGCGGCGTGATCGGCATGGACGAGGCGGTCAAGTTCCCCGCCAAGACGTTCCACTCGTCACCGGTCTCCGGCGCGGTCGGGCTCGCGGGCTACATCGGCTCGCTCGCGGGCTTCGAGAACGTGATCGCGTTCGAGACCGGCGGCACGACGAACAACGTCTCGATCATCTACAAGGGCAAGCCGGCGATCACCCACGAGTGGAAGATCCTGTGGAACGTGCCCTGCTGCCTGCCCTCGGTCGACACCGTGTACATCGGTGCCGGCGGCGGCTCGATCGGCTGGGTGGACAAGGGCGGCATCCTCAACGTGGGGCCGCAGAGCATGGGTGCGGTGCCGGGGCCCGCCTGCTACGGCGCGGGCGGCGAGGAGGCCACCAACACCGACACGCAGATCGTGCTCGGCCGCATCGACCCGGACTACTACCTCGGCGGCGAGATGCGCGTCGACGGCGCGCTCTCGCGCAAGGCGCTCGCCGAGCGCATCGGCAGCAGCTACGGCTGGGACGCCGAGACCGCGGCGGCCAACATGTACATGGTGGCGATGACCAACCTGATGATGGCGATGCGCCTGCAGACCGTCGCGCGCGGCTGGGACCCGCGCGACTTCGCGATCGTGCCCTACGGCGGCGGCGGCGCGATGTACGCGTGCGATCTCGCGCGCGAGGTCGGCTCCGGCACCGTGATCGTTCCGCCGCTGCCCGGCTACGCCTCGGCGTTCGGCGCGATCCGGGTCGACGTGAAGCACGAGTTCACCACGCCGATCCACCGGATCGAGTCCGAGCTCGACTTCCGCTGGCTGAACCGCCGGTTCGACGCCCTGGTCGACAAGGCGCAGAAGACGCTGCTCAAGGAGGGCCTGCGGCAGAGCGAGATCCGGATCGAGCGCTACGTCGACATCAAGTACTTCAGCCAGAGCCGGTTCTTCACGGTCGACGCGCCGGCCGGTCCGATCGAGGACCTCGCGGCGCTCACCGAGGCCTTCATGAAGGCGATGAAGACCGCCTACGGCTACAACCTGCCGCCGGGCTACGCGCCGGTCGAGATCGAGAACCTGCGCGTGGTGGCGATGGGCGAGCTGCCGAAGCCGAGCCTGCCGCAGCATGCGGCCGCGGGCAGCCTGGACGCCGCGCGCAAGGGCGTTCGCAAGGTCTGGTTCCGCGACGCCGGGTTCATCGACACCGCGATCTACGAGCGCGGCAAGCTTCCCGCCGGCGCCGCGTTCGACGGGCCGGCGGTCGTCGAGCAGCCCGACACGACCACGGTGATGCCTCCGGGCACCCGCTGCACTGTCGACAAGTGGGGCAACCTGGTGATCAAGGTCGACCGGTAGGAGGAGCACGCATGGAACGCGAGATCAAGGCGCTCGAATCCGGCCGCGGCGGCGCCGAGGCGCCGGCGCGGGGGCGCGGACGCGCCGCGCCGCGCAAGCCCGCCGCGGCGGTGGTCGACGTCAAGGAGAAGCTCGCCAAGGCGGCCGACATCGGCATGGATCTCATCACCTTCGAGGTGATGCGCAATGCCTTCGTCGCGGCGTGCTACGAGGCCTCGACCACCATCGAGCGCGTGGCCTACCACCCGGTGGTCGGCATGGGCCGCGACCGCTCGAACGCGCTGCTCACGCGCGACGGCCGCCTGGTGGCGCACGGCTTCACCGACGCGGCGGCGCACTACGCCTCGTTCGGCCCGTCGGTGCGCGAGCTCCTCAAGGACGTGCCGCTCGCCGAGATGCGCCCGGGCGACACGTTCCTCTTCTCCGACCCGTACCGCACCGGCTCGCACGTGAACGACACGCGGCTCATCCGTCCGATCTTCCACGCGGGCGAGATCGTCGCGTTCGCCTGTACCGTGATCCACTGGGCCGACATGGGCGGCCCGAACCCCGGCACCTTCAACCCGGAGGCCACCACCTGCTACGCCGAGGGCATCCGCATCCCGCCGATCCGGCTCTTCAAGGAGGACCGGCTCGACGAGGAGCTGTGGAGCTTCATCGCGATCAACATCCGCGGCTCGATCGAGCGGCGCGCCGACCTGCAGGCGCAGGTCGAGGCCTCCAAGCTGATCGAGCGAAGAGTGAAGGAGCTGTGCGAGCGCTACGGCAAGGACACGCTCTACCAGGCGTTCGAGGAGCAGTTCAACTACTCCGAGCGGCTCATGCTCGCCGAGCTCGCCGAGCTGCCCGACGGGTCCTGGGAATTCGAGGACTGGGGCGACCAGGACGTGAACGCCCCCGGCAAGCCGCCGATCTACGTGCACTGCAAGATGACCAAGCGCGGGACGAAGCTCGCCTTCGACTGGTCGAAGTCCGGCCCGCAGCCGAAGGCCTCGTGGGGCTGCAGCTACGCCACGCTCACCGGCGGCAACTACCTCGGGTTCATGATCTGCTTCCCGCAGCTCTTCCCGCTGAACGAAGGCATCATCCGCAACCTCGAGATCGTGTCGAAGAAGGGCACCTGCGTCGACGTCGTGGAGCCCGCGCCGACCACCGGCTACTGCTCCGGCGCGTTCGACAAGGTCGAGGCGGTGACGATCGCCTGCCTCGCCGGCCCGCTCGGCAAGGTGCAGCCGTGGCGCGTGTACCCGGCCGCGGTCAGCCTCACCAACCTCTGCATGGGCGGCTACAACCCGCGCACCAAGAAGCAGTTCGTGCAGTACACCTACGCGGTAGGCGGGGAGAACGCGCGCACCTTCAAGGACGGCAAGTCGCTCATCTTCATGCGCTTCTGCAACGCGCGCACCATCCCGCAGGAGCTCGAAGAGCGCTGGTTCCCGGTGGTGTTCACGCGCTACGAGGCGCGCCGGGACTCCTGCGGCCACGGCATGCGCCGCGGCGGGTTCGCGCTGGTGCGCGAGTTCGACGTGCTCACCGACGTCACCATGACGATCCACGGCGACCGCGAGAAGTTCGCGCCGTTCGGCATCTCCGGCGGGCTGAACGCCGGCGGGTCGATGCTGATCGTCAACAAGGGCACCAAGCGGGAGATGAACGCCGGCATGTACGCCACCGGCGTGAGGATCCGCAAGGGCGACCGCATCTTCTACTCGTCGGCCGGCGGCGGCGGCTTCGGCAACCCGCTCGACCGCGAGCCCGAGCTCGTGCTCACCGACGTGATGGACGAGTGGCTCACGATCGAGGCGGCGAAGAAATACTACGGCGTGGTCATCAAGGTGAAGGACGCCGAGGCGCTCGACCACCGCATCGACCGGGACGCGACGCGCAAGTTGCGCGCGAAGCTCAGGAAGAAAAAGTTTCCGGAAGGCACCGGGCCGCACCAGGTGCACCCGCTCGGCAAGAAGATCAGAGTGGCGTGGGTGCCGACCGAGGAGGAGGTGGCGCCGCACATCACGGTGTCGCGGCCGCCGGGCTGGTAGTCGGTGCCGCGGGGGAAGCGCCCACAGAGCGCGCCGCCGCCGCACTTGCAGCGCCAGGAGATGGGCGCCCGCCCCGCCGCAGTCCGGCGGCCGGCGGGGAGCGGAAGGAGCCGACCGGCGGGAAGCGCGGTGCCGACGCACCGCGACGCGCCGGTCCCGGGAGGAGATCTGGCGCCGTGGGCAAGAGAAGCTGGCACGACATGCGCGAGTTCGTCGCGCATCTGGAGAAGCAGGGCGAGCTGGTGCACGTCGCCGAGGAGGTCGACCCGGAGTGGGAGATCAACGGCCTCACACGCATCGGGCTGCAGGAGTACGCGCCGGCGATCCTGTTCGACCGCATCAAGGGCGCCGACTTCCCGATGCTCACGAACCTGCTCGGCACCGACCGCCGCTTCCTCGCGGCGCTCGGCATCGAGCAGTGGAGCGACTTCAACGAGGAGTGGTGCCGCCGCACCGAGCGGCCGGTGCCGCCGCGCATCGTGCAGAAGGCGCCCTGCCAGGAGGTGGTGATCGAGGGCGCGGCGATCGACCTGCACCGCATCTGCAACACCAAGTGGCACCAGCACGACGGCGGCGAGTTCCCCGGCACGCTCTCGGTCTCGATCACCAAGGATCCCGAGACCGGCGTGTTGAACGCCGGCATCTACCGCATGGGCACGCTCTCGCGCAACACGCTGGGATGGGGCGCGCCCGAGTACACCCACGGCCGCCAGCACTACATGAAGTACGAGCGTCTCGGCCAGCCGATGCCGATGGCGGTGGTCACCGGCTACGACCCCTCGGTCGAGATCGTCGCCTCGACGCGCACCCCGCCGAACGTCGACGAGTTCCAGATCGCCGGCGCGCTGCGCGGCGAGCCGCTCGAGATGGTCAAGTGCCAGACGATCGACCTGCTGGTGCCGGCCACCTCGGAGTTCGTGTTCGAGGGCGTGATCCGTCCGGGCGTGCGCGCGATCGAGGGCGGCTTCGGCGAATACACCGGGCACTACGGCGAGGCGCGCAGCAACCCGGTGTTCGAGGTGCAGCGCGTCACCCACCGGCGCAACCCGATCTACCTCGGCGCTCGCGAGCAGTGGTACCCGTCGGAGAGCGCGCTCACGGTCGGCAGGTCCTCGCAGGCGGTCGCCTACAAGACGCTGAAGGAGCTCGTGCCCGGCATCCTCGACCTGCGCTGCGACGTCACCTACGAGGCGATCGTCAAGATCGACAAGCTCTTCCCCGGGCATCCGCAGCAGGCGATGGACGCGGTGTGGGGCGCCACCTACGCGCGCTACAAGCACGTGATCGTGGTCGACAAGGACGTCGACATCTGGGACTACAACTCGGTGCACTGGGCGCTCTCGACGCGCGTCGACGCCAAGCGCGACGTCTACATCCTGCCGCGCCGCGCCGGGCAGTGGCTCGACCCGGCGGTGTCGCTGCGCGAGAAGGGCTGGCAGACCGGCATGGGCATCGACGCGACGATGCCCGACGAGGACTACCGCTTCTGGGGCGAGCAGCCGCCGCGGCTGGTGGACGATCCGGAGATCGTCGCCCGCACGCGCGAGAAGTGGGCGGGCCGCATGCCGTGGCGGAAGCGCTGAAGCGCGCGCTGCGGCGGTTTCGCGGCAGGAGGAGGCGCTAGATGCGGATGGAGGGCACCTTCGAGGTGGGGGCGCCGCGCGAGCGGGTGTGGCGCTGCATCACCGATCCGACGCTGATGGTCGCGTGCATCCCCGGCTGCGAGGAGATCGCGCCGGTCGACGCGCGCAGGTACCGCGCGCGGGTGCTGGTCGAGGTCGGCCCGGTCAAGGCCCGCTTCAACCTCGTCGTCGAGGTCGTCGAGGAGCTCCCGTTCGAGCGCGTGGCCTCGGTCACCCGCGGTGAGGAGGGCACGCGCGCGAGCATCCTCAGCGCGGAGAACATGGTCATCCTTGCCGAGATCGGACCGGCGCTCACCGAGGTGCGCTACAGCTCGGACGTGAGCGTCACCGGGCGGCTCGCGAAGTACGGCCTCGGCATGATGAAGAAGCGCGTCGACCGGCTCGGCGTCGAGTTCGCCGAGCGCTTCCGCGAGCGTATCGCCGCCGGGGCGACGAGCGCATGAGCGCCCTCGCGCACCTGCACCGCCCGGCCACCATCGAGGAGGCGGTGCGGCTGCTCGCCGCCGGCGACGGCGAGCGCGTGCGGCTGCTCGCCGGCGGCGCGACGCTGGTGGCGATGATGAACGCCGAGCTCGTCGATCCCGCCGAGCTCGTGAGCCTCGCGGCGATCGCGGAGCTGCGCGGCATCCGCGCGCTCGCCGACGGCGGGTTGCGCATCGGCGCGATGACGCGCCACCGCGAGACCGCCGCCGAAGCGCGGCTCGCCGGCGCGGCCGCAGTGCTGCGCGAGGCCGCCGCGCGCATCGCCAACCCGGTGGTGCGCAACATGGGCACGATCGGCGGCTCGATCGCGTTCGCCGATCCGGCCGCCGACTACCCGCCGGCGCTGGTCGCGGCCGACGCCGCGGTCGAGATCGCCGGCCGACGGGGGCGCCGGCAGGTGCCGGCGCGCGAGTTCTTCGTCGACTGGTTTGCCACCGCGCTCGCGCCGGGCGAGATGGTCACGGCGGTCCTGCTCGCGCCGCCGGCGCCCGGCCGCGGAAGCTACGACAAGCTCTGCCGCGTCTCCGGCGATTTCGCGATCGCCTCGGTCGCGCTCTCGGTCGCGTGGCGCGACGGCGCCTGCGAGCGCGTCGGGCTCGCCGTGGGCGGATGCGGCCCGCGACCGCTGCACCTCGACGAGGCCGATGCGCTGCTGCGCTCGGGGCGGCTCGGCGAAGCCGCGGCGCGCCGCGCGGGCGAGCTGCTCGCCGCGGCCGCCGACCCGCTCGAGGACGTGCGTGCGAGCGCCGCCTACCGCCGCCGCGTCATCCCGCGCATGGTCGAGCGCGCGGTCGCGCAGGCGCGCGCGCAACTGGAGGCCAACCGATGAGCACCCGTAGACCGCTCGCGCTGCGCGTCAACCGCGCCGAGCACGAGCTCTTCGCCGCGCCCGGCGACACGCTGCTCACCGCGCTGCGCGACGCGCTCGGGTTCACCGGCGCCAAGCGCGGCTGCAACCAGGGCGCGTGCGGCGCATGCACCGTGCTCGTCGACGACGAGCCGGTGCGTGCCTGCCTCACGCTCGCGCACGAGTGCGCAGGGCGCGAGATCGTCACCATCGAGGGCGCGGCCGGCGCCGCGCAGGCGCTGCAGGCGGCGTTCGAGGAGGCGGGCGCGGTGCAGTGCGGCTTCTGCACGCCCGGCATGATCCTCACCGCGGCCGCCATGCTCGAGCGCACGCCGCGTCCATCCGCCGACGAGGTCCGCGCCGGACTGTCGGGCAACCTGTGCCGCTGCTCGGGCTACCGCAAGATCGTCGACGCCGTGCTGCGCGCCGCCGAGACGGGTGCGCCATGACGACGCCGGACGCTGCCCCCGTCGTCGGCCAGAGCGTCCCGCGACTCGAGGTCCGCGAGAAGCTCACCGGCCGCGCGCAGTACGTCGCCGACCTGTACCGGCCGCGCATGCTGCACGGCGCGATCCTCGGCAGCCCGCACGCGCACGCGCGCATCAAGTCCTACGACGTCTCGGCCGCGCGCGCAGCACCCGGCGTGCACTGCGTGCTCACCGGCGAGGACTTCGGCGACCACCGCATGGGCGCCTTCATCAAGGACGAGCACGCGATCGCCAAGGGCAAGGTGCGCTACGTCGGCGAGCCGGTCGCGGTGGTGGCCGCCGAGACCGAGGCGCAGGCGCGCGCCGCCGCCCGGCTCGTCGAGGTCGAGTACGAGGAGCTGCCCGCGATCCTCACCCCCGCGGCGGCGCTCGCCCCGGGCGCCGCGGTGATCCACGAGGAGCTCGCTTCCTACTTCAAGGTGTTCGACGCGGTGTGCGGCGGCAACGTCTGCTCGCGCACCGAGCTCGCCGAGGGCGACGTCGAGCGCGGCTTCCGCGAGAGCGACCTCTTCGTCGAGGGCCGCTATCGCACCCAGCCGCAGGCGCACGTCTCGCTCGAGCCGTGCGGCGCGCTCGCCGAGGTGGACGCGGCCGGGCGCGTGACGTTGTGGTCGGCCAACCAGTCGGTGTTCCGCGTGCAGGCGAACGTGTGCGAGTCGCTCGGGCTGCCGATGTCGCGGCTGCGCTGCCTCACGCCGCGCGTGGGCGCCGGCTTCGGCAACAAGATGGAGGCGCACGTCCAGCCGATCGTCGTCAAGCTCGCGCTGGCGACCGGGCGGCCGGTCAGGCTCGTGCTCACCCGCGAGGAGGACTTCGAGATCGTGCGTGCCCGCCACCCGTTCGAGGTGCGGGTGAGGACCGGCGTGAAGCGCGACGGCACGTTCGTCGCGCGCGAGGTCGAGGTGCTGCTCGACGGCGGCGCCTACGCCGACGACAGCCCGGGCGTGCTCGGCTACAGCCTGCTGATGGCGCGCGGGCCATACCGCATCCCGCACACGCGCTGCCGCGGCACGCTGGTCTACACCAACAAGCTGCGCTTCGGCGCCTTCCGCGGCTTCGGCAACCCGCAGGTGACTTTCGCCACCGAGACGCAGATCGACGAGATCGCGGCGCAGCTCGGCATCGACCCGGTCGAGATCCGCCGCAGGAACGCGCTCGGCGCCGACGACCGCTGGTTCGGCGGGCAGGCGCTCGCCTCGAACGGGCTGCCGGAGTGCATCGACGTCGCCGAGCGCGAGTCGGGCTGGAATGCGCGCGCCGCCGCGCGCGCCGCGCCCGGCAGGCGCCGCGGCCTGGGCTTCGCGTGCACCGCGCACATCGGCGGGCTGCTCGGCACCGGCGCGATCGTGCGCATGCTGGAGGACGGCACGGTGGTGCTCAACACCGGCGCTGTCGACATCGGCCAGGGCTCCGACACCGTCCTCACCCAGATCGTCGCCGAGGCACTCAAGCTGCCGCTCGACCAGGTGAGCGTCGCGAGCCCCGACACCGACGGCTCGCCGTACAACTGGGGCACAACCGCGAGTCGCGTCACCTACACGACCGGCCGCGCGGTGCTCGCCGCCGCGCGCGAGGTCGAGCGGCAGGTGAAGGCGCACGCCGCCGAGATGCTCGAGTGCGCCGAGGCGGACCTCGAGCTGCTGCCGGGTGGCGCCGTCGGGCTCAAGGGCGTGCCCGGCAAGACGCTGCCGTTCGTCGCGATCTCCGCGCGCGCGCACTGGCGCAAGGGCGGGCCGATCGTGGGCACCAACACGTGGGTGTTCGACCGGCCGACCGTCGACCCCAAGCGCGCGGTCGCGACCGGGCTGCCGTTCCCGCAGATCGGCGTGTACAGCTTCGGCGCGGTGGCGGCCGAGGTCGAGGTGGACGAGGTCACCGGCCAGGTCGCGGTGCTGCGCGCGTGGACCGTCGCCGACGTCGGCCGCGCGATCAACCGCGCCTCGGTCGAGGGGCAGCTCGAGGGCGCGTTCGCCCAGGGGCTCGGCTTTGCGCTCTTCGAGGCGCTGGTGTTCGACGGGCCGCGGCTCGCGAACCCCACGCTGATGGACTACAAGGTGCCGACCAGCCTGGAAGTGCCGTACGAGCTGCACGCCCACATCGTCGAGCACCCGGAGCCCGACGGACCGTTCGGCGCCAAGGGCGTGGGCGAGATCGGCATCAACGCGGTCGCCGCGGCGATCGCCAACGCGGTGGCGGCGGCGACCGGCGCGCGGCTGCGCGAGCTGCCGCTCACCGGCGAGCGCGTGCTCGGCGCGCTCGCGGCGGCCGCGGCGAACACCGGCTGAAGCGCGCGCGGCGCGCGCGGCGCGAGACCGCGGCGGCCGGCGACCGGGGAGGGGAAGGCGGGGCATGGGGTCGAAAGTCCGCATCGAGTTCCGGCGCGTCTGGAAGCGCTTCCCCGCGCGCGGGCGCGGCGGCGGCGAGGTGAGCGCCGTCGAGGACGTGAGCCTCGCGGTGCGCGACGGCGAGGTGGTGTCGATCATCGGTCCGAGCGGCTGCGGCAAGTCGACGCTGCTCAACATGGGCGCCGGGCTGTATCTGCCGAGCGCTGGCGAGGTGTACGTCGACGGCGAGCCGGTCGCCGGCCCCAATCCGCACGTCGCCTTCATGCTGCAGAAGGATCTGCTGCTGCCGTGGCGCTCGATCCGCGAGAACGTCGAGCTCGGGCTCGAGATCCGCCGCGTGCCGGCGGCCGATCGGCGCGCGCGCGCAGTGGCGCTGATCGAGCGGTGCCACCTCACCGGGTTCGAGTCGCACTATCCGCACCAGCTCTCCGGCGGCATGCGCCAGCGCGCGGCGCTCGCACGCACGCTCGCGGTGGATCCGACCGTGCTGCTGATGGACGAGCCGTTCTCGGCGCTCGACGCGCAGACCAAGATGGTCCTGCAGCAGGATCTCGCGCAGACCGTGGCCGAGGAGGGCAAGACGGCGCTCTTCATCACCCACGATCTCGTCGAGTCGATCGCGCTCTCGGACCGCATCCTGGTGATGAGCGCGCGGCCCGGCCGCATCGTCACGGAGATCCCGGTATCGATTCCGGGACGCGAGGCGCCGATCCGGCGGCGGCTGGACACGCGCGTCGGGCCGCTCGCCGCGCGGCTGATGGAGGAGCTGCACATCGGCGAGGCGATGCCCGCCGAGGCATTTTGAGGGTCGAACCCGAGAGGAGGAGCCACCATGAACCGACGCCGTATTCTGCGAGCTGCGCTCGCGCTCGCCATTGCCGCGGCATGCGCCGCGCCCGCGGCCGCCCAGCCGCCCGAGAAGGTCACCTACCTCCTGCCCGCACCGGCGTTCCTGCCGGCGTTCGGCCCGTGGATGCTCGCGCAGGCGCGTGGCTACTACGGCCGCGCGGGCCTCGAGGTTACGTTCATCTCGGCGAAGGGCGGCGTCGACGTCGCCAAGCAGGTCGGCGCCGGCAACGCGCCGATCGGCGGCGCGATCGGCGACACCCCGATCATCGCGCGCGCCCAGGGCGTGCCGGTCAAGGCGGTCGCGGTGCTCGGCGGCCGGTCGCTCACGCAGCTCGCAGTGCACGCCGGCAAGGGCATCACCGGGCCGAAGGACCTGAAGGGGCGCACCATCACGACCATGGCCTACCAGGACACCACGTTCTACGCGCTGCTCGGCGTGCTCGCCACCGCCGGCTTGACCAAGAACGACGTCGACGCTCAGGCCGCGGGGCCAGCCGGCGTGTGGCAGCTCTTCGCCGCCGGCAAGGCCGACGCCATGGCCGCGGTGCCGGACTGGATCGCGAGCGCGCGCGGCGCCGGCGCCAAGGTGGAGATCTACTCCTCGGACGACTACTTCAAGAGCATGGCGCAGGCGATCCTCGCCTCCGACGATATGATCGCCAGGCGACCCGAGCTGATCGGCAAGCTGGTGCGCGCGACGCTCGAGGGCATGCAGGGCATTATGCGTGACCCGGCCGCTGCCGCGCGCGACTACGTCGTCGCCGTGCCGCAGCACAAGGGCAAGGAGGCCTACATCGAGGAGGTGTTCAAGCTCTACAACACCTACGTGTATCCGGGTCAGAAGGTGCTCGGCGCGATGGACCCGGAACGGCTCGGCGCGGTGCAGAAGTTCTACGTGAAGGAAGGCATCGTGCCGAAGGAGACGCCGATCGCCGAGCTCTACACGAACCGGTTCGTGCAGTAGCGGGGACGGTGCGCGACGGGATGGCCGTGGAGCGCATGGCGGCGGCACGGACGGCCGCGGGCGCGGGACCCGGCGCGGCGGCGCGCGGCGCGCCGGCGCACCGCGGCCGCCTGGCCACGGCGGTGCACGGCGCCGGTTCCGGCGCCGGGACCGTGCTCGCGAGCGCCGCGGTGCTGCTCGCATTCCTCGCCGCGTGGGAGTGGCTGCCGCCGCTCTTCGACATCCCGGCCTACATCCTGCCGCCGGCCTCGAAAGTGTGGTCGGAGTTCTGGCGCATGCTCGCGACGGAGCGGCTGCTCCACCACTCCGGCATCACTGCGCTCGAGGTGGTGGCCGGGTTCGCGCTCGGCTCGGCGCTCGGCGCGCTGATGGGTTTCGTCCTCGGCGCGGCCCCGCGCGCGGAGCTCGTGCTCTCGCCCTACATCCTCGCGTTGCAGATCGCGCCCAAGGTGGCCTTCGCGCCGTTGTTCGTGATGTGGCTCGGCTACACGGTCTACCCGAAGATCCTGGTGGCCGTCCTGATCGTGTTCTTCCCGATCATGGTGAACGTCCTCACCGCGATCCGCACCGTCGATCCCGACCTCGTCAACCTCGCGCGCTCCTTCTCGGCCACGCGCTGGCAGATCTTCCGCATGATCGAATACCCGGCGACGCTGCCGCCGCTCTTCTCCGGGCTGCGGATCGGCGCGACGCTCGCGGTGATCGGCGTGGTGGTCGGCGAGCTGGTCGGCGGCAACATCGGGCTCGGCTACCTGCTGGTGTTCGGCGAGGGGCAGGGGAACACCGCGATGGTGTTCGTGACGATCATCGCGCTCACCCTGATCGGCATCGCCGCCTACGGCGCCGTGATCCTCGTCGAGCGCCGCGTGCTGCACTACCTGCCGCGCGCGCAGCATCGCACCGTGTAGACTGACGCGTCCGGCATGGCCGGCTCGAGGCGGACCACATGACGAACGTTCCAGACGTCGGGCAGCTGCCCAAGGTTCACCCGACCGTCGTGCACATGCTCGCCGAGGCGGCCGCGCGCGCCGGCGGGCGCGAGGCGCTGGTGTGCGGCGGACGGCGGCTCACCTACTCGCAGTACCTGCGCTGCGTGGCGGGCTTCGCGGACGAGCTCGCGCGCGCCGGCGCGCGCGGCGAGCGCGTCGCGCTCGTCTGCGGCAACTCGCTCGACCTGCCGGTCGCGATGTTCGCCGCGCACGCGGCCGGCGCGCAGGCGGTCCCGATCAATCCCGCCTACACCGCGCGCGAGCTCGCCCACATCCTCGGCGACGCCGCGCCCGCGGCGGCGGTGTACGACGCCGAGACCGCGGCGACGGTCGAGCCGCTGCTGTCGGGCGTGCCGCACCGGGTGAAGGTCGGCGCCGGCGGCCGCTCGCTCGCCGCGTGGGCCGACGATTCGACCCAACGGCTCCCCGAGGCGCTGCCTTCTCCCGACGATCTCGCCTCGCTGCAGTACACCGGCGGCACCACCGGGCTGCCGAAGGGCGTCGATATCACGCACGGCCAGATGTCGGTCAACATCAGCCAGCGCGAGGCGGCGTTGCCCACGCGCCCGGACGACGAGAGCGTGCTCTGCATGATGCCGCTCTTCCACGTGTTCGCGGTGGCGATGTGCCTGCACCTTTCCGCGTACTGCCGCGGCAAGCTCGTCATCCTGCCGCGCTACAGGCCGGACCTCGTGCTGGACGCGATCGCCGCCGAACGCATCACCCGGCTGCCGGCGGGCCCGACGGTGTTCATCGGGCTGCTCGCGCACGAGCGCTTCGCGGCCACCGACTTCTCCAGCCTGCGCACCGCGTACTCCGGGTCGGCGCCGCTGCCCGAGGAGACGCTCAAGCGCTGGCACGCCGCCACCGGCACGCCGATCCTCGAGGGCTTCGGCCAGACCGAGGCCGGCCCGGTGCTCACTTACGTGCGCGAAGGCGACGCGCTCAAGCCGGGCTCGGTCGGACCGGCGCTGCCGCTCACCGAGGTCGAGATCGTCGACGTCGATACCGGGAAGCGGGTGCTGCCGGCGGGCGAGCTCGGCGAGATCCGCGCGCGCGGGCCGCAGATCATGCGCGGCTATCGCAACCGGCCCAAGGAGACCGCCGAGGCGCTGCGCGCGGGCTGGCTCTACACCGGCGACATCGGCGAGCTCGACGCCGACGGCTGGCTCTACATCCGCGACCGCAAGAAGGACATGGCGATCGTCGGCGGCTACAACGTCTATCCGCGCG
>JAHDYJ010000054.1:21791-27174 GCA_023383795.1 Burkholderiales bacterium | reverse complement strand
AGCACGCCGTCGACGTAACCCACCGTGGCGATGCGGCCGCGGTAGGCCGCGGCGCGCACCAGCGCCGCGAAGACCGAGCCGCCGGCGTTGTTCACGGCGAGGTCGGCGCCGTGCCGGTCGGTGATGCGCATCACCTCGTCGACGAACGCGCCGCCGGCCGCGCCGCCGGCGGCCAGCCCGCGCGCGCGCAGCCGCTCGAGCTTCGCCGCCGACCCGGACGTGCCGACGACCCGCGCGCCGAGCGCCTTGGCGAGCTGGAGGCTCGCGACGCCCACGCCCGAGGACACGGCGGTGATCAGCACCCACTCGCCGTGCGCGAGATGGCCGTACGGCACCAGCATGTCGTAGCCGACGAGGAAGACGATCGGCACCGCCGCGGCCTCTTCCCACCCCAGCCGTTCGGGCACGACCATCGCCTCGCCAACGTCGAGCAGCGCGTGCTCGGCGAAGCCGCCCTTGAGGCGGCCCATGACGCGCGTGCCGGGGGCGAACCCTTGCACCTGGCTGCCCGCGGCGACGACTTCGCCGGCGGCTTCGACCCCGCCGGGCCGCTCCGCTCCGACGCCTCCGGCGTAGGCGGGCGTCAGCTCGCCGCGGTTGAGCGAGCTCGCGCGCACGCGCACGAGGAGCTGGTTCGGACCGGGCTCCGGTGTCGGGACGTCGCGTGCTGCGAGGGTGGTGCCCTCCGGACCGTCGAGGATGTGGAATGCGCGCATGGGCTCCCCGGGAAAAGTAGGCGTGTCTCGCGACCGATGGTAGCCGGCCCGGTCAGAGCCGGTGGAGCCGCGTGCGCAGGGCCATCGCGAGCGCGAGGAAACCCAGCCCGAACGCGCCGATCATCCAGGCGTAGCCGAACGCGGTGACCCCGGCGCCCATGGCAGCGACGCCGACCGCCTGACCGACCGCCCAGGCCATCGAGAACTGCGAGAAGCCGGTCGCGCGCGCGTGCGGCGCCATCTCGGCGGCCTTCGTCTGCAGCGTGTTGTGCACCATGTAGAACGAGAAGCCGACGCCGATGGTGCACACCATCACGAGCGGCCACCAGGGCACGAAGAGGACCGCGAGATAGAAGAGCCCGCCGAGCAGCCCGCCGACCGTGACGCAGCCGCGCTGCCCGAGGCGCGCGAGCACGACGCGCACGACCGCGATGTAGACGAGGCCGCCCAGCCCGAACCCGGCGAGCAGGATGCCGATGACGCTGAGCGGCAGGTCGAACCTCGCCTTCAGCATCGGGCCGAGGAACGAGAAGGCGCCGTAGAAGAAGGTCATCTCGAAGAGCACCGCGACGAGCACCCCGCGCGCCCGCGGGATGCGCAGGACGGCAAGATGCACCGCGGGCGAGAGCACCGGCCCGGTCGAGCGCGGCCCCTCGTCCCAGCGCCGGCGCGTGCGCACGAAGAGCACCACGGCGACCGCCGCGAACACCGCTCCGAGCACGGCGAAGCTCGCGCGCCAGCCGGCGAGGTCGGTCACCACGCCGCCCACCAGCGGGCCGAACGACTGCCCGATGATCGTCCCGGAGATGAAGCGCGCCAGCACCGGCTGGCGCGTCTCGGCCGGCACGGCGTCGGACAGGAACGCCATGCCGAGCACCATGGAGCCCGAGGCGAAGAGCCCGGTGGCGAAGCGCCAGGCGATCAGCGACCGCAGGTCCGCGGCGAACACGCAGCCGAAGGCCGCGACCGCCGAGAGCGCCATCAGGATCGTCACCATGCGGAGCTTGCCGTAGCGATCGCCGAGCGGCCCGTGGAAGTACTGCGCGGCCGCCTGCGCGAACGCGAAGGCGGTGATCACCGACGCGACGACCGGGATCGGGGTCGCGAAGTCGGTCGCGAGGCGCGGCAGCATCGGCTCGACCATGCGCATGGCGATGCCGGTGTTCGCCGCGGCGAGCGCGAGCAGGACGAAGGTCTCTCTCACGGCGGTTCTTCCTCGTGAGCGCGGAACGGGAGCGGGCGAACGGAAGCGCGAGTGTAGTCGAGCCCTTGCGGCGCCGCGCGCCCCGGGGGCGCAGGGGCGCGGCCCGCTGCGGGTTCGCTCGCGGCCCTCGCGGCGCAACCGCGCCGCGGCCGGGCGACCCCGCCCTCCGATGCGCTCACGCCGGCGCCTGAAGTATCCTTGGGCCGACGGACCCGCTCGGGGCAGACCCGCATGAGCCACAAGCACGAACAACTGATCCGCGCCATCTTCCACGACCCGATCAGCGGCAACATCCACTGGCGGGAGGTCGAGTCGCTGCTGAACCACCTGGGCGCGCAGATCGAGCCGCTCTCGGGCGCGCGCTTCCGCGTGAAGCTGAACGGGCACGAGGGGGTCCTGCACCGGCCGCATCGCAGCAACGTGCTCGACCGGCAGGGCGTGAAGCACCTGCGCGAGTACCTCGGCCGGGCGAGAGTCACGCCGTCACTGTACGAGACCGGGCGGGGGAGCTGAGACCGCGTCCGGCACCCACCCGCGCGACTCGGGGAGGAGAATGAGGAACATCGCACCGTACGAGATCTACGCCATCCGCTACGGCACGCACGCCGCGCGCCGCGCGCACGAGAACTTCATCGGCGGCGATCCGCACGACGACGCGCCGATGCCGCTCGACTACTTCCTGTGGGCGATCGTCGGCCGCGACCGCGTGTTCGTCGTCGACACCGGGTTCGACGAGACGATGGGACGCCGGCGCGGCCGCGAGTTCCTGTTCGCGCCGGACGAGACCCTGCGCGCGGTCGGCGTCGACCCCGGCGCCGTCGAGGACGTGATCATCACCCACCTGCACTACGACCACTGCGGCAACCACGATCTCTTCCCGCGCGCACGCTACCACCTGCAGGAGCGCGAGATGCAGTACGCCACCGGCCGCTGCATGTGCCACGCCCCGCTGCGCGGCGCGTTCGAGGCGGACGACGTCGTCGCGATGGTGCGCCGGGTCCATGCCGGCCGGGTCGCCTTCCACGACGGCGACGCCGAGCTCGCGCCCGGCGTCAGCGTGCACCACGTCGGCGGCCATACCATGGGCCTGCAGGTCGTGCGCGTCTGGACGCAGCGCGGCTGGGTCGTCGTCGCCTCCGACGCGAGCCACCTCTACGCGAACATGGAGCAGGGCCGGCCGTTCCCGATCGTCTACAGCGTGGCCGAGATGCTCGAGGGCCACGCCCGCGCCTACGCGCTCGCCGACTCGGCGAACCACGTCGTGCCGGGCCACGATCCCGAGGTGACGCGACGTTATCCGGCCGCGCGCCGGGGCCTCGAGGACCGTGCGGTGCGCCTCGATCTCGCGCCGAGCGTCCCGCGCGAACCGGCGCGGCCGGGCGCGCGATGAGCGCGCCGCCCGCGGCCGCCCGCGTCGAGGACCGCCGCCTCATCACCGGGACCGGCCGCTTCGCGGCGGACTGGAACCTTCCGCACCAGGTCCACGCGCACATCGTTCGCTCCGACCGCGCGCACGCGGAGATCGCCTCGCTCGACGTCGGCGCCGCGGCGGCCGCGCCGGGCGTGCTCGCGGTGCTCACGCACGCGGACATCGCGGCGGCCGGCTTCGGCACGATGCCGGGCGGCGTCTCGTTCGAGGGGCGCGGCGGCGCGAAGATGCGCAAGCCCGCCTGGCCGCCGCTCGCGCGCGACCGGGTGCACTTCGTCGGCCAGGCGGTGGCGGCGGTGATCGCGGACTCGCCCGCGGCGGCCGCCGATGCGGCGGAGCTCGTGCGGATCGAGTATCGCGACCTCGCGGCGGTGACGACGGTCGCGGAGGCGCTGCGCGAGGGCGCGCCGCAGCTCCACGCCGAGGCGCCCGGCAACCTCGCGTTCGACTACGAATCCGGCGATGCGCTCGCCGCCGAGGCCGCATTCGCGGGCGCGGCCCGAACGAGCCGCCTCGCGCTGCGCAGCCAGCGCCTGGTCGGCAACCCGATGGAGCCGCGCGCGTGCGCGGCGGCCTACGACGCCGGCGCGGACGTCTACACGATCTACACGCCGACGCAGGGCGTGAACGGCATGCGCGGCGCGCTCGCCGCCCTCACGAACGTGCCGAAGGAGAAGCTGCGCATCGTCGCGCAGGACGTCGGCGGCAGCTTCGGCATCCGCAGTCCCGCGTATCCGGAGCACGCCGTGGTGATGGCCGCGGCGAAGCGGCTCGCGCGGCCGGTCAAGTGGGTCGGCACGCGGAGCGAGGTGTTCCTCGCCGACAACCAGGGCCGTGCGCTCGAGCTTACCGGCGAGATCGCGCTCGACGCCGACGGACGCATCCTCGCGCTGCGCTGGGACGACGCCGCCAACCTCGGCGCGTACGCGACGCCGTTCGGCGCGTGGGTCGGCACGCGCAACCTCACCGTCACGATGGGCGGCGTCTACCGCATCCCGGTGCTCTACGGCCGCGCGCGCTGCGTCTACACCAACACGGCGCCGGTGTCGGCCTATCGCGGCGCCGGGCGCCCCGACATCGCGTTCGCGATCGAGCGGCTCGTCGACCACGCGGCGGCCGAGCACGGCTTCGATCCGATCGCGCTCCGTCGCCGGAACTTCGTCCCTGCGGAGGCGATGCCGTACGAGACCGCGAACGGCACGGTCTACGATTCCGGCGACTTCGTCGCCGTCATGGACGACGCGCTCGCGCGTGCCGACCATGCCGGATTCGCCGCGCGGCGCGCCGAGGCCGCGGCGCGCGGCAGGCTGCGCGGGATCGGCGTCGCCACCTATCTCGAGGCGGCCGGCGCCGGCGCCGCACCGAAGGACCAGGTGCGCGGACGGTTCGGCGCGGACGGGCGCCTCACCGTGTGGACGCTCACGCAGTCGGGCGGGCAGGGCCACGAGACGACGTTCGCCGAGATCGTTGCGCAGGGGCTCGGGGTGCCGATCGAGCGCGTGCGCATCCGCGCGAGCGATCCGGAGGCCGACCTCATCGGCAGCGGCACCGGCGGGTCGCGCTCGATCGCCGGCTGCGGCAGCGCGTGCCGCGTGCTCGCCGAGCGGATCGTCGAGCAGGCGCGGCCGTTCGCGGCCGAGGCGCTCGAGGCGGCGGCGGAAGACATCGAGTACGCGCGCGGCGCCTTCACCATCAAGGGCACCGGCCGCTCGATCGGGCTCTTCGAGCTCGCCGGGCGGCTCGCCGGCTCCACGCCGCATCCGCTCGATGCCCTGGGCGAGGGCACCTTCGGCGCGACCTTCCCGAACGGCTGCCACGTCGCCGAAGTCGAGATCGATCCGGACACCGGCGCGACGCGCATCGTCCGTTACACCGCGGTGGACGACATCGGCACGGTCGTATCGCCCGTGCTGTCGCGCGGCCAGGTGCACGGCGGCGTGGTGCAGGGCGCAGGCCAGGTGTTCGGCGAGCAGGCGATCTACGCGCCCGACTCCGGCCAGCTTCTCACCGCGAGCTTCGCCGACTACCCCATGC
>JAHDYJ010000054.1:14665-21781 GCA_023383795.1 Burkholderiales bacterium | reverse complement strand
TCGAGCGCTTCGAGGTGCATCCGCATCCGGTGCCGACCGCGACCAACGCGCTCGGCGCGAAGGGCGTCGGCGAGTCCGGCTGCAGCGGCTCGCTGCCGGCGCTCGCGAACGCGGTGATGAACGCGCTGCGCCCGCTCGGCATCGCGACGCTCGACATGCCGTTCACGCCGGCCCGGCTGTGGGAGGCGATCGCGGCCGCGCGCGGCCGCCGCCTGTCGAGCGGCGCGCACGCGCCGCGGGTCTGACGGAGCCGGCGTGTACCCGCTCGCCTACCGTCGCGCCGCGAGTCTCGCCGAGGCCGAGCGCCTGCTCGCCGAGCATCCCGAAGCGATGCCGCTCGCCGGCGGCATGACGCTCGTTCCGGCGCTCAAGCTGCGGCTCGCGCGTCCGTCGCACGTGGTCGACATCGCGCGACTCCCGGAGCTGCAGGGCATCGAGGCGGGCGGCGGACGCGTGACGGTCGGCGCCGCGACGACGCACGCCGAGGTCGCGCGCTCGGAGGCCGTGCGGCGCGCGATCCCCGCGCTCGCCGCGCTCGCCGAAGGAATCGGCGATCCGCAGGTGCGCAACCGCGGCACGCTCGGCGGCTCGGTGGCGAACAACGACCCGGTGGCGGACTATCCGGCCGCGGTCCTCGCGCTCGACGCCGCGATCGAGACGAACCGGCGCACGATTCCCGCCGCCGAGTTCTTCGTCGGCATGTTCGCGACCGCGCTCGCGCCGGGCGAGATCGTCCTGCGCGTCGCGTTCGCCGTGCCGCACCGCGCCGCGTATCGCAAGTTCGCGCATCCCGCGTCGGGCTACGCGATGGCCGGGGTCTTCGTCGCGGAGCACCGGGATGGCCCGCGCGTGGCGGTGACCGGCGCCGGTCCCGCCGTGTTCCGCTGGCGCGAGGCCGAAGCCGCGCTGTCGAGCGCGTTCCGCGCCGAGGCGCTCGCCGGGCTCGAGCCGGATGCGAGCGGGCTCAACGCCGACATCCACGCGAGCGCCGAGTACCGCGCGAACCTCGCCGGCGTCATGGCGCGGCGCGCGGCGGCGGCGATCGAATGACAGGGTAGAGGGAACGCGATGACCAAGGTGTCGATGACCGTGAACGGCAGACCGGTGGCGCTCGAGCTCGAGGACCGCACGCTGCTCGCCGACGCGCTGCGCGACGCGCTCGGTCTCACCGGCACGCACGTCGGCTGCGACACGAGCCAGTGCGGCTGCTGCACGGTGCACCTGGACGGCCGGCCGGTGAAATCGTGCACGATGCTCGCGGCGCAGGCCGACGGCCGCGCGGTCGTCACCATCGAAGGCCTCGCGGGCAGCGAAGGGCCGACAGGCGGCGACGCGCTGCATCCCGTGCAGCAGGCGTTCACCGAGTGCCACGCGCTCCAGTGCGGCTTCTGCACGCCCGGCATGATCATGGCGGCCGCCGGGCTCCTCGCGGAGAATCCCGCGCCGACCGAGGACGAGATCGTCCACGCGCTCGAAGGCAACCTCTGCCGCTGCACCGGCTACGTGAACATCGTGAGCGCCGTGAAGCGCGCGGCCGGGCTGATGCGCGGGTGAGGGCGGGCGTGCCCGGCCGCGAATGAGCCGACTGCCGTGACTCGACCGCGTCGCGGAGGGCCGCCCGCAGGGGCGGCGCCTGCCCGCCGGCCGTGGATCCACGCGATGCCGGGGCTGTTCGTCGTGCTGTGGAGCACGGGCTTCATCTCCGCCAAGTACGGACTGCCGTACGCCGAGCCGCTCACCTTCCTCAGCCTGCGGTTCTTTCTCGTGGTGGCCCTGATGCTGCCGCTCGCCTGGCTCATGGGCGCGATCTGGCCGCGTTCGCTCGCGCAGACCACGCACGTGGCGGTGGCCGGAATACTGATCCAAGCCGCCTATCTCGGCGGGGTGTTCGGCGCGCTCCATCTCGGCATGTCCGCAGGAGTGAGCGCCCTGATCGTCGGTCTGCAGCCGATCCTGACCGCATTCGCGAGTGCGCCGCTCTTCGGCGAGCGGCTCCGCGCCGGGCAATGGCTGGGGCTGGTCCTCGGGTTCCTCGGCGTGCTGCTGGTCGTCCAGGGGCGCGGCTCGGTCACCGGCGTCACGCCGGCGACGCTCGGGCTCTCGGTCATGGCGCTGCTCGCCATCACGGCCGGAACGCTCTACCAGAAGCGCTTCTGCGGCGCGGTGGACCTGCGCACGGGCTCGGTGATCCAGTTCGCCGCGGCCGGAATCGTCACCCTGCCGCTGGCGATGTGGCTCGAAACGATGGAGGTACGCTGGACGGCCGAGTTCGCGTTCGCGACGGCCTGGCTCGTGCTCGTGCTGTCGATCGGCGCCATCTCGCTGCTGTACGTCCTGATCCGCAACGGCGCGGCCACCCGGGTGGCGAGTCTCTTCTATCTGGTCCCGCCCGTGACGGCGCTTCTCGCTTACGCCGTGTTCGGCGAGAAGCTGGGCGCGACCGCCATCGCGGGAATGTCGCTCGCCGCGCTCGGGGTGGCGCTCGTGGTCTACCGGCGCTGACAGGGCAACGTGCCGCGGCGGCCGGCCGGAGCGGCCCGGACCCGGGCTTCAGGAGCGTCCGGGCGATGCGCGCGCGGCGCGCCACTGCTCCGCGAGCGCACGGGTGCGCGCGAGGAGCGCGGGACGGTCGGCGCCGGGTCGGTACTCGAGCTCGTAGTGCGCCGCGACGAGCGAGTGCACGGCGTCGTCGAGGTACGGGCAGCCGTCGGCTGCGAGCCGCGCGAGCCAGCCGCGCGGCGTCTCGCCCGGACCGCGCGGGTAGCCGGCCTGCGCGAGCGCGTCCTCGACCTGGAAGTACGCCGATTCGCGCGCCGCGCGGCGCGACGTGCGGTTCGCCTCCGCGCCGGCGCGGGTGCGCGGGCGGCGGAAGAGGCGCCAGTACAGCCATGCGCACACGAGCACCGCACCGCCGAGCAGCCACATGCCGAAGCCTTCCTCGCCCGCCGCGCGCCACGCGTTGTAGCGGTACCAGAGCCACGACAGGCGGTCGTAGAGCGGTCGGAGCCAGCTCGCCTGCTCGGCCTCGGCTTCGACCCAGATCGCGGGCGTGGTATCGACATCCACCCAGGCGCCGCCGACGTAGGCCTGCGCCCACGCGTGGGCGTGGCTGCGGCGCACGACGAACTGGCCGTCGAGCCCGCTCCATTCCTGCACCGAGTAGCCGACCGCGTAGCGCGCGGGCACGCCCATGCTGCGCAGAAGGAGCGCGGTCGCGGTCGCGAAGTACTCGCAGTGCCCGGCGCGCGAGACGGTGAGGAAGTCGCGCAGGTCCTTGCCGCCCGCGCGGTCGCCGAGCCAGAGGCTGTAGCGGAACCCGGCGAAGAAGCGGCGCACCCGCGCGACGGCCTCCTCCGGATCGGTGGCGCCGGCCGACGGCGCGAGCCCGGCCGCCACATCCGCGAAGAGCGGCGCGAGCACCCGCGGCACGCGAAAGTCCGCGTCGTCCGGCGCAGTCTGCTGCAAGGCGCCGGGCGCGTATGCGACGTGGAACCGCACGAATGGCGGCGCGTCGGCGATCCGCACCGAGCCGAGCGCGTTCATCGCGACCGCAGCCGGCGCGATGTTGGTGATCGAGCGGCTCCCCGCCGGCAGCGCGAGGATCGCGCGGCCGGCGTCGGTGTAGCCGCTGATCTGCAGCCGCGCGAGCACGCCCGCGGGATCGCCGAGCTGCCAGGTCTGGCCGTCGACCGGCGCCGGCAGCGCCTGGAAGCCCTCGCTGCGCGCGCGCCAGGTGGCGCCGTCGAAGCTGCCGTACGCCGCCTCGAAGAGCAGGAGCGGCCGTCCCGCGGGACGCTCGCCCTGCACCCGCCAGACGATCGCATCGGACAGCTTGACGCGACCGACGTCGCCGATGCGCGTGGTGGCGCGGAAGATGTCCGGCTTCGGCGCGAACAGCCACTCGACGGCGAGGTCCTCGAGCGCGAGCTGCAGCCGGACGAGACCCATCGAGAGTCCGATGCCGAGGGCGACCGCGACGGCGGCGAGCGTCGCCCAGGCCCACAGCGGGCGCGTGCGCGGCCGCGCGGCCCACAGCGCGTAGGCGAGCAGCGCGACCGCGGCGGGCACGAAGTCGCGGTGCGCGGTCGTGGCGATGCTCGCCGAGAGCAGCGCGAGCGCGAAGTACGGGAACGCGAGGTCGATCGGGCGATCGGCCTCGGGCAGCGCGCTGCGGCGCAGGGAGTAGAAGAGGTTGCGCATGCGCAGCCGGCCCGCGGCCGACACGATCTGCGCGAGCAGCGCCGGCAGCACGGTGACCGGCAGCCACTCGACGGCGCGCAGCAGGCCCTGCGCGATGCCGAGCGTGGCCACGAAGTAGGCGATCGCGCCGATCGAGAGCGCGGCGGCGAGGTCGCACGCGCGGTTGAAGTCGGCGGTGTCGAACGCGCGGCGGAGTTTCGCCACGAGCAGCAGCTCGACCGCGATGCCGAGCGCGATGCCGAGCGCAAGGGCCCCGGCGCTCGCGCCCCAGAACGCGAGCGCGAGCCCGAGGAGCAGGGGCGGCGGCTTCACGGGCATGCGAGCGCCTCGCGCACCGACTCGGGCAGCACCCACCGTGCACCGTGCGGCAGCGCGGGGGCGACCGACTCCGGCACGCGCTCGGCGGCGACGTAGACGCGCACCCCGATGCCGAGTCCGGCGAGCGCCGCCGCGAGCCGGGCACGGTCGTCGTCCCAGCGCTGCAGCACGAGGATCGCGCTCGCGATCGCGCCGGCGTGCGCGGTCACGGCCTCGGCGAGCCGCGCGAAGCTCTCGGGCGGCGCCGGCCGCACGGCCGCGAGCAACTGCAGCGCAGCGTCGGTGGTGCCGACGCCTCGCCCGACGGTGACGCAGTGCGGCTCCGCGCCGACGAACAGGAGATCGAGCAGCGCGTCCGCGCCGCGCTCGGCGACCGTGAACGAGGCGGCGACCGATACCGCGGCCTCGAACGGCTCGTCGGCGGACGCGGCGGCGGTGTCGAGCACGAGCGCGTGCCGCGCGAAGTATTCCTCCTGATGCTCCTTGACGACCGGATGGCCCGTGCGCGCCCAGCTGCGCCAGTGGATCGCGCGCAGCGGATCCCCCGGCCGGTAGTCGCGCAGCGCGCGGAACTCCTCGGAGTCGCCGACGCGCGAGGCGAGCGAGATGCCGCCGGGCTGGTAGTGACGGCTGCCGCCGAAGGCCGGCCACTCGACCGGGTAGATGCGCGGCAGCACGACGAGCGCCTGCTCGGCGTCGAGGTCGCGCAGCGCGCGCCACAGGCCGAGCGGCTCGCTGCGCGAGACGCCGAAGCCCTCGAAGACGGCCGTGCCGCGGTGCACGGGCTTGAGCTCGAGCGCGACCTCGGCGGCCTGCCCGGGCTCGAGCGGCGGAATCGGCCCGGGCGCGACCTCCACCGCGCGCAGGCGGCGCAGCCAGTCGATCCAGTCCGGGTAGCCGACCGCGCGGTCGAACCAGTTCGTCGCGCGCGAGCGCCGGCGCGCGAACTCGGCCGGCGCCGGGTAGGCCTGCCGCAGGCGCTCCTCGAGCGCGAGCCCGGCGACCGCCCGGGGCGAGGCGTTCCGCACCGAGACGGTGTACCGGATCGGGATGCCGACGGTGACGAAGCGCGGCAGGTGCCGCACGATCTCGAGCGCGGGCCGGAACCGGCCGCGCGCGACGAAGCCCACCGCCGTGAGCGCGAACGCGATGCCGAACACGACGTGCGCGAGCGACAGGCGGGGGCCGAGGCCGCGCCCCGCGGCGGCCGCGGCGGTCGCCCCGACGACGGCGCCGGCCGGGGTCGCGCGGCGCTCGACCCACCGCGAGACCCGGTAGACGCGGCGGAACAAGCCGAGCAGCCGCATGGCGCGGGTGCGCGCGCTAGACAGGAACCGGGACCGCCGCCACGATCGAGCGCACCAGCTCGGGCGCCGTCGCGCCGGCGTAGCGCGCCTGCGGATCGAGCGCGAGGCGATGCGCGAGCACGTCCACCGCGATCGCCTGCACGTGGTCCGGCGTCACGTAGTCGAGGCCGTCGACGAGCGCGAGCGCGCGCGCGAGCTGGAAGAGCGTGATCGACGCGCGCGGGCTCGCGCCCATGCGGATCTCGGCACGTCGGCGCGTGCCGGCGACCAGGGCGACGACGTAGTCGCGCACGGCCGCCGCGACCGGAATGCGCGCCGCGGCGGTGCGAGCGGCGCGCAGATCGTCGAGCGAGGCGCACGGCTCCAGGCGGTCGACCGGGTGCTCCGCGGCCGAGTAGTCGAGCATGCGCGCCTCCTCCTCCGCCGAGACGTAGCCGAGCGAAAGGCGCATGCCGAATCGGTCGAGCTGGGCCTCGGGCAGCGGATAGGTGCCGTGCGACTCGACCGGGTTCTGCGTCGCGATGACGAAGTACGGATCGGGCAGCGGCCGGCGCCGCCCGTCGACGGTCACCTGCGACTCGGCCATCGCCTCGAGCAGCGCCGACTGGGTGCGCGGCGAGGCGCGGTTGATCTCGTCGGCGAGCAGCACGTCGGCGAACACCGGGCCCTCGTGGAAGCGGAAGGCGCGCTCGTTCTGGTCCCACACCGACACGCCGACGATGTCGCTCGGCAGCAAGTCGGGCGTGAACTGGATGCGCGAGAAGCGCGCGGCGACGCTCTTCGAGAGCGCCTTGGCGAGCGTGGTCTTCCCGGTGCCGGGGAAATCCTCCAGCAGCACGTGCGTCCCGGCGATCCACGCGGCGACCAGCTTGCGCGTGACCGCCTCCTGGCCGCGCATCACGGTGCCGACCTGGGCCGCCACGCGGGCGAGCGTCTCGTGCAGGGTCCTGTTCATCCGGAAGGTGGGCGCGAACGGGTGAACGTTAACCGATTCCGCTGCGGGAGGCCGAGGAACTGGTTCAGGGATCCGCGCGAGTCGACAAGCCGCGTGCCGGGCGGCAGACTCGGGCCGTCCGGCCGAGCCGCCATGCCCAGCAGGAAGACCAAACGCAAGACGCCGGCGCGGGCGCGCCCGGGAGCCGCCGCGCGCGCCGGCGGCAAGCGTCCCGCCGCCGCAGCGCCCACGCTCGCGACCTACGCCGCCAAGCGGCGATTCGCGGCGACCCCCGAGCCGCCCCCCGCGCAGGCGGGCGTCCGCGCGGGGCCGCTCGCCTTCGTCGTGCAGCAGCAT
>JAHDYJ010000054.1:0-14655 GCA_023383795.1 Burkholderiales bacterium | reverse complement strand
ATGCCGCCCGCCGCCACCACTACGACTTCCGGCTCGAGGCGGCGGGGGTGCTGAAGTCGTGGGCCGTGCCGAAGGGGCCGTCGCTCGATCCGGCCGAGAAACGGCTCGCGGTGCAGGTCGAGGACCATCCGTTCGAGTACGCCTCGTTCGAGGGCGTCATTCCGCGGGGCGAGTACGGCGCCGGCGAGGTGATCGTCTGGGACTGCGGCGTGTACACGCCCGACGAGGGCGGCGCGCGCTGGTATCACGATCGCGCGGAGGCCGAGCGTCGCGTGCTGGCCGGGCTCGCCGCGGGGAAGCTCGGCGTGTTCCTGCGCGGGGCGAAGCTCAAGGGCTCGTTCGCGCTGGTGCGCACCGCCGACGCGAAGCACTGGCTGGTCCTCAAGCATCGCGACCGCTTCGCGCGCGCCGGCGCCGTCGAGGACCACCGGTCGGTGCTGTCGGGGCTCACGCTCGAGGAGCTCACGCGCTTTCCCGCGGGAAAGCGCCTCGATGCCGCCGCGCTCGCGCCGGGGGGTCCGCCCGAGCCGCTGCCGACGCGGCTCGCGCCGATGCTGGCCGAGCTCGGCGATGCGCCGTTCAGCCATCCGGACTGGCTGCACGAGCCTAAGCTCGACGGCTATCGCATCATCGCGGCGGTCGCCGGCGAGCGCGTCGAGCTGCGCTCGCGGCGCGGCCTCGATCTCACCGCACAGTTCCCGGCCGTGGTCGAGGCGCTCGCCGCGCAGGCCGTGAGCGGCATGGTGCTCGACGGCGAGATGGTCGCGTTCGGGCCCGACGGCCGGCCGTCGTTCAGCGCGCTGCAGAACCGCGCGCAGCTCAAGAGCGGGCGCGAGATCGCCGCCGCCGAGCGCGCGACGCCCTGCGGCTTCTTCTGCTTCGACCTGCTGCACTTCGCCGGCCTCGACCTGCGCGACGCGCCGTACGCGGCGCGCCGGCGCTACCTCGCGCAGTGCCTGCTGCCATCCGAGCGGGTGCAGCTCGTGCACGCCGACACCGACGGCGAGGCGATGTACTCCGCCGCGCTCGCCAACGGGTTCGAGGGCACGGTGGCGAAGCGGCTCGCGAGCCGGTACGAGGCGGGCCGGCGCTCGGCGAGCTGGCTCAAGCTCAAGGCCACGCGCAGCGCGGAGTTCGTGGTCGGCGGCTACACGAAGGGCAAGGGCGCGCGCGCCGCGCTCGGCGCGCTGCTGCTCGGCTACCGGGAGGGGCGCGGCAGGCTCCGCTACGCAGGCAACGTGGGGTCGGGCTTCGATGCCCGTTCGCTCGCCGAGGTCAAGCGACGCTGCGACGCCCTCGCCGCGCCCAGCTCGCCCTTCGCCGAGACGCCGCCGGTGAAGCCCGTGACCTGGGTGAAGCCGGAGCTCGTCGCCGAGGTGAAGTTCGCGGACTGGACCGCCGACGGCATGCTGCGCGCGCCGGTATTCCTGCGGTTGCGCGACGACGTCGACGCGCGCACGGTCGACGGCAGGCCGACCGGCCGCGCCGACCGGGCGGCGGCCGCGGCCGGCGGCGATCCGGCGATCGGCGACGTGCTGCGCCAGCTCGAGGCGCCGCGCCGCGCGTTCGAGCTCGCGGTGGGCGAGGCGCGCATCAAGCTGACCCACCTCGACCGCGTGTACTGGCCCGCCGAGAAGTCGCTCGATCAGCCGGCCGTCACGAAACGGGATTTCCTGCGCTACCTCGCGCGCGTGTCGCCGTTCATGCTGCCGCACCTCGCCGCGCGGCCGCTCACCCTGGTCCGCTACCCGCAGGGCATCGGCGGCGAGCACTTCTACCAGAAGCACTGGGACCAGCCGCGGCCGGATTTCGTCGAGACGGTGCCCGTCTTCTCGGGCACCAAGGGCGCGCCGTTCGAGCACCTGCTCTGCAGCAACCTCGCCACGCTGCTCTGGCTCGCGCAGCTCGGCACGCTCGAGCTGCACGTCTGGCACTCGCGCATCGCGCCGGGGCCGGATGCGCCGCGCGGCACCGACTTCGCCTCGTCGGAGGAGGCGCTCGAGCGCTCGGCGCTGAACTACCCCGACTACCTGGTGTTCGACCTCGACCCGTACGTCTACTCGGGCAACGAGCCCAAGGGCGCCGAGCCGGAGCCGAACGAGGCCGGCTTCGAGAAGACGAAGGAGGTGGCCTTTCGGCTGCGCGAGCTGCTCGAGACGATGTCGCTGCGGCCGGTCGTCAAGACCTCGGGCAAGACCGGGCTGCACGTCTTCGTCCCGATCGTCCGCACGGTCGACTTCGCCACCGTGCGCGAGATCTGCGAGATGGTCGGCCGCCACCTGATGCGCCGGCATCCGCAGGCGATCACCATGGATTGGAGCGTGCCCAAGCGCACCGGCAAGGTGTTCCTCGACTACGCCATGAACGTCCGCGGCAAGACCCTGAACGTGGCGTACTCGCCCCGGGCGCGCGCCGGGGCGCCGGTCTCGATGCCGGTCGCCTGGGAGGAGCTGCCGCGGGTGCGCCCGCTCGACTTCCGGATCCCGGGCGTCCTCGGACGTCTGGAACGCTCGGGCGACTGCTGGCAGAATGCGCTGACGGACAAGCAGGACCTGGAGCGGGCGCTCGTCGGCGCGGGCGCGCGCAGCGGCTAGCCGGGTCCCTCTTCCCGACCGGAGGCTTGCATGGCTGCCCGTTCCATCGCATCGATCACGGTGTCGTTCGGCATGGTCGCGATCCCGGTGAAGGTGTTCTCGGCGACGCAGGCCGCGGGGACGATCTCGTTCAACCTGCTGCACAAGCCGCCCTGCGGCTCGCGACTGAGGCAGCAGTACGTGTGCGCCAAGGAAGACGTGGTCGTCCCGCGCGAGGACATCGTGAAGGGCTACGAGTTCGCCAAGGACCAGTACGTGGTCTTCCTGCCCGAGGAGCTGAAGGCGATCGAGGAGGCCGGCTCGCGCGCGGTCGAGGTGAGCGAGTTCGTGCCGCTCGAGAGCATCGATCCGGTGTACTTCGACAAGGCGTACTACCTCGCGCCGGACAAGGGCGGCAACAAGCCGTACGCGCTGTTCGTCAAGGCGCTCGCCGAGACCGGCCGCTGCGCGCTCGGGCGCTGGGCGGCGCGCGGCAAGCAGAACATCGTGATGCTGCGCCCGATCGGCGACGGCCTGGTGATGCAGCAGCTGCTCTACGCCGCCGAGGTGCGCTCGATCGACGAGATCGACATCCCGAAGGCCGAAGTGAAGGAGGCCGAGCTCAAGCTCGCCACCCAGCTGATCGAGCAGCAGGCCGCGAACGCCTTCGACCCGGCGGCCTACACCGACGAGGTCAAGGCGCGCATCGAGGCGCTGATCGAGCAGAAGGTGCAGGGCCGCGAGATCGCCGTGTCGGAGGAGGCGCCGGCGCCCGAGGCCCAGGTGATCGATCTCATGGAGGCGCTCCGCGCGAGCCTGAAGAAGCGCGCACCCGAGGGGGCGGAGACGCCCGCGCGCGTCGCGGCGGAGCGCAAGCCGCCGAAGCGCGCGGCGCAGGCGACCGGCAAGCAGCAGAAGAAGGCGGGCCGGAAATAGCACGGCGTCGCGGTGACCGGCGGTGTCGGAGTACGGCCTGCGCGACGTTGCGAAGCTGCTCGGTCTCTCGCGCGGCACGATCCTCGGCCTGATCCGGGCGGGCTTCGTTGCCCCCGCGCGCGGGGCGCGGCGCGAGTACCGCTTCTCGTTCCAGGACCTCGTGCTGCTGCGCGTCGCGCGCGACCTCTGCGCCGCGAAGGTTCCGCCGCGCCGCATCACCCGCTCGCTGAAGGCGCTGCGGCGCCGCCTGCCCCAGGCCGTGCCGCTGTCGGGCCTGCGGATCGCGGCGGTGGGCGACCGCGTGGTGGTCGCCGAGGGCCGCGGCCGGTGGCAGGCCGACTCCGGCCAGTACCTGCTCGATCTCGACGTCGGCCTCGAGGGCGGCGAGGTGACGGTGCAGCCGCACAAGGAGGCGCGCAATGCGGCCCGCGCAGCCCCGGCGCCCGAGCGCGATGCGGAAGGCTGGTTCGGCCGTGCCGCCGAGCTCGAGTCCTCGAGCGCCGCCGCAGCGCGCGAAGCCTACGAGCGCGCGCTCGCGATCGATCCCGGGCATCTGCCCGCGCGCATCAATCTCGGCCGGCTGCTGCACGAGGCGGGCGAGCTCAGGCGCGCGGAGCGGGTCTACCGCGCGGGCCTCGAGCGCGGCGCGGCCGACGCGGTGCTCTTCTTCAATCTCGCGATCCTGCTCGAGGACCTCGGCCGGCGCGAGGCGGCGATCGAGGCCTACCGCGCGGCGCTGCGCGCCGACCCGCAGTTTGCCGACTGCCACTACAACCTGGCGCTCGCCTGCGAGGCGGCGGGCGACGCGCACGGCGCGATCCGGCACATGGGCGAATACCGCAAGCTCGTGCGCCGGGCCGGGCGGTAGCGCCGGGGGGTTTCGCGGTATCCTGTGCCGCCGGACCGCGCCGGAGCGCGCGGCCGGGAAGCAGGAGGAGACACACGCCATGCCGGTCGTCAAAGTCACCGACATCGCCTACGGTCGGCTGCAGTCGCCGAGCCTGGACGAGGCGGAGGAGTTCCTGACGAACTTCGGGATGGTGCGCTCGGAGCGCACGCGGGACGCGCTCTACATGCGCGGCACCGATCCCGACCACCACATCCACGTCACCCATCTCGGGCCATCGAGGTTCATCGGCCTCGCGTTCTTCGTCGAGAGCGAGGAGGATCTCGCGAGGTTCGCGAAAACGCCGGGCGCGAGCGGGATCGAGCACCTCGACGAGCCGGGCGGCGGCAAGCGGGTGCGCATCGGCGACCCGCACGGCTACCAGATGGAGGTGCTGTGCGGCATGCAGCAGCTCGCGCCGCTGCCGACCCGGCGCAACGTGCTCAACTGGGGCGACCAGAAGCTGCGGCGCGCGGGCGAGCTGATGCGCCTTGCGCGCGGGCCGTCGCAGGTGAAGCGCATCGCCCACGCGGTGATCATGACGCCGGACGCGCGCGAGCGCATCAAGTGGTACCGCGAGATGTTCGGGTTCGTCTGCTCCGACGAGGTTTACGAGGGCACGCCCGACAACATCATCGCCTCGTTCAACCGCTGCGACCGCGGCGAGACCTTCGTCGACCACCACGTGTTCCTCTGCATCAAGGGCGACAAGGTCGGGCTGAACCACCTCTCGTTCGAGGTGCAGAGCATCGACGACGTGATGCTCGGCCACGAGCATCTGAAGCGGGCCGGCAAGTACAGGCACGTGTGGGGGATCGGCCGCCACGTGCTCGGCAGCCAGGTATACGACTACTGGCAGGACCCGTGGGGCCGCGTGCACGAGCACTGGACCGACACCGACGTGCTGAACGTCCACCACCGGACGAACGTCATGCCGGCTGCGGAGGGGCTCGTGTCGCAGTGGGGCGAGCCGGTGCCGCAGGAGTTCATCTCGCACGCGATTCCGTGAGGCCGCCGCATGTGGCGCGGTCGAGCGGCTCGCGCGCAGGCGCGAGCGCCACGATCGAGGCGGCCGGCATGAAGATCGACTGACCGCGATCCGGTGACGAGCTTCGTCTTCATCCTGGCCGACGATCTCGGCTACGCCGATCTCGGCTGCTACGGCGGCCGCGCACCGGTGTCGCCGGCGATCGACCGGCTCGCGGCCGAGGGGCTGCGCTTCACGCAGGGGTACTCGAACTCGCCGGTATGCTCGCCGACGCGGTTCGCGCTGATGACCGGCCGCTACCAGTATCGCCTGCGCGGCGCCGCGGAGGAGCCGATGACCGGCAAGTTCCGCGGCAGCACCGAGGTCGGGCTGCACCCGGGGCTGCCGACCCTGCCGTCGCTGCTGCGCGATGCCGGCTACCGCACGGCGCTCGTCGGCAAGTGGCACCTCGGCTATCCGCCGCACTTCGGGCCGCTCGCCTCCGGCTACGACGAGCACTTCGGCCCGCTCTCGGGCGGCGTCGACTACTTCACGCATACCGACTCGCAGGGACGCCACGACCTGATGGAGAACGGCGCGGAGGTGGAGCGCGCGGGCTATCTCACCGACCTTCTGTCCGAGCGCGCCGTCGATTTCGTGCGGGCGCGCGCCGCCGACCGCGAGCCGTTCCTGCTCAGCCTGCACTACACCGCGCCGCACTGGCCGTGGGAGACGCGCGACGACGCCGGCATCGCGCCCGGGCTCGTCGGGCGGATCGCGCACCTCGACGGCGGCTCGATCCACGTCTACCGGCGCATGATCGAGCACATGGACGAGGGCGTCGGCCGCGTGGTCGAGGCGCTCGACGTCGCCGGGCTCGGCGAGGACACGCTCGTCGTGTTCACCAGCGACAACGGCGGCGAGCGCTTCTCGGACAACTGGCCGCTCGTCGGCGGCAAGATGGACCTCACCGAGGGGGGCATCCGCGTGCCCTACGTCGTGCGCTGGCCGAAGGTCGTGCCCCGCGGCGGAGTCACCGATCAGCTCGCGATCACGATGGACTGGGTGGCGACGTTCCTTGCGGCGGCCGGGGTCGAGCCGCACCCCGACCATCCGCTCGACGGGGCGTCGCTCGTGCCGGTGCTGCGCGACGCGCAGGCGACGTTCGACCGCGCGCTCTTCTGGCGCATGAAGTACCGCAACCAGCGCGCCGTGCGCGAGGGCCGCTGGAAGTACCTGGCGATCGAGGACGACGAGTATCTCTTCGACCTCGCCGCCGACGAGCGCGAGCGGGCGAACCTCGCCCGGCGCCACGCGGGCCGGCTCGCCGCGATGCGCGAGCGTTTCGCGGCCTGGAACGCGCGGATGCCGCGCGCGCCGGAGGAGGCCGGCTACAGCCTCGTCTACACGCGCAAGGACATGCCCTGAGCGGGGGCACCTTACCACCAGGAGGACGCACCATGGCCAAGTTCGTGATCTCGCCGCACTTCCGGCTGCAGGAGTGGGTCGCCGAGGAGAAGGGGTATTTCCGCGACGAAGGGCTCGACTACGAGTTCCGCGACAGCTGGGGCGAGGGCGACGCGGCGAAGAAGCACGCGACGCCCGACAAGTACGGCGCCTACCAGAGCTTCGAGAAGGGCCGGGCGTGCGACGTGAGCGGCGCCTGCCACTGGACCGTGAACGTCGCGGCGTCCAACGGCCGCGGCAAGCTGTACGCCGACGCGTACTCGGTCGCGCCGGCCGGAGTGTTCGTGGCGCCGGAGTCGCCGATCAAGACGCCGGCGGACCTCGCCGGCGTGCCGATCTCGGTCGGCTACCAGTCGGGCAGCCACTACGCGACGATCCAGGCGCTCGAGCAGTACATGAAGCCCGAGGACATCAAGCTCTCGTTCGCCGACGGCGTGCTGTTCCGGCGCATGGAGAAGCTCGTCGACCGCGAGGTGCCGGCCGCGGCGCTGTTCAGCGGGCCCTACTACTTCCTCGAGCAGCTCGGCTTCCGCAAGGTGATCGACACCACCTTCATGATGGCGACGATGATCACCGGCAGTCCCGACCCGGAGGACCTGCGCAAGTACTTCCGCGCGCTGCGCCGCGCGCAGCGCGACATCGATCTGCGCCCCGAGCTCTACACGCATTACTACCGGAAGGAGTTTCCCGCGCGCTTCCTCGGCGAGATGGACACCCGCCGCTGGGGTCCCGGCGAGCGGATCGTGTTCGAGCCCTACACGCGCGAGACGTTCGAGCGCTCGTTCGAGTGGATCGCCGAGCATCGCATCTTCCCGGCCGGCGAAATGGGCGCCGGCCGCTACGAGGAAGCGGTGATCTCGCTCGCCGGCTAGCGCCGCGGGCCGGCGCGGTTACCGCGCCGCCGCATTACGGACCGCCCGGGTTCGCCTAGAATCCGCCCCGACAAGAACGGCCGGTCACGGGGCGACCGCCCCCGTTGCCGGCGCGGCTTGCGGCGGCCAACATTCGCGAGGAGGAGACACACATGAGCAGGCGCTTCGGCACCACCCTTGCGCTCGTCGCGGGCGCTGCGGCAGCTATCGGCGTCGCCCCTGCGGCGCGGGCGCAGGAGCTGCGGCTCTCGACGTTCGTGCCGCCGGTGCACGTGATCTACCGCGAGATCATCACGCCGTGGGCGCAGGAGGTCGCCAAGGCGACGAACGGCGAGGTGAAGGTCACGCTGTATCCGTCGATGCAGCTCGGCGGCAAGCCGCCTGAGCTCTACCGGCAGGCCGTGCAGGGCGCGGTCGACCTCGTGTTCACGCTGCCCGGCTACACCTCGCCCGCGTTCCCGCGCGTGCAGATGATCGAGCTGCCGGGCCTGAAACCCGACGGCGTGGCCGCCACGAACATGATGTGGGACCTGCTCGATCCCTACCTGCTGCCCGACTTCGAGGGCACCAAGGTGATCGCGCTGTGGGGTGCCGAGGACGCCGGCTGGATGAGCCGCGCGGGCGCGTTCCGCACGCTGGACGACCTGAAGGGCAAGCGCATGCGCGCGCCCTCGGCGGCCCAGGCGAAGCAGCTCGAGGTGATGGGCGCGGTGCCGGTCGCGATGCCGATCACGCAGGTCTACCAGAGTCTCGAGCGCGGGGTGATCGACGGCGCGATGCTGCCGTTCTCGACCATCGTCGACTTCCGGCTCGGCGAGGTGGCAAAGGGCATCACGGTCACCGGGCCGCTCTTCGGCCGCTCGTCGTTCCTGATCGCGATGAACAAGCAGAAGTACGACGGCCTGTCGCCCGCGGCGCGCGCGGCGATCGACAAGACCTCGGGCCGCGGCCTCAGCCTCAAGGCGACCGAGGTCTACATGACCCGCTCGCAGCAGGGCGTCGCGAGCCTGAAAGGCAAGGCCGAGGTCCACGAGCTGCCGGCGGCCGAGCAGAAGCGCATCGGCGAGGTGCTGAAGCCGATCATCGCCGAGTGGATCAAGGAGAACGAGGCGAAGGGCATCCCGGCGCGCGAGATGCTGCGCAAGGCGGGCTACCCGGTGAGCTGAACGCGGCGCGTGCCGCGCACGGCGTTGCCGACCGTGTTCGATCGCGTCTTGCGCGCCCTCGCGTACTGCGCGGGGGCGGTCCTGCTCGGACTGATGGCGCTCATCCTGTTCGACGTGGTGATGCGCTACGTGCTGCGGCTGCCGTTCCTCGGCGGCTTCGAGCTCACCGAGATGCTGATGGTGCTCGTCGTGTTCCTCGGGCTGCCTTACTGCGCGGCGACGGGCGGGCACGTCTCGGTCGACGTGCTGGCGCACTTCCTCGACCGGCCGCGGCTGCGGTGGATCCACGTGTCGATCCACCTCGCGGGCGCCGCGCTGCTCGCGGTCATGGCGTGGCAGGCGGTGCGCTACGCGGCCGACTCGGCGGCGCGCGGCGAGGCGAGCCAGATGCTCAAGGTCCCGGACTGGCCGTTCCAGGCCGTCGCCGCGGTGAGCGCGGCGGCGTTCGCGGCGGTCCTGCTGGTCCAGGCGTGGCGCGCCCGGCGCCGATCCACCGGGGCCGAACCGAGCCGATGAGCCCGACGGCGATCGGCCTCGTCGGCATGGGCGCGCTGCTCGTGCTGCTCGCGCTGCGCATGCCGATCGGCATCGCGATGGCGCTGGTCGGCGCGCTCGGGATCGCGGCGCTCAACTCGCCCGATGCGGCGCTGCTCGTGCTCGGGTCGTTTCCGTACTCGAACGCCGCGGTGCACTCGCTCTCGGTCATTCCGCTGTTCGTGCTGATGGGCAACTTCGCGGTGGTGTCGGGGATGGGCGCGGACCTCTACGCCGCGGCGAACGCGTGGATCGGACACCGGCGCGGCGGGCTCGCGTCGGCGACGATCCTCGCCTGCGCCGGGTTCGCCGCGCTCTCCGGGTCGTCGGTCGCCTCGGCGGTCACGATGGGCCGCGTCGCGATGCCCGAGATGCGCCGCTACGCCTACGACCCGCGCCTCGCGACCGGCGTGGTGGCGGCCGGCGGCACGCTCGGCATCCTGATCCCGCCCTCGACCGTGCTGGTCGTCTACGCGATCCTGACCGAGCAGTCGATCGGCAAGCTGTTCCTCGCCGGCTTCCTGCCGGGGCTGCTGCTCACGCTGCTCTTCGTCCTCACCGTGACGGTGGTCACGCGCTTTCGCCCGCGGTTCGGCCCGCCCGGCGAGCGCGTGCCGCTGCATCTGCGCATCGCCGCGCTGAAGAGCGCCGGCGCGATGATCTTCGTCGTCGTGGCGACCATCGGCGGCATCTACGCCGGCGTGTTCACCGTCACCGAGGCGGCGGCGGTCGGCGCCGCGCTCACCATGGCGCACGCGATCTGGCGCCGGCGGCTCACGCGCGCCGCGCTCGCCGACGCGCTGCTGCAGACGGTGCGCACCACCGCGATGGTGTTCCTGATCCTGATCGGCGCGCACATCTTCTCGCCGTTCCTCGCGCTCAGCCGCATCCCGAACGACCTCGCCGAGCTGCTGGTGGGGCTCGCGCTGCCGACCGAGGCGGTGCTCGCGGTGGTGCTGCTCGCCTACATCTTCCTCGGGATGTTTCTCGAGGGCTTCGCGATGCTGGTGCTCACGATCCCGATCGTGTTCCCGATCATCACCGCGCTCGGCTACGACCCGATCTGGTTCGGCATCCTCATGGTGATCGTGCTGGAGATGGGCCTGATCAGCCCGCCGGTCGGCATCAACGTCTTCGTGGTCAAGGGCGTGGCGGAGGACGTGCCGATGGGGCGGATCTTCGCCGGCATCGTGCCGTTCTGGTTCGCGATGCTCGTCTGCGTGATCGCGCTGGTCGCGTTCCCGCAGATCGCGCTCGTCCTGCCGAACTCGATGATCAACTGATCGGGCGCGGCGGCCGGCGCACCGGCACGCGCGTGAAACGGCGCGCCGAACGGGACCGCTCGGCGGGTGGGCCGAGCGCCCGATCCGTCGCCGGTCGGTGTTCCGGGGCGGAGCGCGCGCGACGGCCGGCGTCCGAGCGCCGGTGTATAGTGGCCGGCGTCGCGCCGGCGAGCGCCGCCGCGGCCATGAACAACCAGAAGGAGGAAGCGATGGCGAAGAAAGCGAGCAACGGCGTCTACCGGGTGATCGACGTGATCGGCACGAGCACGGCGTCGTGGGAAGACGCCGCGAAGAAGGCGGTGGAGACCGCCTCCAAGACGCTGCGCGACCTGCGCGTCGCCGAGGTGTCGCAGCTCGACATGAAGGTCGAGAACGGGAAGGTCGTCGCCTACCGCGCGCGCGTGCAGCTCTCGTTCAAGTACGAGGCCTGAGACCGCCCGGCGCGCGGCGCCGGATCAGTCGACGACCGTCACGCGGCCCCGCACCAGGCCGGCGATGCGCGTCGGAAGCGTGCGCAGCGCGCGGCGCATGAGGCCGTTCGCGCCGAGCCGCCCGATCACGATCTCGCCGCAGTCGTGCCGCCGGGCGATGTCGGCGATCGTGCGCGCCGGGTCGCCGATCGCGCGGTGCAGGCGGAACGGAATACGGTGCATCGCGAGCAGCGCGCGGGCGTCGCGCTCGCGCGCCGCCGCGGGCGCGCCGCCCGGCCGCACCGCCGGCCACACGACGCCGAGCGCGTCGGGCAGGGTCGGCCATTCGAGCCCGACCAGCTCGACCTCGAGCGCCGCGTCGCCCTTGGCGCGGTTCACCACGTGGCGCACGGCGCGATGCGCCCCGGCCGAGCCGTCGATCGGCAGCAGGATTCGCGTGCTGGCTGTCGGCATTGGTTCGATCTCCTTCTCCTCGCACGCCGCGCTGCGCGCGCCTACTTCGGCGCGCCGGTCGACGCCGGCGGGCCTGACCGGTGCTTAGCCGCATCGGCGGCGATCGTCGCGAACTCGGATCGGTCGAGCCTGCCGTCCTTGTTCCGGTCGGCGGCGTTGAAGGCAGCTTCGACCGCCCGGTCGCCGCGGGCCTCCACCTTGGAAACGTAGCCGTCCCTGTCCTTGTCGAGATCGCCGAACGAAGCGGCGGCAAGCGCCGCGCCGGCGATGCCGGCACACGCGGCCGCGAGCGGCGCGGCGCGCAGCCTTGACCAGTGGATCCTCATTTCTATCTCCTTCGCGTGGTTGCGGAAGCCCTCCGATGCCACTGGCATGGCAAGGTCCGTACCACTGCTGGAGTTCTTTGCTTTCATGGACTTGCTGCCGCGCGCGCGGCCGCGTATGTCTCCGCGAGCCGACGCGGGCGCGGCGCGCGTCGGGCAAGCGGTTGATTTACGCCGGGGAAGCGGGCGTCGGCGGGCGCCGACGTCGTGCGCTGCTACTTTCGCCCCGCGCGCGCCCCGAGCGCCTTCGCGGCCCGGGCGACGTCGCCGGGCGCGACCCACAGGATCGCGCCCCAGCGGCCACGGCCCGCGGTCAGCGCGTCCACCGCCGTCACGTTGATGCCGCGCCCGGCGAGCAGGGCGAGCCACTCGGCGAGCGCCCCGGCGCGGTCCTCGCCCTGGATCATGAAGCCGGCCTTCTTCGCCGTGAAGGCGAGCCCGGCCTTCCTGACGGCCGTCCTGAAGCGCCGCGCGTCCTCGGGCACGACGTCGATCTGCGAGCGGCTGCCGCGCGGGAATCCGGTGCAGGCGAGCAGATTGACGTTCGCGCTGACGAGCGTCGAGAGCACCCTGAATGCCTCGCCCGGACGATCGGGCACCTGGGTCGAGAAGTACTCGACCTTGCGTACCGAGTCCGCCATGGAAGGTCTCCTTCGCGGGCGCCGATCGGAAAGCGTGGCACAAGTCGCGCGCGGTTGGAATCCCCCTGCGACCGGCGGGCGTCCGGTGGCGACGAGGCGCGACCTACAGCGTGAGCCGCAGCGCGCCGAGCAGCGCCCCGGGCAGCCGCATGCTGCCGGTCGAGCGCTCGCCGTAGGTGCCGGCGTCGAGCAGCAGCTCGCGGCGCTCGGTGAGATCGACCAGATTGCGCCCCAGCATCCGGTAGACCGAGTCGTCGAAGCGCATCGGCTCGACCGGCGCGACGATGCGGCCGGACTCCACCCAGAAGGTCGCGAACCGCGTCATGCCGGTGATGCGGCCGGCCGCGCGGTCCGAGTAGTTGAGGTACCAGAGGTTGCCGATGGCGAGGCCGGTGTCGAGCGCGCGCAGCGCCTCGCCCGGCGCGAGGTCGCCGGGGGACATGTCGAGCGCCTCCGGGCTCTCGTGGGCGCCGGCGGCGTTGGTCGGCAGATCGTACTCGCGCGCCGAGCGCGGCGACACCAGCGGCTCGCCGAGACGCCCCTCGGCGACGAGCGTCACCTGCGGCGGCTTGACGAACCCGTCGTGCTGGAAGCGTGGACCGACGCCGTCGGCGGTGTTCTCGATCAGCGTGACCTTCGGCGACAGCGTCTCGCCGTGCTCCATGCGCATGAGCGGGCACTGCCGGGTCGCGCGGGCCCGCGCCGAGAAGCCGCCCCAGCAGAGCAGGCCCATCAGCTCTTCGAGCGCGCGCGGGGCGAGGTAGGCGCGATACTCGCCCGGCGCGATCGTGCGCGGCGGCAGCGCGAGCAGCGCGAGCTCTGCCGCGGCGCCTTCGACCTTCGCCTCGAGCGCGGCGGCGTCCCAGTCGAAACCGGCATAGCCGGTCTTGACGGCTTTGTCGCCGCGCAGGTAGAGGCTCCAATCGAGGTTGAAGCAGTCCACCTCGTGCCAGTTCCGCTGCCCGTACGAGCTCGCAAGGCCGCGATAGATCGTGCCGCCGGCGTAGATGCCCACCAGGTCGCGCCCGCGCGCGGCGCCGACGACCTGCCGCACGACGTCCTCGCCGGGCGCGAGGCGGCCGCGATGCGCCGCGTCGGTCGATTCCGGCTGCTCGTTCACGAGCAGCCAGGGATCCTCCGGCAGGAGGGCAACCGCGTCCCGCAGCCGCGCGAGCGTCGCGCGCGCATGAGCGAGGTCCCCGCCGTTGCCGGCGAGGGTGATCCCGGCCGTCGCCTGCCGGCGCGCGCGCACGAGGCGCACCGAGAGGAAGCGCTGCTCGACGCTGCCCGCCTGGCGCACCCGCGCGTGGTTGAAGCGCACGAAATCCGAGCGCTCCGCCGCGAGCTCGAGCAGGAGCGCCTCGTCCGCGCCGAGCTCCGCGCACAGCCGGTCGGCGAGCTCGAGGAACGCCGCCTTCATGCGTCGGCGCTGCCAAACACCGCGACGTCGCCGAACAGGCACGCCGGCGAGGCATGGCCGGTGTGGATCGCCTGGTTCGGCTCGCCCTTGCCGCAATAGAGCGTGCCGTGCACCTCGAACGTCGCGGCGTCGCCGACCATCCTCAGGCTGCGCCAGAAGGTCGCCGAAACGCCCCGGTAGTTCGGGTTCCTCACCACGCCGACGATCCGGCCGCGCTCGATCAGCTCGCCCCACTCGCACCCGAACTGGAACTTGTTGCGCGAGTCGTCGATCGACCACGAGACGTTCGTGCGCATCAGCACGCCGCGCTCGACCGCGCCGATCATCTCCGCGAGCGGTCTCGCGCCGGGCTCCACGTTCAGGTTGGCCATGCGGTCGATCGGCGGCCGGTTCCAGCCCGAGGCGCGGGTGCTCGCGGCGCCGGCAAGGCCCGCGCGCAGCTGCGAGAGCCGGCCGCCGAGCGGCCGCTCGAGGATGCCGTGCCGGATCAGCCACACCTTCTCGGCGGGCGCGCCGTCGTCGTCGAACGCGAACGAGGCGGCCTCGCCGGGAATCGACGGGTCGTAGGTGACGTTGAGGAGCGGCGAGCCGTATTGGTACGTCCCGAACATCTCCGGGGTGACGAAGCTCGTGCCGGCGTAGTTCCGTTCGTCGCCGAGGATGCGGTCGAGCTCGAGCGGATGCCCGATCGACTCGTGGATCT
>JAHDYJ010000216.1 GCA_023383795.1 Burkholderiales bacterium | reverse complement strand
CGCCTGATGGCGCTCGCGGTCGCGACCTACAACGTCCACCGCTGCGTCGGCGCGGACGGACGGCGCGATCCGGACCGCGTGCTCGCGGTGCTGCGCGAGCTCGACGCCGACGTCGTCGCGCTGCAGGAGCTCGAGTGGCGGCCGGCCGCGGCCCTCGACCTGCTCGAGGACTTCGCGCGCCAGCTCGGCTGCGCCGGGGTGGCGGGCCCCACGCTGCTCGCGCAGACCGGCCACTACGGCAACGCGATCCTCACGCGGCTGCCGGTGCGCGCGGCGAACCGCGTCGACCTCAGCGTGCCGGGACGCGAGCCGCGCGGGGCGCTCGACCTCAGGCTCGGGACGCCGCACGGCGACCTGCGCGTCGTCGCGACGCATCTCGGACTCGCGCCGGGCGAGCGGCGGGCGCAGATCCGGCGGATTCTCGGGCTGCTCGCGCCGGTGCGGCCCGAGCCGGTCGTGCTGATGGGCGACCTGAACGAGTGGTTCCTGTGGGGCCGCACGCTGCGCTGGCTGCGCGCGCATTTCGGCCGCGTGCCGGCGCCCGCCACCTTCCCCGCGCGCCGGCCGCTCCTCGCGCTCGACCGCATCTGGGTCGAGCCGCGTGCGCTGCGCCGGACGCTCGCCGCGCACGCGAGCGAGCGCGCGCGCACGGCGTCCGATCATCTGCCGCTGCGCATGACGCTCGCGTGGCCGGGCGAGCCGCCGGCGCCAGGCTTGCTATGATGCGGCAGCGCGGCGCGGCCGCGCGCTTCGACCGGGACACTCCAGGAGGAACGACGATGGCAAGCGAGGGCTACCACGAGCCGGCGGGCGAGCTGAGCGACGCGACGCGCGACATGCACCGCGCGATCGTCTCGCTGATGGAGGAGCTCGAAGCGGTCGACTGGTACAACCAGCGCGTCGACGCGTGCAAGGATCCGGAGCTGCGAGCGATTCTCGCGCACAACCGCGACGAGGAGAAGGAGCACGCGGCGATGGTCCTCGAGTGGATCCGCCGGCGCGACCCGAAGTTTGACGGCGAGCTGCGCGACTACCTGTTCACCGACAAGAAGATCGCGCACGAATAGCGGCGGCGATGGGTCCGCGCCTCGCGTACCTGTGGGCGCAGCTGCGCGCGAGCTACTGGTTCGTGCCGGGCCTGCTGAGCGCCGCCGCCGCGCTGCTCGCCGCCGCGCTGATCTGGATCGACGCCGCCGGGCCGGCGCGCGGCATCGCCGGGCTGCAGCGCTTCGACCTCACCGGACCGGAGGGCGCGCGCGCCCTGCTCTCCACCATCGCCGGCTCGGCGATCACGGTGGCCGGGCTGGTGTTTTCCATCACGATGGTGGTCCTGAACACGGCGTCCTCGCAGTTCGGCCCGCGCCTGATGCGCAACTTCATGCAGCACAACGGCACGCAGCTCGTGATGGGGGTGTTCGTCGGCACCTTCGTCTACTGCCTCCTCGCGCTCGCCGCGGTGCGCAGCGACGCCGGCGACGTCTTCGTGCCGCAGACGGCGGTGACGGGCGGCGTCGCGCTGGGCATCGCCGCGTTCGCGCTGCTGATCTACTTCATCCACCACGTGTCGCGGTTCGTGCAGGCCGCGCACGTCATCGACGACGTCGCCACGAACCTCGAGCAGGCGGTGCGCGCGAGCTTTCCCGAGCGCGCCGCGGGCACGCACCGGCCCGCGCCGGACGAGGAGCCGGACGACGGCGTGCCGGACGGGGTCTGGCGCAGCGAGCGCGCGATCGAGGCGCCGCGCTCGGGCTACGTCCAGGCGATCGACGCGGCCGACCTGCTCGAGGCCGCGCGCGAGCGCGACCTGGTGATCCGCCTCGCGCACCGGCCGGGGCAGTTCCTGATCGCCGGGCGGCCGCTCGCCTGGGCCGCGCCGGCGGCGGCGGTCGACGCGGAGCTCGCCGCCCGCATCGCCGCCGCCGTCGTCACCGGTCCGGAGCGCACCGCGACCCAGGACCCGGAGTTCGCCGTCCACCAGCTCGTCGAGGTCGCGCTGCGCGCGCTATCTCCGGGGATCAACGATCCGTACACCGCGCTCAACTGCATCGACCGGCTGGCCTCGGCGCTCGCGCTGCTCGCCGGGCGTGCGCTGCCTTCGCGCTACTCGCGCGACGCGCGCGGCCGCGTGCGGCTGGTGTGCGTCCCCCTGACCTACGGCGGCATGGTCGATGCCGCGTTCGACCAGATCCGCCAGACCGCGCGCCGCACGCCGGCGGTGCTGTTCCGGCTGCTCGAGGCGATCGCGTCGATCGCGGGCGGCGACTTGCCCGCGCCGCTGCGCGAGGCGCTGCAGCGGCAGGTCGAGGCGCTGCACGAGACCGCCGGCGCGGAGTTCGCGGCACGGGCCGACCGGGCCGACTACTACGCGCGGCTGCGGGCGGCGCTCGGCGCGCTGGCGGCGCGCTGAGGCGCGGAGCGCGGTCGGGGCGATGGCGCTCGCGCGGTTCTACGACGCGCTCACCGCCGACGAGGATGCGCGCGCCTGCCGCGAGATCCCGGACGACGCGTGCCGCGAGGAGCCGCGCAGCGCGGCGCTGCACCTCGTCTCCTCGCTCGCCACGAAGACCGCGGACGAGCTCGCGAGCGCGCGGCTCGTGCTCGCGTGGCTGCTCGCGAGCCTCGGCGCGCCAGCCCTCGCGATAGGGTTGCTGGTGCCGGTGCGCGAGGCCGGCGCACTCGTTCCCCAGCTCGCGATCGCCGGCTATCTCCGGCGCGCGCCGGTCCGCAAGTGGGCATGGGTTGCGGGCAGCGTGCTGCAGGGCCTCGCGGTGCTCGGAATGGCGGCGGTGGCGGCGACCGCCTCCGGCGCGGCGGCCGGCTGGTCGATCGTCGGCCTGCTCGCCGTGTTCAGCCTCGCGCGCGGCCTGTGCTCGGTGGCGCACAAGGACGTCCTCGGCAAGACGATCGACCGCGCCCGGCGCGGGAGAGTGATGGGATACGCCGGCGCTCTCGCCGGGCTGGCCACGATCGCCGTCGGCGCGTTGCTCGCGGCGGGTCGCGACGCGCCCGCATCGGCGGCGGCGTTCGTCTGGCTGCTCGGCGC
>JAHDYJ010000215.1 GCA_023383795.1 Burkholderiales bacterium | reverse complement strand
CGACCTCGTCTCGAAGCGGGCCCCCGGCCTGCTGCTGCGCTTCGGCGGCCACGCGGCGGCCGCCGGGCTCACGCTGCGCCCCGACGCGCTCGAGCCCTTTCGCGCGCTCCTCGAGAGCGCAGTGCGCGAGCTCGCCGATCCGGCGGCGCTCGCGCGCGTGGTCGAGACGGACGGGTCGCTCGAGGTCGAGTTCGCGAGCCTCGAGGTGGCGCGCATGCTCGAGCGGGAGACCTGGGGCCAGGGCTTTCCGCAGCCGGTGTTCGCCGACGAGTTCGCGGTGCAGGGCCAGAAGCTCGTCGGCGAGCGCCACCTGAAGCTGCGCCTCGCGCGCCAGGGCCGCAGCTTCGACGCGATGCTGTTCCGCCGCACCGCGCCGGTGCCCGAGCGCATCCGCGGCGCGTACCGGCTCGCGATCGACGAGTTCAACGGCGCGCAGGCGGTGCAGCTCACGCTCGAGCACTGGGAGAATCCCTGATGGGAACCGACGGCGGAGAACGCGGTTCTCCGTGCTTCGCCGGCCACGAGGGGCTGTGGCCCCTCGCGGCGTGAGGCCCCGATGCAGGCGCTGCTCGAAAGCGAGGGCCTCGCCGCGCTGCCGGCGCTCGCGACCAGCCTCGCGATCGGCCTGCTGATCGGCATCGAGCGCGAGCGCAGCCCGTACGCAAGAGCGGGGCTGCGCACGTTCGCGCTGATCTCGCTCTTCGGCGCGGTGACCGCGCTCGTGGCCGAGCGCGCCGGCGCGCCGTGGATCGTCGCCGCCGGCCTCGTGCTCGTCGGGATCGCGATCATCGCGGCCTACCAGCGCGCCGAGCCGAGCGTCGATCCGGGCACCACGACCGTGGTCGCCGTGCTGCTCGCCTACGTGCTCGGCGCGATGTGCTGGTACGGCGAGCAGACGCTGGCGGTGATGCTCGCGATCGCCACCACCGCCCTGCTCTACTTCAAGCCCGAGCTGCGCGGGCTCCTCGAGCGGTTCGAGCGGCGCGACATCATGGCGATGCTGCAGTTCGCCGCGCTGTCGTTCGTCGTGCTGCCGATCCTCCCGGACCAGGGCTACGGCCCGTACGGCGCGCTCAACCCGTACCGGATCTGGCTGATGATCGTGCTGATCTCGGGCTTGAGCCTCGCCGGCTACATCGCGCTGAAGCTCGTCGGCGCGCGGCACGGCGCCTTCGCGCTCGGCATCCTCGGCGGCCTGGTGTCCTCCACCGCGACGACGTTGGTGTACTCCCGCCACGGGCGGCAGGCGACGCTCGTCGGCGTCGCCGCGCTGGTGATCCTGACCGCCAACCTGGTCGTGCTCGTGCGGCTCGCGGTCATCGCGGCGATCGTCGAGCCGCGGGCGCTGCCCGCGCTCCTCCCGGTGCTCGGCGGCGCGCTCGTCGCCGGCCTCGCGGGCACGGCGCTCGTCTGGTGGCGCCGCCTGCGCGGCGGGGGCGATCTGCCGACGCCCGAAGTCAAGAACCCGACCGAGCTGCGCACCGCGTTCACGTTCGGCGCGATCTTCGCGCTCGTCCTGTTCGCCGCCGCCTGGATCCCCGACGTCGCCGGGCGCGGCGGCCTGTACGTCGTGGCGCTCGTGTCCGGACTCGTGGAGATGGACGCCATCGCGCTCTCCGCGCTGCAGCTCTTCGGCGTGGAGCGCATCGGCGCGCAGGAAACCGCGATCGTGATCGCGATCGCGCTCGCCTCGAACATGGCATTCAAGATGGGCATCGTGCTCGCGGTGGCCGGCTGGCGGGTCGCGCGCGCGGTCCTCGTCCCGGCCGCCGCCTCCGCCGCCGGGGCGGGCGTCGGGCTCGCCTTCGTCGCCGGCGGCGGCTGACGCGGATCGCGCCGGCTGCGGTATCCTCGCGCGAAGCATCGATGCAAGGCGGCGCGCGCCGTCGCCGCGAGGAGGACTTCATGGAGCGCAAGCGCGTCAACTCGAGCCGGATCCGGGCCGTCGGCTACGACCCGAAGACCCGCGTGATGGAGGTCGAGTTCAGCGACGGCCAGGTGATGGCCTATGCTGGCGTCTCGCCCGAGATCCACCGCCAGTTCATGGCCGCGCCGTCGCCGACCAGCTTCTTCGAGGACAAGATCGCCGAGGACTTCACGGGGCGGCGGGTTTAGGCGCCATTTCGGAATCGCGGCCATGCTTCTTCGCGGACTGGACGGTCGTACGGACAAGGGGGTATCCCCCTTGTATATCCCCGAACGAACAAGGGGCAGACCCCTTGTTTATCCCCTCCTTCGCGGCTGCAGGCAGCGCCGAGTGGGGTTGCGAAGGACCTGACGGTGGAGAGCTACGCCGACCGCAGGCAGCGCCTCGTGCACGCGCTGGCCGCCGCCGGGACGACCCCGCGGCTGCAGAAGGACACCTCGAACCTGTTCCGCGATCGCGAGGAGGCACCGCGGCGACGTCTCGACGTGCGCGCCTTCGACCACGTGCTCGAGATCGATCCGGCGGCCGGCTGGGTCGACGTCGAGGGGATGACCACCTATGCCGCGCTCACCGACGCGACGCTCGCGCGCGACGCCATGGTGTGCGTGGTGCCGCAGCTGAAATCCATCACCATTGGCGGCGCCGTGGCCGGCATCGGCATCGAGTCCTCCTCGTTCCGCCACGGGCTGGTGCACGAATCGGTCCAGGAGCTCGAGGTGCTGCTCGGCGACGGCTCGGTGGTGCTCGCGCGGCCGGACAACGAGCACGCCGACCTCTTCCACGGCTTCCCGAACTCCTACGGCACGCTCGGCTACGCGCTCCGCGTGCGCGCGAAGCTCGTGCCGGTGCGGCGCTACGTCCGGCTCGAGCACGTGCGGCACGCCGATCCGAAGGCCTTCTTCGCCGACCTCGGGCGCCGCTGCGGCGGCGACGCGGACTTCGTCGACGGCGTCGTGTTCGGGCCGGCGGAGCACGTGATCACCACCGGCCGCTTCGTCGACGAGGCGCCCTACGCGAGCGACTACACGTACGAGAAGATCTACTACCGCTCGCTGCGCACGCGCGACGAGGACTACCTCACGACGCGGGACTACATCTGGCGCTGGGACACCGACTGGTTCTGGTGCTCGAAGAACCTGTACGCGCAGA
>JAHDYJ010000053.1 GCA_023383795.1 Burkholderiales bacterium | reverse complement strand
CGAACGCCGAGATCATCGCCGAGGGCTGGATCGACCCGAACGAGCTGATGGACGAGGGTCCGTTCGGCGAGTACACCGGCTACTACTCCGGCAACAAGGGCAAGGACTATCCGAAGCCGGTGCTGCGCGTGAAGCGCATCCTCCACCGCAACAAGCCGGTGTTCTGGGCGACCACGGTGGGCAAGCCGATCAACGACATCCACATGATCCAGTCGCTCAACCGCACGGCGACGCTGTGGTACGACCTCGAGACCATGAAGGTGCCGGGCATCCAGAGCGTCTACATCCCGCCGGAGGCGTGCGGGCGCTTCTGGGTCGTGGTGTCGGTGAAGCAGATGTACCCGGGCCACTCGAACCACGTCGGCAACGCGGTGATCGCGAGCACGACCGGGCACTACGGCGTCAAGGGCGTCATCACGGTGGACCACGACATCGCCGCCGACGACTGGGACCGCATCTGGTGGGCGCTCGCCACGCGCTTCGACCCGAAGCGCTCGGCTCAGATCATCGACCGCGGCCGCTCCACGCCGCTCGACCCGGGCCTGCCGATCGAGGCGCGCGAGATCACCAGCCGCATCCTGCTCGACGCCTGCACGCCGTTCGAGTGGAAGAACAAGCCGAGCGAGATCTTCATGGACCGCGCGGTGCTGCAGAAGGTGTCCGACCGCTGGAACGAGTACGGCTTCAAGGGCTCGAGCCCGGTCGCCGACATGATCCCGCGGCTCACCCGTCCCGAGGCGCCCAAGCAGGCCAAGGCGAAATGAAGTCCGGGAAAGGCATCGTCGTCGTCTGCAACCTGGACACCCGCGGCGAGGACATCGTCTTCGTGAAGGGCCTCATCGCGGGGCGCGGGCACGAGGCCATCCTGCTCGACTTCAGCATGGAGGAGCCGCCGCCCTTCCCCGGCGACATCCGCACCGAGGAAGTGGCGGCGCGCGGCGGGCTCCCGATCGAGGTGGTGCGCGAGAAGTACCGTTCCGACCGGGACACGGCGACCGCGAACCAGATCAAGGGCGCCGCGGCGATCGTCGACGAGCTGGTGAAGGCGGGCCGCGTGCACGGCATCATCGGCATCGGCGGCGGCACGGCGACCCTGGTCGCCACCTCGATCATGCAGCGGCTGCCCTTCGGCATGCCGAAGCTCATGGCCTCGCCGATGGCGGCGCACCCGGCCTACATCGACAAGTACGTCGGCACGCGCGACATCACCATGCATCACACGGTGCTCGACATCGTGAAGATGAACCCGCTGCTGAAGGCGCAGATCACCAACGCGATCGGCGCCATCTGCGGCATGGTGGAGATGACGCAGGGCACCGACATCCGGTTCGACAAGCCGTGCGTCGCCGTCTCGTCGTTCGGCTTCGGCGAGATGGCGGTGCAGTCCGCGCTCGGGATGCTCGAGGAGGCCGGCTTCACGCCGATCGTCTGCCACGCGCAGGGCAAGGGCGACCGGGCGATGGAGGAGATGATCCGCGACGGCGCCTTCCACGGCGTGCTCGACATCTGCATCGGCGGGGTGATGGAGCACCTCTTCAAGGGGAACCGCGACCCCGGGCCGCACCGCCTGATGGCGGCGGTGGAGGCGGGCATCCCGATGGTGCTCGCGCCCTGCGGCCTGGACATCCTGTCCTACGGCGGCCGGCCCGACATGATCGAGAAGACCAAGGACCGGCCGCAGTACGTGCAGGACGCCCTGCGCGTGCAGGTCCGCACCACGGCGGACGAGCTGCGCCGGGCCGCCGACGTGATCGCCGAGCGCCTGAACCGCGCGAAGGGGCCGTGGACCTTCCTCGTCCCGCTCAAGGGCTGGTCGTCGCTCGACCGCGAGGGGCGGCCGATCTACGACCCGGCTGCGGACGCCGCGTTCGTCGCGCGCCTGAAGGAGAAGATCGCCGATCGCGGCCGCGTCCGCGAGGTGGACCTGCACCTCTACACGCCGGAGTTCGCGCGCGTCGCGGTCGACGAGTTCGTGCGTCTGTACCGGGGCGCCCGCGCGCCGGCGGCGGCGCTCGCCGGATGATCCGCCCGTGGCCGCTCGTCGCCTCCGAGCCGGTGGTCGATCTCGGGCTCTTCCGCGTCACGAGGGACCGGGCGCGCTCGCCGCGCACCGACCGGCCGCGCGACTTCTACGTCGTCCACATGGCGGACTGGCTGATGGTGGTGCCGCTGACGGCGGACGGGAAGCTCGTGCTGATCCGGCAGTACCGCCATGGGACGCGCGAGGCCGGTCTGGAGGTGCCGGGCGGGCTGCACGACCGGCCGGGCGAGCGTCCCGAGGAGGGCGCCGCGCGCGAGCTCGCCGAGGAGACCGGGCACGGCGGCGGGGAGCTCGCGCTCCTCGGCACGCTGCGCCCGCAGCCGGCGCTCCTCGCCAACCGGGCCTGGATCTATCTCGCGCGCGGGCTGAGCGCGCGATCGGCGCCGGCGCCGGATGCGGGCGAGGACCTCGAGGTGGTGCTCGTCGACCCGCGCGAGGTGCCCGCGCGCATCGCCGCCGGCGAGATCGCGAACGCGATGTCGGTCGCGGCGCTGGCGCTCGCCGGCTTCGTGCGCGGGTGCGAGTGAGCGAGTGGAGGGGAGGAGCCCGATGATCGTGCGCAACTGGATGCAGGCCGACCCGGCCACGGTGACCAGCGACACGCTGCTCGCGGAGGCGAAGCGGGTCATCGCCGAGCAGAACCTGCACGCGCTGCCGGTGGTGGAGGAAGGCCGGCTGCGCGGTCTCGTCACCCGCCAGAGCTGCCTGCGCGCGGCCGACTTCGTCGCCCGCACCCAGAGCCCGGACGAGTTCGCGTTCTTCGTGAACCGGCTGAAGGTGAAGGACGTGATGGTGCGCAACCCGGCGACGGTGCGCGCGGCCGACACGATGGAGCACTGCCTGCTGAAGGGCCAGGCGCTGGGCGTCGGGCAGTTCCCGGTGCTCGAGGACGGCTGCGTGGTCGGCATGATCTCGGCGACCGAGATCCTGCAGCTCGCCGCGCAGTTCCTCGGCGCCTGGGAGAAGTGGAGCGGGGTCACGCTCGCCCCGACCGAGCTCGGGCCCGGCGTGCTCGGGCGCATCGCCGCGGCGGTCGAGGCCGCGGGCGCGACGCTGCACGCGCTCTACCCGATCGGCCGCAACGAGCTGCCGGACGCGACCGACCGGCCCCGCAAGCGCGTCATCGTCCGCTGCGTCACGCGCGACATCGGCGCGGTGGCGCAGGCGCTCGGGCGCGCCGGCTTCGCCGTGCTCGAGACCTCGGCCGAGGTGCAGTCGCCGCCGTGCGCGCCGCGGCCGCGCGCCGCCGCAGGCGCACCGGCCGGGAGGCGCGCATGAGCCGGCCCCTGGTCGTCGCGATCACCGGCGCCACCGGCGTCGTCTACGGCGTCGAGCTGCTGCGCGTGCTGCGCGAGCTCGAGGTCAACGTGCACCTCATCCTGAGCGAGGCGGCGTGCACCAATCTCGCGATCGAGACCGACGTCGAGGTCGCGGAGGTGCGCGCGCTCGCCGAGGTCGTGCACAGCAACAAGGACGTCGGCGCATGCGTCGCGAGCGGCTCGTTCCGCACGCGCGGCATGATCGTCGCGCCGTGCACCGTGAAGACGCTCTCGGCGATCGCGAACTCCTTCACCTACAACCTGGTGGTGCGCGCGGCCGACGTCACGCTGAAGGAGCGCCGGCCGCTGGTGCTGATGGTGCGCGAGACGCCGCTGCACAAGGGCCACCTGGAGCTCATGACCCGCGCCGCCGACTGCGGCGCGGTCATCCTGCCGCCGATGCCCGCGTTCTACCATCGGCCGGCGACCATCATGGACCTCGTCCACCAGTCGATCGGCAAGGCGCTCGACCAGGTCGGCGTCGAGCACGAGCTCTTCCGCCGCTGGACCGGGCACGGGCGCACCGAGCAGCCGCTGCAGGCGGCATAGCGCCGATGCCGATCCTGCGGAGCGAGGCGCCGGGGGCCGCCGGCGCGCCGGCGGCGCGCGGCCCGCTCGCCGGCGTGGTGTACGCGATCGGCGACGTGCACGGGCGCGCCGACCTGCTCGCCGAGCTGCACGAGGCGATCGTCGCCGATGCCGCGCGCCGCGCCGCGCGTCGGCGCGTGATCGTCTACCTCGGCGACTACGTGAGCCGCTTCCCGCGCGCCCGCGAAGTGGTCGAGACGCTCGTCGCTCCGCCGCCGCGCGGCTTCGCGCGCGTCGTTCTCAAGGGCAACCACGAGGACACCGTCGTGCGGTTCCTCGACGGCGAGCTGCGGTCCGGCCACCATTGGATCCGGTACGGCGGCCACGCGACGCTCGCCGAGTACGGCGTGGACGTCGACGCGACGGCGGCCGACGGGCCGCTCGCCGCGCGGGCCGCCCATCTGGAAGCGGTGCGGCGCCGGCTCGCCCGCGCCTTGCCCGGCGCGCACGAAGCCTTCCTCCGCGCGCTCGCGCTCAGCCACCGCGAAGGCGGCTACGCGTTCGTCCACGCCGGGCTGCGGCCCGGCGTCCCGCTCGCGCGCCAGGCCGCGGGGCACATGCTCTGGATCCGCGATCCGTTCCTGCGCGCCGAAGCCGACTTCGGGTGCACGGTGGTGCACGGCCACACGATCGCGCCGGCGCCCGAGGTCCGGCGACATCGCATCGGCATCGACACCGGCGCGTACCGGACCGGCGTCCTCACCTGCCTGGTCCTCGAAGGGGCGCGTCGCGCGTTCCTGCAGACCGCGCCGGCGCTTCAGCCGCAGAGCTGCAGATTGACGTAGTGCAGCAGGAGATCGGGGTGCCGGTAGCCGCCCGCGGCGACGCCGAGCGCGACGAGGCCCAGCACCACGAGCGCGACCTGCAGGATGCGGCGCCGGCGGCGCGTCACGTCGCCACCCCCTGCAGCCGCGCGACCGGGCGCTCCTTGATCGGCACGTTGAGCGCCGTCGCCATCACGGACAGGCCGATGCACATCATCCACACGAGCTCGTAGCTGCCGGTGCGGTCGTAGAGGTAGCCGCCGAGCCAGCCGCCGAGAAACGCGCCGGCCTGGTGGAAGAAGAACACGACGCCGCCGATCATCGCCATGTTGCGCACCCCGAACACCGTGGCGACCACCCCGTTGGTGAGCGGGACGGTCGCGAGCCAAAGGAATCCCATCGCGATCCCGAAAGTGTAGGCGCTCGTCGCCGTGATCGGCAACCCGAACGCGAACGCGGCGATCGCCACGCCGCGGGCGGCGTACACGATCGCGAGCAGCGCGGGCTTCGGAAAGCGGCCGCCCAGATAGCCGGCGAGGAACGAGCCGGCGATATTGAAGAGCCCGATGAGGGCGAGCACCGTCATGCCGGCCGTCGCGGGCAGACCGCGATCGACCAGGAACGCCGGCAGGTGCACGCCGATGAAGGTGATCTGGAATCCGCAGACGAAGTACCCGAAGCCGAGCAGCCAGAAGCCGCGATGGCGGAACGCCTCGTCGAGCGCGGCGCGAATCGGGATGTCGGTGGGCTGGCGCTGGACGGCGTTCCTCTCGAAGAGCGCGGTGGAGAGCGGCACCATCAGCGCGCCGACCACGCCGAGGGCGACGAGCGCGACCGCCCAGCCGAACCCGGAGATCAGCGTCATCGCGCCCGGCAGCATGATGAACTGTCCGAACGAGCCGACCGCGCCGGCGATGCCCATGCCCATGCTGCGCTTCGCCGGCGGCAGCGCGCGGCTGATCGCACCGAACACGATGGAGAACGTGGTGCCGGCGAGGCCGAAACCGATCAGGAAGCCGGCGCTCAGCGTGAGCATGCCCGGCGTCGACGACACCGCCATCAGCATCAGCCCGGCGACGTAGAGGATCGCGCCGACGAGGATCGTGCGCCCGGCGCCGTAACGGTCGGCGAGCATGCCGGTGAACGGCTGCGCCGCGCCCCACAGGATGTTCTGGATCGCGATCGCGAACGAGAACACCTCGCGCCCCCAGCCGTTGTCCATGCTCATCGGCTGCAGGAAGAGCCCGAACCCGTGACGGATGCCGAGCGAGATCGCGAGGATGAGCGCGCCGCAGGCGAGCACGGCGCCGGTGGAAACGTGAGTCCTGTCGGTCACGCGGGAAGGCCTTGCGGGATGGGTTTCCCGGTGCGCGGCGCGCGACCGGAGCGCCGCGAATTATACCGCCGCGGCGCGGCGCGCCGCGCGGGGCTCGCTCAGCGGAGCGGTCGCGGCTGCCGGGCGCCAGAGCGCTGGCGGACGCGATCGCGCGGCCCGAGCACCGCGCCGCACTCGACGCAGCGGCGCAGCAGATTCACGTTCGCCGGGCCGCGGAGCGCCGCCCGGCGCGCACTGTCCGCTGCCCACTACCCTCGCTGCAGCGTGCCGTCGTTGTCGAGCACGATGTCGAACTTCGCCGCGAGCGTGTCCGCCCCCGGCATCGGCTCGAAGCGCACGAGCAGGCGCTCGCGCGCCTTCGGATCGACGATGCTCGAAAGGAGGAAGTCGCGGTCGTTCTGCGGATGCCCGGCGACGTACATCTGCGTCGCGAGGAGCGGCGTGCCGCGCACGGCGATGCGGAAGTGGATGTGCGGCGTGCGGCCGGGATAGGGCACCGGCTTGATCGTGCGGAAGCGGTAGGCGCCGTCCTCGCCGGTCGTCGCGACGCCGTAGCCCTGGAAGTTGGGATCGAGCGGCACGTTGCGCCCGTCGCGCGGGTGGTGGTAGCGGCCGAATGCGTTACACTGCCAGATCTCGATGCGCGCGCCGCCGACGGCGCGGCCGCGCGCGTCGAGCAGGCGGCCGCCGAGCAGCGTGATCTCGCCCCTGGCCGTGCCGGTGCCGCCCTTGACGGTGACGAGATCGGCGTCGCTCTCGACCTCCGGCCCGTACGGGTAGAAGGGCCCGAGCGTCTGGCGCGGGGTGGGCATGAGCGCCTGAGCGCGAGCGGCGAGCGGCAATCCCAGCGCGGCCGCGCCGAGCGAGGTCGCGGCGAATGCGAGAACGTGACGTCGGTCGAGGTGGGCCATGGCGCTGGAGGTGGGGGTGGCGGGATGTCGGGCTGCCCCGACCGGCGGCAGGGCAGACTGAACTTTGAGGGCGATCCGTGCACGAAGTTCTACGGACTGCGCCCGGCTCGCCCCTGCCGGCACGCGTGCAGCCGAGCGTTCCAACGGGCCCGCCGCCGCCGGCGGCGGGCCGGATCCCACCTGACGACAAAGGAGACTGAAATGCGCTTTCGTACCGTGGCCGCCGTGCTCGGCATGGCTGCGTTCCTGACCGCCGGCATCGCGCCGGCATACGCCGACCCGGCGAAGCAGCGCGCCGAGATCAAGCAGGTCTCGAGCGACGCGCTGGCCGAGCTCTACACGAAGCGCCCGGAGGCCAAGTCGAAGATCGCGCAGGCGGCGGGCTACGGCGTCTTCACGACCTACGGGCTGAGCTTCGTCCTGGGCGGCTCGGGCGGCAAGGGCGTGGTGCACGACAACGCGAGCGGCAAGGACACCTACATGAACGTCGCGCAGGCGAGCGCCGGCCCGCAGCTCGGCGTGCAGAAGCGCAAGGTGGTCGTCGTGTTCAACGACCGCAAGGCGATGCAGCACTTCATCACGTCCGGCTGGGAGGCCGGCGGCGGCGGGCGCGTCGGGGCCGCGGTCGGCGGCAAGGGCGCGCAGGACTCCGAAGCGGAGATGCTGCGCAAGGGCATGGACTGGTACAACTTCACCGAGACCGGCATCGAGGCGGGCGCCGCGATCTCGGGCATGAAGTTCTGGAAGGACGCCGGCCTGAACTGACCTGCGGTCGCCGCGCCCGCGCCGGGCCCCGCCTCAGTGCACCGGCTTCTTGCGGAAGAAGTCGGCGCGGTCGATCGACTTGACGAGCAGGTCCTTCGTGTCGCCGTCCTGCAGGACCTTCAGCGGGACCTCGACGCCCGCGGGCCCGAGCGCCCACACCGAGCGGTAGAGCTCGGCGTGGGTCTTCACCGGCGTCGCGCCGACGCCGAGCACGACGTCGCCGGCGCGCACGCCGGCGCGCTCGGCGGGACTGTCGGCCGAAACGCGGCTCACGACGAGCCGCCCGCGCGCCTCCTCGGTCGCCATGCCGAGCCAGGGGCGCGGCGGGCCGGCGGCGCGGCCGCTCGCCTTCAGGTCGGCGAGGATCGGCTTCAGGAGATCGATCGGGACGAACATGTTGCCCGGCACCGGCCGTTCGGCGCGCACCGAGTCACGCACGAGCAGCGACCCGATGCCCACCAGCTCGTACTCCCGGTTGACGAGCGCCGCGCCCTGCCAGACGAGCGTGGGCGGCGACACGAAGATCGCGCTGTCGAGCAGGTACTCCCACGACCCCGTGAACTCGCGCCGCGAGACGACGTAGGCCACGCTCGCCGCCGCCGGCGCGCCCCACGGCAGGATCATCACGGGCTCGCGCAGCGCGAGCGCGCCCGATTCGCCGAGCGCGATCGGCTGCGCGCCGATCGGCGCCTGCGCCCGCAGCAGCCCGAACCCGGTCGCGTGATCGTAGGCGACGAGCTCGGCTGGCACCGTGCTGCCGTCGACGGTCGTCACCTCGATCGCGGCCGACTCGATCACGAGATAGCCGATCGTGAGCACGTGGCCCGCGTCGTCGATCACGACGCCGGTGCCCTCGCGCTCGTCGCCGAGCGTCTCGCTCGAGCGCGCGTTTGGCAGCGCCTTCATCCTCACGCGCACCACCGCGGCGACGAGCGCCTGGGCGCGGCGCTCGGCCGCCGCATCGCGCGGTTCGCCCTTCTCGCGCTCCTGCGCGACCGCGGGCGCGGCCGCAACCAGCGCGAGCGCGCATGCGACGAGCACTGCCGGCATTCTCATCTGACCCGCTCCCCACGGTCTGGCCGCGGCCGATGCGCGATTGTGTTCCTCGCGCGCCGGGTTTTCCAGTCGGATGCCGGGCTGCTATGCTCGCCGCCATGCGGCCCTCCGGCTTGCCCAATCTCGACGCGCTCGCCGAGGAGCGCATCCAGGATGCGATGCGCCGCGGCGACTTCGACAACCTGCCCGGCGCCGGGCAGCCGCTGGACCTCGACGAGGACCCGCTCGTCCCGCCGGAGGTGCGCGCCGCCAATCGCATCCTGAAGAACGCGGGGCTGGTGCCGGTCGAGGTGCTCGAGCGCCGCGAGCTGGCCGAGCTCGAGGCAAGCCTGCGCACGGTCACCGAGAGGAGCGAGCGCTCACGGGCGCTCGCCCGCCTGGCGTTGCTGCGGATGCGGCTCGGCGCGCACCGTGGCGCCCGGCTGAGCCGCAACGCCTACTACGAGCGCAGGATCGTCGAGAAGCTCGCCGGCGGCTAGGGCGCCGCCGCGCGACCCCTCCCAGCGGGGGCGGGGATCCAACAAGCCGTTGATTGCACATGCTCCGGATTCCGCGTCCGCGGCAATGACGAACCGCTGCGTCCGCGAAGGTGGCCGGGACGGCGGTTACGGCGCTGACACACGGCGGCAACACCGGCGCCTGACAATGACGCCGGCATCACGCTCGAGGCTTCCCGATGGATCCGCTCCCGCTGCCCGCCGCCTTCGTCCGCGCGACGCTCGCCGCGCTCGATCTCCCGCCGCGCCTCGCCGAGCGCTACGCCGCACCGGGTCCGGCGCGGCCGCCGGCGGCGCATCCTTCTCGCTCCTCCGCCAGCCCGGCGCCGCCGCCGGCGCGCGCGGTGGACTCGCCGCCCCGGCCGTTCCCGGGCGCCTGACCGCCGCGGCGGGCGCGCCGCGCGGCCGGTATGATCCCGGCCCATGCCGGAGCGGCGCCGCCTCGACCTCTTCCTGAACGTCGGGCACACGCTCGACCACCTGCTGCTGCTCATCTTCCCGACGGTGGTGCTCGCCATCGCCGAGGAGTGGCGGCGGCCCTACGCCGAGCTCCTGCCGCTCGCGACCGGGGCGTTCTTCGCGTTCGGCGCCTGCTCGCTGCCGGCCGGCTGGCTCGCCGACCGCTGGAGCCGGGCGGGGATGATCAAGGTGTTCTTCTTCGGGATCGGCGGCGCCACGGTGCTCGCCGGCCTCGCCACCGGACCCGTCTCGCTCGCGGCCGCGCTCACGCTGATCGGCGTGTTCGCCGCGATCTACCACCCGGTCGGCATCGCCATGCTGGTGTCGGAGAAGCCCAACGTCGGCCGGACGCTCGGCGTGAACGGCGTCTTCGGCAACGCCGGGCTGGCGTTCGCCGCGCTCTTCGCCGGCGCCCTCGCCGACTTCATCCACTGGCGCGCCGCGTTCGTCGTCCCGGGGCTCGTCACCATCGCCATCGGCATCGCCTTCGCCGTCGGCGTGCGCGAGACGCCGCGCGCCGCGGCCGCCGTGCGCACGGACGGCGCGCGGTTCCCGCGCGCGCTGCTCGCCCGCGTGTTCGCCGTGCTGTGCGTCGCGGTGATCGCGAACGGCATCATCTTCAACGCCACCACCGTCGCGATGCCGAAGGTGTTCGACGAGCGGCTGCGCGCGCTCACCGACACCACCTTCGGCATCGGATTGCTGGTCTGCGTCACCTACCTGATCGCGGCGATGGCGCAGCTCCTGGTCGGCAACCTGATCGACCGCCGGCCGCTCAAGGGAGTGTTCGTCGCAGTCGTGCTGGCGCAGGTGCCGCTCCTATTCGCGGCGGCGACGCTCGCGAACTACGGCATGCTCGCGGTGGCGATCGCGATGATGTTCGCGGTGTTCGGGCAGATCCCGATCAACGACGCGATGGTCGCGCGCTACACCGCCGAGGAGTGGCGCGCGCGCGCCTACGCGCTTCGCTACGTCGTGTCGTTCGTCGGCAGCGCGGCGGCGGTGCCGCTGGTCGCCTACGTCCACAGCCGCACCGGCGACTTCCAGGCGCTGTTCGTGCTGCTCGCGGCGCTCGCCGCCTGCACGCTCGCCGCGGCGCTCGCGTTCCCGGGCGAGCGCGCGACCGCGGCCGTGGCGCCGGCGGTGCGGTAGCACGTCAGTCCCCTCCTCCCCGAGGAGGGGTGGCGGCGCAGCCGCCGGGGTGGTGGCGCCGAAGGCGCAGGGCCCCTCCTCTCCGGGAAGGGCTGGCCGCGCAGCGCCCGGGATGGTGCGAGCGCATGGCGCGTGGAACGGCCGCAACCACCCCCCGGCCTGCGGCCGGACCCGTCCTCGAAAAGAAGGGACCTACGCCGCGGGCGCGAGCCGCTTCATCACCGGCTCGCGGATCGGCAGGTGGATCGCGGTCGCGAGCGCGGCGAGCGCGATGTCGGCGTACCACATCCAGTCGTAGTGCCCGCTCGCCACGAAGGCGAGGCCGCCGAGCCACGCGCCGAGGAACCCGCCCACCTGGTGCGAGAGCAGCGTGATGCCGAAGAGCGTCGCGAGATAGCGCGTGCCGAAGAGCTTGCCGACCAGTCCCGCGGTCGGCGGCACCGTGGCGAGATACGTGAGCCCCATCCAGACCGAGAACGCGAGCACGACGAGCTCGGTCTTGGGCGCGACCAGGAAGAGCGCGACGCCGATCCCGCGCGAGGCATAGAGCCAGGACAGCGTGATCTTCATGCGCAGCCGCTGGATCACGAATCCCGCGCCGACGCTGCCGACGATGTTGAAGAGCCCGATCACCGCGAGCGAGGTGCCGGCGAGCGCCGGCGGCAGCCCGCAGAACTCGATCACGCCGGGCATGTGCGTGATCAGGAACGCGATGTGGAAGCCGCACACGAAGAAGCCGATGTTCAGGTACCAGTAGCTGCGGTCGCCGGCCGCCTCGCGGAGCGCCGTGCGCATGCTCGGCTGCGCCGGCGCCGCGGCGGCCGCGGCCGCCGGCGCGTGATGACGCCGCCGCAGCGGCCAGGCGAGCGGCAGCGTCGCGAGCGAGATCGCGGCGAGCGCGAGCATCGCGTTCGCCCAGCCGGCGGCGCCGATCAGCGCCGCCGCGACCGGCGCGATGGCGAGCTGCCCGATCGAGCCGCCCGCGTTGACGATGCCCGCCGCGACGCCGCGACGCTCGGGCGGAATGTACTTGCCGATCGCGCCGAGCAGCGTGGACATGCTGCCCGCGGCGGCGCCGGCGGCGACGCCGAACCCGAGCGCGAGCACGAGCCCCGGGGCGGACGTCGCGAGCGGCACGAGCGCGAACATGCCGGCGAGCAGCACGCCGCCGAGCAGGATCACGCGGTCGGGACCGTACCGGTCGGCCATCGCGCCGAACACCGGCTGCCACGCGCCCCACATGAGATGGTTGACCGCCATCGCGAAGCTGATGGTGGCGATGCCGAGGCCGGTCGCGGTGTTGAGCGGCGACACGAACAGGCCGAGCGAGGAGCGCGTGCCGAAGGTGATCGCGAGGATCGCCGCGGCCGCGGCCACGAGCGCCCAGGTCTGTGTCTGGCTGGCGCGGGAATCAGGCATGAAAGAAAGTGGGCAGTGGACAGTTGGCAGTTGGCAGTTGGCAGTTGGCAGTTGGCAGTTGGCAGTTGGCAGTTGGCAGCTCAACGAAGTCTAGACGCTCGCATCGCTCCGTCTACTGCCCACTGTCCACTGCCAACTTTCTTCTTCTGTCCACTGCCAACTTTCTTTGTCAGTCAGTATCCCGCCCCCCGCGCCGCCACCGACCAGAGCGCCTCGACCCTGCCGCCGCGCACGCCCACGATCCAGTCGTGGAGGTTCACGGTCGGGTCGCAGTGGCCCGGGACGAGACGCAGCTTCTCGCCGAGGCGCGGCGCGTCGGCGCCGCGCGCGATGCGCAGCACGCCGTGCTCGTCGGACGCCGCGACGTATTCGACGCCGCGCCGGCCCGCGACCTGCGGCAGCCCGGAATCCACGCTCGAGGCCTTGAGGCCCGCGTCGACCACCGCGCGGTCCGCCGCCGGCACGCTCATGACCGTCGCCAGCACGAACAGGCTCTGCTCGAACTCCGGGAATCCGGTCCACTCGTTCGCGCCGTAGTCGGCGTCCATGAAGACGTAGGAGCCGGGCTGGATCTCGTTGAAAACCCCGCTCGCCGCCTCGAACGGGAAGGTGCCGGTGCCCGCGCCGGTCACCGTCTCGACCGGGATGCCGCCCGACTCGATCAGCGATTTCGCCGCACGGGCCTTGCGGGTGGCGAGCGCGATCGCGGCCTGCCGGTCGCTCACCTTGCGCAGGTGCTGGGCTGCGCCGTGATAGGCGTGCAGCCCGGCGAACCGCAGGTGCCCGGCGCCGGCCACCGCCCGCGCCAGCGCGAGCGCCGGCGCGCCCGGCTCGACGCCGCAGCGGTTCGCGCCCACGTTGATCTCGACCAGCACGCGAATCTCGGCACCGGCCGCGCGCGCGGCGCGCTCGAGCTCGGCGACGTTCCCGGCGTCGTCGACGCACACGCTCACTCTCGCGCGCTGCGCGAGCCGCGCGAGCCGCGCGAGCTTGGCGGCGCCGACGACCTCGTTGCTGACGAAAACGTCGCGGACGCCGCCGTCGACCATCGCCTCGGCCTCGCTCGTCTTCTGGCAGCAGACGCCGACCGCGCCGGCCGCGACCTGGCGCAGCGCGATCTCCGGGCACTTGTGCGACTTCGCGTGCGGGCGCAGGCGCACCCCGGCACCGCGCACGGCGAACGTCATGCGCTGCATGTTGCGCTCGAAAGCGTCGAGCTCGATCACGAGCGCGGGCGTGTCGACCGCGTCGGCCGGGGCGCCGATCTCGGCGGGCGGGACTTGCATCTTCTCGGGTGAGGGGCGAGGAGCGAGGAGCGAAAGCCTCCGGGGTCGTGTCATTCTAGCCGAGGTCCGCCGGACCGCCGGCCGGGATGGTTGACCGCCGCGCCGCCCGCGGTCACCATTAGGGTTCGACACGAGCACCGCTTCGGCGCGCGCATTCGTCGCTCCTCGCTCCTCGCTCCTTGCTCCTCACTCGTCACGCCCCACGCAACAAGATGAAACCCACCGTTCTCGAGCTCAGGCGCAAGAAGGGCGCGCGCCTGGTGATGCTGACCGCCTACGACTTCCCCACCGCGCGCATCGCCGCGCAGGCCGGCGTCGACCTGCTCCTGGTCGGCGACTCGCTCGGCATGGTGGTGCTCGGCTACGACTCGACCGTGCCGGTGACGATGGACGAGATGGTCCATCACACGAAGGCGGCGCGGCGCGGCGCGCCGGAGGCGTTCTTGGTGGCCGACCTCCCGTTCCTCTCGTTCACCTCGGCCGAGCAGGCGATCGCGAACGCCGCGCGGCTCGTCAAGGAGGCGGGCGCCGACTCGGTGAAGCTCGAGGGCGGCACCGAGGTCGCGCCGATCGCCGCGGCGCTGGTGCGGGCCGGCGTCCCGGTGCTCGGCCACGTCGGCCTCACGCCGCAGACCGCCTCCTCGCTCGGCGGCTTCAAGCTGCAGGGCAAGGACGAGGAGACCGCGCGGCGTGCGATCGAGGGCGCGGTGGCGATGGAGGGCGCAGGCTGCTGGGGCGTCGTGCTCGAGCTCGTGCCGGCGCCGCTCGCCGCGCTGATCACCGGGCGGATCGCCATTCCCACCATCGGCATCGGCGCCGGCGCGCAGACCGACGGCCAGGTCCTCGTCTTCCACGACCTCGTCGGCCTCTTCGCCGGCTACACGCCGAGCTTCGTCAAGCGCTACGCGGAGGCGGGCGAGCTGATCCGCGGAGCGATAGAGCGCTATGCCGCGGAGGTGCGCGACGGGGCGTACCCCGACGCGACGCACAGCTTCCGCATGGACCCCGAGGTGCTGAAGCGCATCGGCGGCGACTGAGCGCGGCGCGCGGCGCGCCGGCCGCGGGTCCGTCGCGAAAGCGTGATCTGGGCTAATCCCCCGGCGCGGATCTTCCGCGAAAGTCCGGGCTGAGCGCCCGCACGCGGGCGCGCCGCGCAGGGAATCGTTCCGGTGAAACTCTTCGAGCCGCTTGCGATGCGGGGGATGACGCTCCCCAACCGCATCATGGTGCCCGCGATGGTCACGCATCTCTGCGGCGAGGACGGGGTCGTCACCGAGGACGTGATCGAGCGCTACGCGCGCTACGCGCGCGGGGGCGCCGGGCTCGTCGTGGTCGAGGCGATGGCGGTCCACCACGTGAAGTCCGGCCCGCTGCTTCGCATCAGCGACGACCGCTTCGTGCCGGGCCTGCGCGAGCTCGCGCGGCGCGTGCACGACGCCGGCGAGGCGAAGGTCGTGCCGCAGATCATCCACTTCCTCAAGGTGGCCCGTTCGGGTTGGCGGCAGACCGTCGACATGCTCGCGCCCGAGGAGATCGAGCGGATCATCGAGCAGTTCGGCGATGCCGCCGCGCGCGCCCGTGCGGCGGGGTTCGACGGCGCCGAGCTCCACTCGGCGCACGCCTACACGCTCTCCTCGTTCCTCTCGCGCACCAACCCGCGCACCGACGCCTACGGCGGCCAGACGCTCGAGGGCCGCCTGCGGCTGATCGGGCGCGTGATGGAGAGCGTGCGGCGCAAGGCCGGCGCCGATTTCCCGATCGGCATCCGGCTCAACGGCGAGGAGTTCATCAAGAACGGGTACACCGTGCAGGAGTCACGGCTCATCGCGCTGCGCCTCGCCGAACTCGGCGCGGCCTACCTCTCGCTCTCCGCCGGCGGGAAGTTCGAGGACGCGGTGCACGAGCCGGGACAGGTGCTGTTCCCGTACTCGGGATATTCCGGCGACCGCGCGATGCCGGGCGACTGGCTCCCGCGCGGACTGCACGTGCCGCTCGCCGCGGAGATCAAGGCGTTTCTCGTCTCGTGCGGTCACGCGACGCCGGTCGCCATCGCCGGCAAGCTGTCCGACCCGGCCGACGCCGAGCGGGTCGTCGCGGAGGGCAAGGCCGACATGGTGGCGATCGCGCGCGGGCTGCTCGCCGATCCGGACTGGCCGGACAAGGTGCGGCGCGGCGCGCTCGAGCGCATCGTGCAGTGCGACTACTGCAACGTCTGCAAGGCGCTCGACGGCACCCATCGGCCGGTGATCTGCACGCTGTGGCCGCAGGGCGCGCTGCAGGCGCCCGCTGCCGACGACGCGCCGCTCCCGTGGGCGGGCGCGCTCGAGGCGAGCGTGCAGGCGGGACGCGTGGCGCTGAAATGGCCGAAGGTGCCGGAGGCCGGCCACTACGACGTCTACCGCGCGGACGATCTCGGCAACGCCGGGCTCGTCGACGCGGTCAAGGTGAATCACTGGATCGACGCGACGGCGCTCGGCGGCCGTCGCTACCGCTACTACGTGCGCGCGCGCACCGCCGGCGGCCGCGCGAGCCCGCCGTCGAACACCGTCTTCCTGGACCTCCCCGCGCCGGGCGTCCTCGCCGCGAGCTAGCCGGCGCAACGAGCGCGCGGCGCTCGCCCGCGGCGCACCGGAGGATTCCGTCAAGCGCGCGCCGATGCGGATCCGGTCCCAGCGCATCGCCCGCCGAGGCGTGCGCGCACCGCGCGGGCGCGCGCAACTCGCGCCGGGCCCCTCCGGCCGTGTGATAGGCTTCCGCGCGCCCGGGCGAGCCGGGCAGAAGAGCGCATACGCCATGCTGCGGACCACGCCGTTCCACGCGCGCACCGCCGCGCTCTGCGCGAGCCACGCCTGGCGGCGCTGGGCGGGCTACGTCGTCGCGTCGAGCTACGAGCTCTCGCACGACCGCGAGTACCACGCGATCCGCAGCGCCGCCGCGCTCCTCGACGTCTCGCCGCTCTGCAAGTATCTCGTCGCCGGCAGGGACGCGGCGCGCCTCCTCGACCGCATGGTGCCGCGTGACGTCTCGCGCGCGGGCATCGGCCAGGTGCTCTACACCCCGTGGTGCGACGCCGCCGGCAAGGTGCTCGACGACGGCACCATCGCGCGCCTCGACGAGACCGTCTTTCGCGTGACCGCGGCCGAGCCGGGCCTGCGCTGGCTGGAGGCGAACGCCGCCGGCCTCGACGTCTCGATCGAGGACACGAGCGACGCCACCGCCGCGCTCGCGCTCCAGGGACCGAGCGCGCGCGACATCCTCGAGCGGGCGTGCGGCGCCGACCTCGCCGGGCTCAGGTACTTCCGCCTGACCGCGGCGCGGATCGCCGGGCATCCGGTCACGATCTCGCGCACCGGCTACACCGGCGACCTCGGCTACGAGATCTGGCTCGACGCGGCGGACGCGCTGCCCGTCTGGGACGCGCTCGTCGCGGCCGGCACGCCGTACGGCATCACGCCGGCCGGCATGCTCGCGCTCGACGTCGCGCGCATCGAGGCGGGGTTGATGCTGCTCGACGTCGATTACGTGTCGGCACGCAAGGCGTTGATCGAGAGCCAGACCTCCTCGCCCTACGAGCTCGACCTCGGCTGGACGGTGGACCTCGGCAAGGAGACGTTCGTCGGCCGCGACGCGCTCGCGGCCGAGGCCGCCCGCGGACCGGCGTGGCGCTTCGTGGGCATCGCGGTCGACTGGGATTCGTTCGAGCGGCTCTTCGCCGAGGCCGGCCTCGCGCCGCGCGTGCCGCTCGCCGCCTGGCGCACGAGCGTGCCGCTCTACGGCGACGGCGGCCAGGTCGGCTACGCGACGAGCGGCGTCTGGTCGCCGCTCCTCAAGCAGTACATCGCGCTCGCGCACGTCGAGGCGCGCCCCGCCGCGCCGGGCCCCGCACGCGAGAGAGAGGGAACCCGCGAGCACCGGCGCCGGCGCGCCGCGGCGCACGTCGTGAAGAAGCCGTTCTTCGATCCGGAGCGCAAGCGTGCGTGAGCGCTGCGTGCGTTGCCGACGTTTTGATCCCCTCCTTGGAAAGGAGGGGAACGGGTGAAGCCCTACGACGCGATCGTGATCGGCGGCGGCCACAACGGGCTCGTGTGCGCCGCGTACCTCGCGCGCGCCGGCCGACGCGTGCTCGTGCTCGAGCGGCGCGAGCGCGTCGGCGGCGCGGCGTTCAGCGAGCAGGTGTTCCCCGGCTTCACGTTCACGGTCTACTCGTACGTGGTGAGCCTGCTCAGGCCGGAGATCATCCGCGACCTCGAGCTTCCGCGCCACGGCCTGCACGTCCTGCCGCTCGAGAGCACGCTGACGCCGCTCGCGAACGGCGACCACCTCGCGCAGTGGAGCGACCACGACCAGAACCGCCGCGCGCTCGCCCGCCACTCGCCGCGCGACGCCGAGGCCTACGACGAGTTCGGCCGCACCTTGCACCAGATGGCGCGCGCGGTGAAGCCGCTGCTCGGCATGGTCCCGCCCGACCCGGCCTCGCTCGCGCCCGGCGACCTCGCCGGCCTCGCGCGCCTCGCGCGCCACTTCCGCGGCATGGGTCGCGGCGTCTTCCACGCGCTGCACAAGCTCCTCACGATGAGCGCGGCCGACTATCTCGACGAGTGGTTCGAGAGCGAGGCGCTGAAGGGCACCAAGTCCGCGAGCGGGATCATCGGGACGCTCCTCGGCCCGCGGTCGCCGGGCACCGCCTACGTGCTGCTGCATCACTACATGGGCGAGCTCGACGGCGTCTTCCGCGCGTGGGGCTTCGCCAAGGGCGGCAACGGCTCGGTGAGCGCGGCGATCGCCGCGGCCGCGCGCGCGCTCGGCGCGGAGATCCGCACCGGGACGCCGGTCGCGCGCGTGCTGGTCGAGAGCGGCCGCGCTACCGGCGTCGCCCTCGAAAGCGGCGAGGAGATCCGCGCGGGGCGCGTCGTCTCGAGCGCCGATCCGCGCCGCACCTTCCTCGAGCTCGTCGGCGAGGCGCACCTGCCCGGCGAGCTCGTCGAGGCGGTGCGGCGCTTCCGGTTCCGGGGCGCCTCGGCCAAGGTAAACCTCGCGCTCGACGCCCTGCCCGACTTCACCTGCCTGCCGGGGCCGGGCGCGCACCTGCGCGGCGCGATCTCGATCAGCCCGAGCGTCGAGTACCTCGAGCGGGCGTACGACCAGGCGAAGTACGGCGAGTTCTCGCGCCGGCCCTACATGGACATCGTGATCCCGTCGATGATCGACCCGTCGATGGCCCCGCCCGGCAAACACGTCGCGTCGATCTTCGCGCAGTACGCGCCCTACCGCCTGAACGGCGGCTGGACCGACGCGCGGCGCGAGGCGCTCGGCGACGCGGTGATCGACACGCTCGCCGAGTACGCGCCGAACCTGAAGTCGATCATCCTGCACCGGCAGGTGGTGACGCCGGCCGACATCGAGCGCGACGTCGGCCTCTCCGAGGGCAGCATCTTCCAGGGCGAGCTCTCGCTCCAGCAGCTCTTCAGCGTGCGGCCGGCGCCCGGGTGGTCCAAGTACCGCACGCCGGTCGAAGGCCTCTACATGTGCGGCGCGGGCACGCACCCCGGCGGCGGCGTGATGGGCGCGCCCGGCCGGCTCGCGGCGCTCACGATGCTCGGAGCGCGGCGGTGAGCGGCGCCACGGTCGTCATCGGCGCGGACGCCGACGCGCTCGTCGCCGCGCACTATCTCGCGCGCGCGGGCCGGCGCGCGCTGGTCGTCGACGAGCGCGAAGCGCCGGATGCGCCGGCGCTCGAGCCCGGCTGGATCCCGCCGCGGGTCGTGCGCGACCTCGCGCTCGAGCGGCACGGCCTCGTCGTGCACGCGCCCGACCCGTGGGCCGCCGCGCCGCTTCCGGACGGCGGCCGGCTCGAGCTCGCGCGCGACCTGGCGCGCTCGGCCGCCTCGACCGCGCGCGCGAGCCGGCGCGCCGCGCACCGCCGGCCGCAGTTCTGCGGGCGGATGGCGCGCCTGGCGCGCGTACTCGAGCTGCTCTACGCCGGCCCGCCGCCCGATCCGCTCGCCCGCGCGCCGGGCGAGCTCGCGCGCATGGCCGGGCTCGCGTGGCGGGTTCGCCGCCTCGGCCGCCGGGCGATCGAGGATCTGCTGCGGGTGCTGCCGATGCCGGCGGCCGATCTCCTCGACGACTGGTTCGAGAGCGACGAGCTGAAAGGCCTGCTCGGCCTCGGCGGCGTCATGCACCTCGCGCAGGGGCCGCGCTCGGGCGGCACCGCGTTCGCGCTGCTGCACGGCCACGTCGGCAGCCCGCCCGGCGTGTTCCGCCCGCCGCGCTCGAACCTCGTCGAGGTGCTCGCGCGGCTGCCCGGCATCGAGGTCCGCCGCGGCGCGCGGGTCGCGCGGATCACGGTGCGGGCCCGCCGCGCCGCCGGCATCGTGCTCGCGACCGGCGAGGAGATCGCCGCCGACTGCGTCGTCTCGGGCATCGACCCGCGGCGCACGCTGCTCGAGCTCGTCGACCCGGCGTGGCTCGACCCGGAGCTCGTGCGCGCGGTGCGGAACGTTCGCGCGCGCGGCGTCGTCGCCCGCGCGACGCTCCTGCTCGACCGCGAGCCGGGATTTTCCGCGCTCACCCTGGCGCCGTCGCTCGACGATCTCGAGCGCGCGCACGACGATGCGAAGTACGGCCGCGTCCCGCAGCGGCCCGCCCTCGAGGCGCACGCGGTCGATGAAGCCGCCGACGCGGCGGGGCGGCGCCGCGTGGACGTGCACGTGCAGTACGCGCCGCACGCGCTTGCCGAGGGCGCGTGGGACTCGGCCCGCCGCGCCGCGCTCGGCGACCAGGTCGTCGCGCTGCTCGCCGCCCACCTGCCGGGCGGCGCCGCGGCGGTCGTCGAGCGCAGCGTCCGCACGCCGCTCGACCTGGAGGCCGCCCGCGGCTGGCCGCAGGGCCAGATGCACCACGCCGAGCTCGCGCTCGACCAGGCGCTGTGGATGCGCCCGGTGCCCGCGCTGGCGCAGTACCGGACGCCGATCCGCGCCCTCTACCTCGGCGGTCCGGCGACGCACCCGGGCGGCGGCATCGCCGGGGCCGCCGGGGCGAACGCGGCGCGCGAGATCATCCGCGACGCCCGGCGCGGCCGGCTGTAGTCGCGCGGCGACAGTCCCACCGGCCGGCGCCGTTCGGCTACACTGCGCGGCCGGCGAGGGCTTCCCGCGCCGGGCGCCCTGCCGAGAAGCATCGAGCTGAGCAACGTGTCCCTCCCTTCGTCCGAAGACGCGACCGGCGCGCCGCGTCCCGTGCTCTCGACCACCGACGCGATCGCGGTCATCGTCGGCATCGTGATCGGCGCGGGCATCTTCGCGGTGCCCTCGATCGTCGCCGGCAGCGTCGCGAGCGAGCAGATGATGCTCGTCGTGTGGATCGCGGCCGGCCTCGTCTCGCTCGCCGGCGCGCTCTGCTACGGCGAGCTCGCGACGGCCTTCCCGAACGCGGGCGGCGACTACCATTTCATCGCGCGGGCCTACGGGAGCAGGCTCTCGTTCCTGTACGCGTGGGCGCGCGTCACCGTGATCACCACCGCGTCGATCGCGGCGCTCGCGTTCGTGTTCGGCGACTACGTGGCGCGCTTCGTCCCGCTCGGCGGGTTCGGCTCGGCGGTCTACGCCGCGCTGCTCGTCGTCGCGCTCACCGCGATCAACATCGCCGGGGTGCGCCGCGGCGCGATGACGCAGAACGTGCTGACCGCGGCGCTGGTCGCGGGGCTCCTGATGGTGATCGTCGCCGGGCTGTTCGTCGCCGAGCCGGCGGCGGCGCCGGCCCCGGCCGCCGCCGCGGCCGAAGGCGCCAAGCCCTGGCACGCCGGCATCGGCCTCGCCATGGTCCTCGTGCTCTTCACCTACGGCGGCTGGAACGAGGCGGCGTACATCTCGGCCGAAGTCAAGGACGCGCGCCGCAACATGGTCCGCGCGCTCGTGTTCGGCATCCTGGTCATCGTCGTGCTGTATCTGCTCACGAACGTCGCGTACCTGCGCGGGCTCGGCATGCAGGGCATGGCGGGCTCGCAGGCGGTGGCCGCGGATCTGCTCGCGCGCGCCTGGGGCGACACCGGCGCGGCGATCATCAGCCTGGTGGTCGTGGCCGCCGCCGCCACCTCCGCGAACGCGACGATCATCGCCGGCTCGCGCACGAACTACGCGCTGGGGCGCGACTGGCCGCTGCTCGGCTTCCTGGGACGGTGGCACGAGCGCACCGGCACCCCGGTGAACGCCCTGGTCGCACAGGGGTGCATCGCGCTCGCGCTCGTCGCGTTCGGCGCGCTCACGACCGGGAACCGGGGCCTGCAGACGATGATCGAGGTCACCGCGCCGGTGTTCTGGTTCTTCTTCATGCTCGCCGGCGCCTCGCTCGTCGTGCTGCGCATCCGCGAGCCGCGCGCCGAGCGGCCGTTCCGCGTGCCGCTGTATCCGCTGACGCCGGTCGTCTTCTGCCTGTCGAGCGCCTACCTGCTCTATTCCAGCCTCGCCTACACCGGGCGCGGCGCGTGGGTGGGCGTCGCGGTGCTGGCGGTCGGCGTGGTCGTGCTCGCGATCGGCCTGCGCTACCGCGGCGGCGCGCCCGCGAGGCAGTCGCCGTGAGCGTGGCCTCGCGCCGCAGCGCGCTCGCCGCCTGGCTGGCGGCGCCGGCGCTCGCGCTCGCCTGCGCGCACGCGCCCGCGCAGGTCACGGTCGAGGAGGTGCCGCCGCAGCGCGAGCTCGACGTGCCCTACGTCCCGACCTCGCAGGCGGTCGTCGAGGAGATGCTCAAGCTCGCGGGCGTGACCGCGAAGGACGTGGTCTACGACCTCGGCTGCGGGGACGGCCGCATCGTCATCGCGGCCGCGCGGCAGCACGGTGCGCGCGGCGTGGGGATCGACATCGATCCGGAGCGGATCTCCGAGGCGAAGTACATCGCGAACCGGGTGGGCGTCACCGACCGCGTCACGTTCAAGGTCGGCGATCTCTTCGAGGCCGACATCGGCGAGGCGACCGTCGTGACGCTGTACCTGCTGCCGGAGGTGAACCGGCGCCTCAAGCCGAAGCTGCTGCGCGAGCTCGCGCCGGGCACACGCGTCGTCTCGCACGACTTCACGATGGGACGCGACTGGCCGCCGGAGAAGACCGTGCGGCTCGGCCGCGACACGATCTACCTCTGGACGGTCCCCGCGCGGCGCTAGCCCGCGGCGTGCGCCAGGCAATCACGGAAGGAAATCGAGGTGCTCCGCAGAACCGCCTTGAAGCTCGCCGGCGCGCTCGCGCTCGCCGGCGCCGTGCCGCGCGCGCTCGCCCAGGCGGCAAGATCGCAGATGCAGCTCGAGGTCGACTTCGTGCCGTCCGAGCCGGAAGTCGTGGAGGCGATGCTCGCGCTCGCCGACGTGCGGGCCGGCGACATGGTCTACGACCTCGGCTGCGGCGACGGGCGCATCGTCATCACCGCGGCGCGCAAGTACGGCGCGCGCGGCGTCGGCATCGACATCGACCCGGCGCGCATCGCCGAGGCGAACGAGAACGCGAAGAGGGCGCGCGTCGCCGACAAGGTGCGCTTCCGCCAGGGCGACGTCTTCGCGGCCGATTTCCACGACGCGACGGTGGTGACGCTCTTCCTGCGCACCGACTACAACCGCAAGCTGCGTCCGCGGCTGCTCGCCCAGCTCAAGCCGGGCACGCGCATCGTCTCGCACGAGCACGATTTCGCCGAGGACTGGCCGCCCGAGAAGACCGTGCGGGTGGCGGGCAAGCCGGTGCACCGCTGGACCGTCCCGGAGAGAAAGTGACGCCGCGCTAGCGGCGCGCTAGAAGGTGCCCCTCACCACGCCGGCGAAGCGGCTGCCCGGCGCGCGCCGGAACTCGGCGCGGTACTCCGGCTCGGCCGGGTCGGAGAGCTGCGCGGCGGCGCCGGTGCGGCGCTGCCCGTTGGCGCGCCGGACGAAGTAGAGGGTGCAGCGGTACGAGCGCAGCAGGCTCGCCGACGCGACGTCGAGCACCACCGGGACGGCGAGCCGCCCAGCGAAGCCGCCGTCCTGCACCGTGAACCGCTCGGAGCCGAAGCCGCCGTAGCCGAGGTTGCTGGTGTGGCCGTCGGTCTCGGTGAACACCGCGCACGTGACCGCGCCTTCCGACACGTCGGGCGGAAGCCCGCGCACCGCGACGGGGACCTCGATCGGCAGCGTCTCCGCGACGGCAGGCACGGCGGCAAGCGCCGCGACGAGGGCGAGTGCGGCAGCGCTGGTCGAGCGGCTCATCGGGCGCCGGTCGCCGTCGGCGCATGCACGCCGGTGAAGGTGAGCTCCTCGGTGACGACGCGCGGCGCTCGCGCAGCCGCCGCCGCCTGCGGCGCGGCCGCCGCGGCGGGCGGCGCCGCGCGCCGGTCCGCGACCGCCTCGGCGTCGCACGCGGCGAGCTGCTCGTCGGCGAGCCGCTTGATCTCGCTGCGGTACGCGACGACGCGGCCCGCCTGGCGGGCGAGCTCGATGCAGCCGCGCACGCTCACGTTGCCGCCGCGGCCCTGCGCGACGCAGTGCCGCTCCCGGCACTGCCACGTCACGCCGCCGGCGCGCACCTCGCTCCGCTTCGCGGGCTCGGCGAGATCGGCGCGATAGGCATAGCGCCTGGACTGGGCGTCCGCGCCGCTCGCCGCCGCGGCGAGGAGGAGCGCCGCCGAGGCGGCGGGCAGGAGCTTGCGGATCGTTCGGCGCATCGCGGTCGCGGGCCTTCCGGCTGGGGCCGAATGGTACCGCGCGCGGCGCGTGCGGTGCAGACGCGTGGGCGGCAGAAGCGCGGGCGCCCGGGGCGCGCCCCGCCCCCGCTCCTCACTCTACGAGACCGACCAGCCGGGCTCCTCGCGATCGAGGATGCGCCTCAGCGACGCGAGGTGCAGCGTCGATTGCTGGCGCTCGCCGGCCCACTGCTTCGCGGTCGCGGCGGCGACGTGGTGCGGCACCCGCTTCAGGAGCTTGCCGCTGCCCTGCGCGAGCACCTGGACCATGCAGGCGCGCTCCAGGTAGTAGAGGTCGTCGAAGGTGGCGGCGACGCTGTCGCCGCTGACGATCACGCCGTGGTGCTGCAGGAAGAGGACGTCGGCGCCGTTCAGCCGCGCCGCGATGCGGTCGCCCTCGGCCTCGTCGAGCGCGAGGCCGTTGTACTCCTCCTCGTACGCGATGCGGCCGTAGAAGCGCAGCGCGTTCTGGCTCGCGGGCTCCAGCCGCCCGCCCTCGAGCAGCGTGAGCGCGGTGGCGAACGGCATGTGGGTGTGCATCACGCACGCCGGGGCGCGCTTCGAGCGGTGCAGCCGGCTGTGGATGAAGAAGGCCGTCGGCTCGACCGCGTGCCGGCCCTCGATCACGTCGCCGGCGGCGTCGACCAGCAGGATGTCGCCCGGCGTGATCTCGGACCAGTGCAGGCCCTGCGGGTTGATCAGGAAGCGGTCCTTCGCGTCCGGGGCGACGAGGCTGAAGTGGTTGCAGACGCCTTCGCCGAGCCCGTAGCGGTGCGCCCACCGCAGCGCTACCGCCAGGTCGATGCGCGCTTGGGCCAGGGCATCCCTCATGACGCCGGCATTGTAGCGACGCGCGGCACGATTGCACGGTACAAACGTTACAGCATTGTCAACTCGGGGCGCGTCCAAGCAAAAAGTCGCAGCCCGCGGAATTGCCCCTGACGACAGCATGGGACCCGCCGTCCGGCGGCGGAAACCGCCGGCGCGCGCCTCGCGCGTTGTGCGAGCGCTCACCGCACTCGGAACGGCAGGCATGCGCCGCAGCAAGCCCCGCGCGGGACCGCGCTCAGTCGAAGAAGCGGGCGACGAGGTCGATGCAGCCGTCGAGGAGATCGGCGCCCGAGCGCGCGCCGCCGGAGCGCTCGAGCCACTCGGGACGCGCGCCCGCGCCCCGGTCGCGTCCGTTCATCACGCGGAACGCCCGCGCCACCGCGTCCGGGTCGGGCGCGGCCTTGGCGGCCGCGCTCGAGTACATGCGCACCGCCTTCTCCACCGCCTCCGCGTCGAGCACCGCGACCGGCGCGCCGCAGTGGCCGCAGCGCGCGCCGCGCTCGAGGTCGATCGGCGCGCCGCAGCCCGAGCACTGCACCTGCCGGATCTCGGCCCGCACGCGCGCGATCTCGGCGGGGTTGAGCGAGCGCACGAACCGCTTCTCGCGCAGGAACTGGAAGAACGGCGTCAGCCGCCCGTGGCCGTTCGGGCAGCGGTAGTAGACGAAGGTGCCGCTCTTGGAGAAATCGTTCGTGTGCCGCAGCCGCACACGGCAGCGCGGGCAGCCGAGGCGCGCCTCGAGAGGCCGCCGCCCGGGGTTCCCGTGCCGGTGGATCGCCTGGAAGAGCTCGATCACGCCGCCGGGCGCGAGCTGCAGGCTCTCGGCCTGGTCGAACCAGATGACGTGGCAGGGGAAGCAGAGGTCGAGCGCGACCGCGCCGGAGAGATGCCGGTCGAACCGATGGCGCTCCATCGGCTCCGCGCAGTTCGGGCAGTGGGTCGTACCGTGGTGCATGTGCTCGTCGATCGTGCCGTCCGCAAGGCGCTTCGCGCCGACCACCCCGCCGCGCCTTGCGCGGCACCCCTCCTTGAAAAGGAGGGGAAGGGCCTAGAGGACCGTGCCGTCGCGGATCGCGAGCCGCGCGAGCACGCGCTCGGCGGCCGCCACGCCACGATACTGCGCCTCCTCGAAAAGCGAAAACCCGGAGACGTCGGAATGCGCAAAATGCACGCGCCCGGCGTGGCGCAGGACACGCTCGCGCGCATCGCCCCACACGAACCCGGTGCGCGGCCGCACCATCGCGTGCCCGTTCGTGAACACGTCCACGCGCTCGGTGATCCGCGCGAGCTCCGGATGCGGCCGGCCGAGATCGGCCAGCACGCGCGCGGCCCACGCCTCGCGCGAGGTCGCGAGCAGGCGCTCGCGCGCCGCGGCGGTGGGCGTGCCGGTGAGCGGCTCGTAGTAGGTGATGACCGTCGGGCCGCGCCGCGACGCGAGGTCCTGGTGCGTCGCCACGACGTAGCCGAGACCGGGGCTCTCGTAGAGCACGTTGTCCCAGGCGAGCGGCGCACCGTGCCGCTCCCACGGCGGCTCGGCGAGCGTGAGGTTCGCGACGAGCCACGGCGCGTGGTCGAACTCGGCCAGCGCCGCGACGAGGCCGGCGTCGGCGCCGGCGAGCGCGCGGGCCGCGAAGCGGAGCTGCGCCGCCCAGACGACGTGCTCGGCGCGGATCTCGAGCGCGCGCCGCTCGCGCGCGAGATGCACGCCGAGCGCCACCTCGCGCTCGCCCTCGACGACGCGGTGGACGAGCGCGCCGGCCGTGAGCGGCGGCGCGACGCGCGCGAGAAGCCCGCGCACGATCCAGCCGTTGCCCTCGGGCCAGGTGAGCACGGCATCCGGATCGGCGTCGCGCGCCTGCGCATCGCGACACGCGAAGTAGTGGATGCCCGCCCACGCCGAGACCTCGCGGTAGTCGCAGCCGAAGTCGTCGCGGCAGGCGTAGTTCGCGAGCCAGTGCACCGCCTCGGCGGCGTAGCCCTCGCCCGCGAGCCAGTCGCGCATGGACAGCCGGTCGAGCGCGAGGAAGCGCGGATCGCGCGAGGAGAGCGCCATCGGGATCGCGAAGGCGCGCCGGCCGTCCGCCCCGCGCGCCGCCTTGAACGCGGCCATGCGATCGTGGAAGCGCCGCCACTCGTCGCGGTCGCGCGCGCTCGCGCCGGCGAGCGGCTCGAAGCCCTCGCGCCACAGCCCGTCGCGGTAGAGCCGCTCCTGCGGCGCGAAGCAGAGCGCGCGCTCGTCGTAGGCGGGCGCCGGCGCGTCGGGATCGCCGCGCAGCACGCCGAGCTCGGCGAGCAGCAGCCGCACCGCGCGCGACTCGCGCGTCGGCAGCGGCAGGTAGTGCGCCCCGAGCGGGTAGCGGCTGACCGGGTTCTCGCCCCAGCGCGCGTTGCCGCCCGCGGCGTCCTCGAGCTCGAGGATCTCGAAGTCGTCGAAGCCCGCGAGCCGCAGCCGCCAGGCCGCCGAGAGCCCGGCGATGCCGCCGCCGACGATGACGACCGCGCGCTTGCGGAGCTCGGCGGGCCCGGCGTCGATCGTGCCGTCGCGCAGCAGGTGGCCGACGCGGTGGGCCGTGCCGGAGAGCGTGCCCGGCGGCAGCGGCGCGGCCTTGCGCCCGCAGGCGACCGCGGCGCACGCTGCGGCGCCCGCCGCGAGAAACTCGCGGCGCCTCATGCGCGGGCCGCCGCGGCGCTGTGCGCTACCCGATCCAGCTCGCGTACTCGTCGAGGAAATCGCGGATCAGCGCCTCGCGGGTGAGCCGCGCCGCGTCGAGCTCGGCGCGCGGCCCGCTGCGCAGCACGACCTCGGCGCGGTACATCGGCGCCGACGGCCTGCGCGCCACCTCCGGGAACGCGAACGCCATGCGCTGGAACGCGCGCAGCCGCACCGCGTAGTAGAACTCCTCGCGCCCGTCGCGGAGCACCGTGAGCGCGGCGTGCACCGGTCCGCGGTCGACGAGCGCCTGTCGGCCGGTGCGCCGCAGCTCCTCGGCGATCTCGGCGAACGCCGGCAGCGCGACCCGCTCGATCAGCTCGGCCGCCCGCTCCGGCGGCGCGCCCGCCACGTGGGCGCGGCGCGGCCGACCCCGGCGCTCGGCGATCGCG
>JAHDYJ010000052.1 GCA_023383795.1 Burkholderiales bacterium | reverse complement strand
CTCTCGAACTGGGGCTCGTCGAAGAACTGGTCCGCGGTGCTCTGGTGCGGGAAGCCGCCCGGACCGAGCGCGTAGTTCATGATGTCGGGCGGCTCGCTGCCCGCGAGCGACGCCTTGATGTACAGCAGCGTGCCGGTGAAGCCCGGGCCGCCGTCGCGGCCCGGGTAGCGGATCTCGCCGACCACGTGATGCGCCGCGACGTGGCGTCCGCCGCCGGCCGGCCGGATCGCCGCGACGTCGATGTCGATCACCGCGCCGAAGTCCGCGTAGCACTTCTGGATCGCGTTCGCGAGGTCGGCGAACTCGTAGCGCGGGTCGCATCCGGCGTCGACCGCCACCACGGTGGCGCACCGGCGCCGCACGAGCTCGTAGATGCCGAGGTTCTCGAAGTGGCCGCCGTCGGAGAGGTACACGTAGGGCGAGCTGCGGCCGGTCAGGCCGAAGAGCTCGGCGACGAGGTAGCGCCCGCCGAGGCCCGGCCCGAAGCTCCGCCAGGCGCGCGGATGGCACGGGTTGCCGCACCAGCGGCCGAGGCGGACGTTGAACACGGTGAGCAGGAACCCGACGCCGGCGCTCGAGTGGCTGCCCATGCTGGGGCTCACCGCCGCGCCCGAGATCGCGAGCGCGCCGCCGAGCGTGACGCCCTGCATGTACTCGCGCGCCGGCCGGTAGCCGCCGGCGCAACCGGGGTCGCCTGACTGCCCCGGGCCGAGCGAGGGCAGCTCGAAGCCGCACGCGAGCGGCGTGAACGTGAAGGAGGCCGCCTTGCGCGTCTGCCACGCGAGCTCGCTGCCGCGCACCAGGTTGATGGCGGTGTTGACGACGTGCAGGGGCCGCTGCGCGCCGACGTCGGCGAGCCGCAGGTCGTCGTCGGGGTCGAACCCGGTGAAGCCGTGCGCGTCGCGGCGGCCCGCGGCCGCGGCCGAGGCGCCGAGGTAGCAGCGGATCAGGCGGTCGCGGTAGAAGGCGTACAGCGAGAACACGTTGACGTCGACGCGCCAGGAGAGCGCGACCGCGACCGCCGCCGTCGCCGCGGCCGCGACGATCACGGTCTGCACCGGCACGACGCTCACGGCGATCAGGGTCGGCAGCACGGCCTGCCGCCAGCCGACCTCGTCGCTGAACTCGGGCAGCGCGCGGCCGTCGATCGCGAGCAGCGCGAGGTGGATGCCGTAGGAGAGCAGGATGAGCGCGCCTGCCACGAACGCCGTCGGCGCGAGCCTGAGCGCCCAGGTGCGCACCTTGCCGCCCTCGGCGCCGCCGAACTGCCCGCGGCCGAGCAGCACGCCGGCGAGCGAGGCGCCGATCCACGAGGCGCCGCCGGCGGCGATCACCCACGCGTGCGCCCAGAAGAAGAAGACCGGTGCGAATACCACGACGGCGCAGAGCGCGGCCCAGCCGAGCGCGGCCGCGGTCAGCCAGCCGCCGAGCCTCGCCCACCACTCGCGGTCCGCGTCGGTCCACCTGCGGCCCATCAGGCCGATGTGGACGACGGCCGTGCCGCAGAAGACGCCGAACAGCATGACGCTCGCGCCCGGTCCGACCGCCCACCACTTGCCGACCGGGTTGACGAAGTCGCCCGCCGCCGCGGTCCAGAGCGGGTCCTCGGTCACCACGACGCGGTCGGTGAAGAGGACGAAGAGCGCGAGCAGCACGCCGGCGACCATCCCGGCGATCAGGGTGACGCCGAGGCTGAGCGCGACGCGGCGCGCGCGGGGCCCGAGCCCGGCGTCGGCCGCCGCGCCCGGGCCGCGCTGGCGGTACCGCCGCCAGCTGTAGATGAACCAGCCGAAGACCCAGTGCGGGAAATAGAGCAGGACGCCGAGCCCGAGCCACTCGACGAGCGTCGGCGTCGCCTGCGCCCGGAGCGTGAAGAAGACGTAGCAGCTCAGCAGGATCGACGCCGTCATCGCGAGCGCCGCGACCGCGGTCGCCATGGCGAGGGCTCCCGTGGTCGCGCCGGTGCGCCTGCCGGCCGCGCCCGGCAGGCTCGCGGCGATGCCGAGCGCCGTGAGGAGCATCAGCACCCAGGCGATCGCGAGCAGCCATGGCCCCGCCGACAGCGACAGCCGCTCGGCGAGCGGAACGATCGCGCGCAGCGCGAGCAGCGGAGCGGCGAGCCCGAACACGAGGCACAGCAGGTTGAGGTCGAAGTTGCGCAGGTAGGTCGCGACTGCCGCCCAGGTGTCGCCCGACAGCGGCCCGCGGCGCGGCGTGAGATAGCTGCTGTAGTCGCGCAGGTAGCGCACCGCCGGATGGTCGGGACGCGGCGCGCCGTCGGCCGACGCGGTCGCGATGCGCTCCTCGACCGCGCGCACGTCGCCCTTGCCCTCGCGATGCACGAGCGCGGTGAGCCAGCTGCCGATATAGCCGCCGCCGGAGACGGTGGAGAGATAGTCGAAGGCGCGCAGCGCCCGCAGCTCGCCGAGCGCCTGCAGGATCCCCAGATTGAACGTGGCGCTGCGGATCCCGCCGCCCGAGAACGCGAGGCCGGTCAGGCGCGCCTCGCGCGCGCGCTCGAGCGCGTCGGCGCCGTCCGCCCGCGCGGCGACGCCGAGCGCGCGCAGCTCCTCGGCGAGCGCCTGCGCGAAATCGCGTGGCGCGTCCGCCGCTGCGCGCGCGCTCGTCCCGGGACCGGCCATGGCCGCGAGGGTAGCCGCTCGCCGCGCCGGTCGCAATGGCCCCCCGGCCTACGGCTCGCCGGGGCGCGCCGCGACCGATAGAATCCGCCGCTCGCGCCGAGCCGATGCCGAACATCTACCCGAAGCTCGTGGTCATGGCGATCATGTGGAGCGGCGTCTTCGCCGCGACCAAGATCGCGCTCGCGAGCATCGAGGTGTTCACCGCGGTGTTCCTGCGCTTCTGGTGCGGCGCCGTGCTGCTGATGCTGCTCCTCGTGCGCCGCGAGCGGCGCCTGCCCCGGGTCACCGGGCGGCAGGCGGCGCTCATCCTGGTGCTCGCCCTCCTGGGCATCACGGTGTACAACGCGCTCTTCAACCTCGGCCTGAGCCTCGTCGAGGCGAGCCGCGCGGCGCTGATCGTGCCGACCAATCCCGCGTTCACGGCGCTCTTCGCGTGGCTGATCTTCCGCGAGCGCATGAACGGCGCGCGTGCGGCCGGCGTGCTGCTCTCGGTCGGCGGCGCGCTCTGGGTCATCACGCGCGGCGAGCCGGCGCAGCTCCTCGCGCTCTCGTTCGGCCGCGGCGAGCTCTACCTGATTCTCTGCATGTTCACGTGGACGTTCTACACGCTGCTCGGCCGCGTGGCGCTCGTCGGGCTCTCGGCGCTCGCGTTGACCGCCTACACGATGCTCGTCGGCTCGGTCGGCCTCGCCGCGCTCGCCGCGCTGGAGCCGGGCTCGCTCGCCGACGTCACGCCGGCGAGCTGGACCGCGCTCGGCTACCTGGTCGTGTTCGGCACGGTGATCCCGTTCCTCTGGTACTACGAGGGCGTCAAGGCGATCGGCGCCGCGCGTGCGGCGCAGTTCATCAGTCTCGTGCCGCCGCTCGCGGTCGCCGAGTCGGTGGTCCTGCTCGGCGAGCCGTTCTCGGGCGCGCTCGTCGCGGGCGCGGCGCTGGTGATCGCGGGGCTGGTGCTGACGAACCGCCCGGCGCGGTAGCGCACGACTTACAATCCCGCCACGGAGGGCGTGCAATGACGGACGAAGTGGTGCTCGCCGGCGGCAAACGCACGCCGTTCGGCGATTTCGGCAGGTCGCTGAAGGACGTTCCGCTCGCGCAGCTCGGCGCGCACGCCGCGCGCGCGTGTCTCGCCGGACTCGGCCTCGCGCCCGAGCGGGTCGACCATCTCGTGTTCGGCAACGTGGTGCCGGTCGATCCGGACGGCCACTTCGTCTCGCGCAAGGTGGCGCTGGAGACCGGGCTGCCGATCGAGTCGAGCGCCTTCGGCGTGAACCGCGCGTGCGCCTCGGGCTCGCAGGCGATCGCGAGTGCGGCGCAGAACGTGCGCGAGGGCCTGTCGGAGATCTCGCTCGCCGTCGGCGGCGAGAGCTTCTCGCGCGTGCCCTACGTGTCGCAGGAGCTGCGCTGGGGCGCCGCGCGCGGCCCGGCGCGCTTCGACGACGGTCTCGACTACGCGTATCGCTGCCCCTTCTCTGGCGAGCTGATGGGCGAGACCGCCGAGAACCTCGCCGCGCGCTTCGGCTACCGGCGCGAGGACATGGACGACTGGGGCCACATGAGCCAGCGGCGCGCGCAGGCGGCGATCGAGAGCGGGTTCCTCGCGCGGCAGATCACCCCGATCGACGTGCCGGAGGGCAGGGGCGCGCGGCGCATGGAGCGCGACGAGTACCCCCGCTTCGACCTCGCGCGCGAGAAGCTCGCGGCGCTGAAGCCCGCGTTCCGCGCCGGCGGGTGCGTGACCGCGGGCAGCTCGTCCGGCGTGACCGACGGCGCCGCGGCGGTGGTCGTGGCGCGCCGGACCGCGCTCGAGCGGAGCGGCGTCGCGCCGGAGGCGCGCGTCGTCGCCTACGCGACGGCGGGCGTGCCGCCCGAGATCATGGGCGCAGGGCCGGTGCCGGCGATCCGCAAGCTGCTCGAGCGCACCGGCCTCGGCGTGTCCGACATCGACTACTTCGAGATCAACGAGGCGTTCGCGGTGGTCAACCTGCACGCCGAGCGCGAGCTCGGCATCCCGCGCGACGCCACCAACCTCTACGGCGGCGGGATCTCGATCGGTCATCCGCCCGGAGCGACCGGCATCCGGATGACGATTACCGCGATGCACCACCTGCAGGCGACCGGCGGGCGCTACGCGGTGATCAGCATGTGCTGCGGGGCCGGGCAGGGCATGGCGACGCTGATCGAGAACCTGCGGCGCTAGCCGCGCTCGACCAGCGCGCGCAATTTCGCCGCCGCCTCGGCGGAGAGCGAGCCCTTCTCCTCGGCGAGCGGGATCGCGCGCGCGGCGAGCGCACGGTAGAGTGCGAGCGTCTCGGGCGGCAGCTTCGCGAGGGCGGCGAGATGCCGCTCGATCGTGCCGATGTCGCCGCGCGAGACCGGACCGGCGAAGCTCTGCACCGTGCCGTCCTTCGCCGCCGCGTCGAGCGTGCCGCGCGCGAGCGCGATCAGAAGCGGCAGCGCCTCGCCGGCAGGCACGCCGAATGCGCCCCAGATCCTGACCGCCTCGTGCAGGAGCACGTCGACGAACGGCGCGGCGAAGCTGCCCGAGCAGTGGTACAGCGCCCGCGCGCCGGGCGGCAGCCGGATCGGCTTCATCCCGAGCGTGCGCGCGAGCCGGTCGAGCGTCGCGAGGAGCTCGCCCTCGGCTTCGATCGCCGCGGCGCAGCCGGGGAGTCCGGCCAGTGCCACCGCGGGATCGGCGAAGTTCTGCATCGGGTGCAGACCGCCGGTCGCCGCGCCCTGGCGGGCGGCGGCGTCGAGCGCCGCGGCCTCGGTGGCGCCGCTCGTGTGGACCGCGGCCTTTCCGGCCGACCACCGCAGGCCCGCCGCGGCCGCGGCGATCGCGCCGTCGGGGACCGTGATGAAGACGAGGTCGCAGGCGTCGACCGCCTCCTGCGCCGCCATCGCCGCGCAGCCCGGCACCTCGCGCGCGATGCGCTCTGCCGACTCCGCGCTGCGGCTCGCCACGGCGACGACGCGCTCGCCGTGGCGCGCGAAGCCCTGCGCGAGCGCGCGGGCGACACGTCCCGCGCCGACGAATCCGATGCGCGGCGACGCCATCGTCATCCCCTCCTCTCCGAGGAGGGGTGGCCGCGCAGCGGCCGGGGTGGTGGCGCCTCAGGCGCGGGGCCCCTCCTCTCCGAGGAGGGGTGGCCGCGCAGCGGCCGGGGTGGTGTGGGCGATTGCGAGGGCCGCGACCACCCCCCGGCCTGCGGCCGGACTCCTCCTCGACGACGAGGGGACGAGAACCCGTCGCGCGGCAAGCGCGGCGGCGGGGGTCGGAGGGGCGCCACGCTCATCGCCGCTCGAACAGCTTGCGGGCGATGATCTCCTTCATGATCTCGTTCGCGCCGCCGTAGATGCGCTGCACGCGGGCATCGGCCCACGCGCGCGCGATCGGGTACTCGCGCATGTAGCCGTAGCCGCCGTGCAGCTGCAGGCACGCGTCGATCACGCGGTTCTGCATGTCGGAGAGCCAGTACTTCGCCATCGAGGCCCGGGCGGTGTCGAGCTTCCCCTCGAGATGGCGCGCGATGCACCAGTCGAGGAACACGCGCCCGATCGTCACCTCGGTGTGCGCCTCGGTGAGCGCGAAGCGCACGTGCTGCTTCTCTGCGAGCGGCGCGCCGAACGCCTGCCGCTCCTGCACGTAGTCGAGCGTCCAGTCGACGGCGGCTTCGGCGGCCGCGACCGCCCCGATCGCGACCAGCAGGCGCTCCTGCGGCAGCTGCGACATGAGGTAGCCGAAGCCGCGGCCCTCCTCGCCGAGCAGGCTCGATGCCGGCACGCGCACCTCGTCGAAGAAGAGCTCGGAGGTGTCCTGCGCGTGCATGCCGACCTTCTCGAGGTTGCGGCCGCGCGCGAACCCCGGCCGGTCCGACTCGACGAGGAAGAGGCTCACGCCCCTCGCGCCCGCGTCCGGGTCGGTCTTGGCGGCGACCAGGAAGAGGTCGGCGATCTGCCCGTTCGCTTTGAAGATCTTCTGCCCGCTCCGAACGTACGCGCCGCCGTCGCGCCGCGCGCGCGTGCGGATGCCGGCGACGTCGCTGCCGGCGCCGGGCTCGGTCATGCAGATGCCGCTGATCGTCTCCCCGGACGCCATGCGCGGCAGCCACGCGCGCTTCTGCGCCTCGCTACCGTAGTGCACGAGGTAGGGCGCGACGATGTCGGAGTGCAGGTAGAAGAGCGGGCCGGTGGCGCCGGTCCACAGCAGCTCCTCGGTGACGATCGTCGAGTAGAGGAAGTCCACGCCCGCGCCGCCGTACGCCTCGGGAACGCCCGGGCACAGGAAGCCGAGGCTGCCCGCCCGGCGCCACAGCTCGCGCGGCACCATGCCGTCCTTCTCCCACTGCGCGTGGTGCGGAACGACCTCGCTCTCGACGAAGCGGCGCACCGTCGCGCGGAAGGCGCGGTGCTCGTCGGTGTAGGGCAGGGTCTCGGAGTCCATGAAAGGAGTCGTCAGTTGGCAGTTATCGGTTGGCAGATATCAGTTTAACCTGCCCCGCTCCTCGTCTACCCACTGCCGACTGCCGACTGCCGACTGCCGACTGCCGACTGTCAACCGCCTACTTCCTTGTTCGTCACGTACACCGTCCCGGTGAACGTGGAGACCGGCGTGCCGTCCTCGCGTGCGACGTCGACGCGATACACCGCGATGCGGCGCGAGCGCGACACTTCGGTGGCGGTGGCGGTGAGCACGTCGCCGCGCGAAACCGCGGCGACGAAGGTCGCGTGCGTGTCGATGCCGGCGGCGACGCGGCCGTGCGAGTTCGCTGCCAGCCCGAACGCGGTGTCGGCGAGCGCGAAGATCACGCCGCCGTGGCAGCTGCCGTTGAAGTTGAGGTGGCGCTCCTTGATGCGAATGCGCACCGCCGCGCGGCCCGGTCCGCCGTCGACGCACTCGATGCCGAGCGACTGCACGAACGGGTCGGCGGCGGCGAGCCGCATGACCCGCTCGAGGGCTTCGGTCCTGTTCTCCACGCCTCAGTCCCTGTACGAGGCGTCGGCGCGGTCCAGCATGCGCAGGAGCGCCGGCCATTCGAGCAGGCCGTAGCCGGAGCCCGCCTGCTGGGCGTCGCGCCTGAGGTGCGGGTTGGTCGAGGACTCGTTGTCGAGCGTGATCTCCATGCCGGCGAGCGCCTCGGCCGTGCCCTCGACCACGCTCCGCGGCGCGTGGTGCAGCGGCCGGCCGCACGCGAGCGCGTCGAGCTGGATCTTGCAGGCGTTCTCGAGCCAGAAGATCACGTTGAACGCCTGCGGGATCGACGGCCCGCAGGCGAGCAGCCCGTGGTTGCGCAGGATCATCGCGTACTTGTCGCCGAGGTCGCGCACCAGCCGCTCGCGCTCGCCGCGGTTGAACGCCGGGCCCTCGTAGTCGTGGTAGGCGAGGTGGCCGTGGAAGCGCATCGCGGTCTGCGAGAGCGGCAGCAGCCCCTCGGCGAGGCAGGCCACGGCGACCCCGGCGCGGGTGTGCGTGTGGATCACGCACTCGACGTCCGGCCGCGCGGCGTGCACCGCGCTGTGGATCACGTAGCCGGCCGCGTTGACCGAGTACTCGAGCCCCTCGGGCTTCTGCACCACGTTGCCGTCGAGGTCGACCTTGTTCAGGGTGGTCGCCGTGTTCTCCTCGTAGAGCTTGGCGTACGGGTTGATCAGGATGTGGTGCTCCGGGTCGGGCACGCGCGCGGTGATGTGGTTGTAGACGAGGTCGGTCATGCCGTAGCGCGCGACCAGGCGGTAGCACGCCGCCAGGTTCACGCGCGCCTCCCACTCCGCCGGGCTCACGCGGTCGCGCATCGATTGGGTGCGGAACGGCAGTACGCTCGCCATGTCTCCCTCCTGTCAATCGAATCCGTGGAACTGCGCGAACTGCTCCAGGGGCGCCGGCTCCGCGGACGGAGCGGCGGCCGCCGGGTCGGGACGGCCGATCGCGAGGGCGCACACGACGATCTCGGTCGGGTCGAGCCCCAGCGCCCCGGCGACGGTCTTGTGAAAGGGCGCGAGCGCGCCCTCGCAGCACGCGCCGAGGCCGCGCGCCCGGGCAGCGGCGAGGACGCGCTGCAGGAACATCCCGTAGTCGAGCCAGCCGGTGCGATCGAGCGCCTCGCCGGTCGTGAAGACGAGCCATGCGGGCGCGCCCTCCGACGGCGACGCGTAACCCGCCGCGGCGAGATCCTGCCGCAGGCGCTCGAGCGGCGGTCCGGCGAGCGCGCGCACGCGCCAGGGGCGGCCTTGCCCGCCGGCGACCCCGCGGTCGCCGACGCGCAGCACCTCCCGGACGGCTCCGGCGGGCACCGGGGCGGGCAGGAAGCGCCGCGCCGTGCGCTCGGCGGCGAGCGCGCGCGCCGCCGCCGCGGCCTCGTCGACCGAGGGCGCTTCCCCGCGCGGCCTGAGCCGCGTGCCGACGCCGACGGCGCCGCGATGCACGGCGATCTCGTCGACGACCGCCGGCACGCCGGCGCCGGTGGTCGCGACGGTCACCAGCACCTTGACCGGCGGCGTGCGGTGCCGGCGCAGGTGCAGCATGTCCTTCAGGTCGCGCGCGGTGCGCTCGGCGAGCGGCGAGTCGCCCTTGTTGACGACCAGGATGTCCGCGATCTCGAGGATGCCGGCCTTGATCGCCTGGATGTCGTCGCCGAGGCCGGGCGGGCAAACGACGATCCGCGTGTCGGCGACGCGCACGATCTCGACCTCCGACTGGCCGGCGCCCACCGTCTCGACGACGATCGTGTCGAAGCCGGCGGCGTCGAGCACGTCGACCATGCGGCTCGTCGCGCGCGAGAGGCCGCCGAGATGGCCGCGCGAGGCGACCGAGCGGACGAACACGTTCTCGTGCCCGCCGTGCTCGGCCATGCGCACGCGGTCGCCGAGCACCGCGCCGCCCGAGATCGGGCTCGAGGGGTCGACCGCGACGACGCCGATGCGCCGGCCGCGCGCGAGCAGCTCGCCGAGCAGCGCGTTGATCAGCGTCGACTTGCCCGCGCCGGGCGCGCCGGTGATGCCGATCACGTGCGCGCGCCCGAGGCGCGGGGCGATCGCCGCGGCGATCGCGCGCGCCGCGGGCGCGTCGACCTCGAATGCCGTGATCGCGCGCGCGATCGCGCGCCGGTCGCCGGCGAGCAGCGGTTGCACCAGCGGATGCTCGGTCCTGCTCATGCTCCGGCGCGCGGGCCCGGCGCGCCCTGCCCGAGCGCGGCCGCGAGCCGCGCGGCGATCCCGTCGGGGAACGGGACGACCCGGCGTGCGTCGGTGTCCATGTGGACGCCGGTGAGCTCGGTGCTCGCCGCCTCCTCGCCGGTGACCGCGTTGTACATGCGGTGCACGAAGCGGACCGACTTCGGCTTCGCCTCGAGGAGCTCGGAAGTCACGCGGATCAGGTCGCCGGCGTGCAGCTCGCGCAGGTAGCGCGTGTGCTGCTCCACGGCCGCCATGCCGCGGCGCGCCTCGCGCATGTAGCGCGAGGTGATGCCGAACCGCGCGAAGAAGTGCCAGGTCGCCTCGTCGAAGCGCGCGGTGTAGAACTGCACGTTCATGTGGCCGACGTGGTCCATCTGCCACGGGTACACGACGCCGCGCGCGGTCTCGAAGGCCCGCTCGGTCGCGGCCGGGGGCGCCGAGGTCATACGAACGCCAGCGGCTGGCCGAAGCCGAGCTCCTCGCGCAGCCGCCCGCAGATCTCGCCGTGCGTGCAGCCGGCCTCGGCGGCCGCCACCACCTGCTCGAAGACGTTCTCGCGCGGGCTCGCCGCCGCGCGCGCGAGCGCGTCGAGCGCCCGGCGCACCGCATCCTGCGAGCGGGCCGCCTTCCACGTCCGGAACGCGGCGAGATGGGCGCGCATCGCCGCCGGGTCCGGCTTGTACACCGGCGGCCGGTCGGCCTCGGCCTCGTCCGCCCGATAGGCGTTCACGCCGACCACGGTCTGCGCGCCGCTCTCGACCGCGCGCTGGAAGCGCATCGCCGACTCGCCGATCATCTTTTGCACCAGCCCCGCCTCGGCAGCCTGGTACATGCCGCCGGCGTCCTCGACGATCTTCATCACGCGCAGGATCTCGCGCTCCATCTGGTCGGTGAGCGTCTCGACGTAGTACGAGCCGCCGAGCGGGTCGATCACGTCGGTGAGGTGCGCCTCCTCGCGCAGCACGTTCTGCGTGTTGATCGCGACGCGCGCCGCCTCGTCGGTCGGGCACGAGAGCACCTCGTCGTAGGCGTCGGTGTGCAGCGACTGCAGGCCGCCGAAGATGCCGGCCATCGCCTGCACCGTGACGCGCGCGACGTTGTTCAGCGGCTGCTGGCGGGTGAGGTCGACGCCCGAGGTCTGGCCGTGGAACTTGAAGCGCCACGACCGCGGGTCCTTCGCGCCGAGCCGCTCGCGCGCGAGGCGCGCCCAGATCCGCCGGCCGGCGCGGAACTTCGCGACCTCCTCGAAGAACGAGAGCGAGATGTCGAAGAAGAACGTGAAGCGCGGCAGGAACCGGTCCGGATCCATGCCGCGGGCGAGGCAGTCCTCGGCGTACTGCACCGCCGAGGAGAGGGTGAAGGCCATCGCCTCGGCTGGCGTCGCGCCGCCCTGCTGCATGTGCTGGCCGACGACCGACATCGGGTTCCACCTCGGCACCGCGCGGTTGCAGAAATCGATGTGGTCGACCAGGATGCGCCGCGCCCCAGGGAGCGCAATGCGGAAGAACATGTGGTTCGCGACGAAGTGCGACAGGTAGTCGCTCTGGTTCGACGTGCCGCTCACCGCGCGCCAGTCGACGCCGCGCCTCCGCGCGGTCGCGAGCACGAAGGCGAGGAGCGTGAACGGCGACGGGTCGTTCATCGCGCACGAGGTGTGCGCGAGGTCGACGCCCGCGAGCGCCGCGTCCATGTGCCCGGCGGTGTTCACGACGGTTCCGCAGGTGCCGAGCAGCTCCTCGTGCACCTCGTCCATGTCGTAGCCGCGGAACACCGAGTTGCAGGGGATCAGCGAAACGGCGGTTGCGCCCTGCGCGAGCACGCCGGCGAGCCGCGCGTTGTAGTCCTGCGGCGTGCCGAGGCCGATCAGCTGGCGCTGGGTCCAGGTGCGGCCGCGGTGCATCGTCGCATAGATGCCGCGGGTGTACGGCGGCTGGCCCGGAAAGCCGAGGTCCTCCTCGTAGCGGCCGCCATCCCAGTCGCGCGGCGTGTAGAGCGGCTTCACCGGGATGCCCGAGCGGTTGGCGACCGGGGGCTCGGTCCCGACGCCGGCCGCGTACTCCTCCTGCCAGCGGGCTTCCGCGGCGTCCAGCGCAAGCGTGCCGTCGAGGGGCTTGTTCATCTGCGTCTCTCCTTCGGTCCTATGCGGCCGTGCGCGCGGCGCGGATCCGCGGCGTGATCGCGCGGACGTAGCCGGCGATCGACTCGAGCGAGGCGCCCGGATGGAACACCTTCGCCACGCCGGACTCCAGCAGCATCCGCTCGTCCTCGTCGGGGACGATGCCGCCGACGATCACCGCCACCTCGGCGAGGTCGGCCGCGCGCAGCGCGTCCAACAGCTTCGGGACGATCAGGTGGTCGGTGGCGAGCGAGGAGACGCCGATCACGTCGACGTCCTCCTCGAGCGCGAGCTTCACCACCGTCTCGATCCGCTGCCACGGCGGCGTGTAGATCACCTCCATGCCGGCGTCGCGCAGCGCCGCGGCGACGACGCGGCTGCCGCGGTCGTGGCCGTCGAGGCCGATCTTGGTGACGAGCACCTTCGGGCGGAGGTCCATCGCTTCCATCACGTCTCCAGTTGCGTGCGCAGCAGTCTCACGAACGTGCGCGCGATCTCGCGCGGCTTCTCGCGGCCCTTGCGGTACCAGGTCTGCGACCAGTTCAGCGCGCCGACGAGCATCAGCCGCAGCGCGCGGCGGTCGGCGCCGCGGCCGAGCGGCAGCGCATCGATCAGCGTGCGGAACACCGACTCGTAGCCGTCGCGCAGCCGGACGAGCTCGGCCGCCACCGCGGGGGCGTCGGACGGGCGGACGCGGATCACGACCTGCGCGTAGTCGCTCTCCTGCAGCAGCGCCTCCAGGTGCCCGATGCAGCCCGCCTCGAGGCGCTCCCACGGGTCGCGCTTGCCGGCGATCGCGCGCTCGACCGCTTCCGAGATGCGCCGCACGCCCTCGGCGTACACCGCGACGAGCAGCGCCTCCTTGGAGGCGAAGTGGTAGTAGAGCGAGCCGGGCAGCATGTCGGCCGCGGCTGCGATGTCGCGCATCGAGGCGGCGGCGTAGCCCTTCGCGCGGAAGAGCCGCGCCGCCTCGTCGAGGATCAGCGCGAGCCGGTTGTCGGCGCGCGGCGCGCCCCCGGCCCCCCGGCGCGCCCGGCCCGCGGCAAACGGCCCGCCGTGCGGCGACGCCCCCACCCGCAATCCCGCCCTAACACCCACGACCGTTTGTTTTCTACCACCGCCGGGCGGCGGCGTCAAGCTGCGCTCGCCGGCGGCCCCGCCGGCGCGCCGCGCTACTGCTGCTTCGGCGCCGGCGGCCCGATCAGGACCGACTTCTTGTCGAACGCGTTCACGCCGGCGAACACGACGACGTCGCCGACCTGCGGGGCGAACACGATGCGCTCCGGCGTCTCCTCGAGCACATCGCCCTCGAGCTCGAGCTCGGCGCGCACGAATGCGTACTGTCCCTTGACCTTGGCGCGCTTCCCGGTCGCCCGCGGCAGGCCGCCCGCCACGTCCTTCAGCATCAGGTCGAGGCCGTAGTCGAGGCCGCCGCGGACCGCGCGGCGGAGCGGCTCACCCTGCTCCGCCGCCCAGCCGTCGGCCCCGCCGACCGGGCGATCCTCGGCGACCGCGACGACGTAGCGCGTCCACCAGCGCTCCTCGGTCCCTTCGAGCAGCCGCGTGCGCAGGATGACATACGGTCGGGCGTGCGTGTCGCTCACGAAGCTCAGCACCACGTACGGCGTGACTTCGAGCGTGCTCCTTCCCTTCGTTCCGGGAGCCGCGATCGGCCGCGGGCCGTGGGCGCGCGCGAGCTTCTGTTCGAGCATGGCGCGCGTCCCCTCGACGAGGCGCGTGCGCAGCGCCGCCTCGGCGTCCTTCACGCGCTCGCGTCCCGCATCCTGGTTGGCGCCATGCACGATCGCGACGCCGAGCAGCCCGAACATCAGGCCGGCGGCCTGGCCCTGCTGATGTCCCGAGAGGTACAGCGCGCCCTCGGCGACCTGGTAGACGCCGATCGGCATGTCGGACATGGCCGACGGCGGCTCCTCGGACACCGTGATCGCGACCGGATCGGTCTGCGCCGGGAACGGCTCGATCGCCTTGAACGTGGCGCAGCCGGAGACGAGCGTCGCCAGCGCGAGAACCGCGACGACGGACAGACGCGTGAGCCGAGTCATTCTGCGACCTCCCTGGTTCGCAAGTTCCTGAAGCCCGGGGGGCGCAACTACGGCACCCCAGGCGCGGCAGGATCATATCGCCCGGCCGGCGCCGCCGGCGGGTACAACGTCACGCCGGCCGCCGTGATCGCGGGTCAGACCGCGTCGGGGCTCGTGATCCACTTCTCGACCGCCGGCGGCCGGTAGCGGGCCAGGCGATCGAGCAGGCGGCCCGGGTCGTCGTCGGCGAGAACCAGCCCCCGGTGGGCCGGCCGCACGAAACCCTCGGCGACCGCGTGATCGAACAGCGCGAGCAGACCGTCGAAATACCCGGCCACGTTCAAGAGCGCCACCGCCTTGTGATGGAAGCCGAGCTGCGACCAGGTCAGGACCTCGCAGAACTCCTCGAACGTGCCGTAGCCGCCCGGCATCGCGACGAAGGCGTCGGCGCGCTCTGCCATCAGCGCCTTGCGCTCGTGCATCGACTCGACGACGTGCAGCTCGGTGAGATCGTCGTACACGAGCTCCTTGCGCAGGAGCGCGCGCGGAATCACGCCGACGACGCGCCCGCCCGCGGCCAGCGTGGCGCGGGCGATCTCGCCCATCAGTCCGACGCGGCCGCCGCCGTAGACCAGCGTCACGCCGCGCGCGACGAGCGCCTCGCCCATGGCCCGCGCCGCCTCCGCGTACACCGGGCGGGACCCCGCGTTCGAGCCGCAGAACACGCAGGCCGTCTTCATCGGCGCAGTGCGGCCGCGCCTGCCCCGATGCGCATCAGAATCCCCCTTCGGCGAGCCACCGCTCGACGTGCGGCAGGCGGTCGGTGCCCCAGAACGCCTCGCCGTCCACGACGAAGAACGGCGAGCCGAAGATGCCGCGGGCGAGCGCATCGTCGGTGACCGCCTTCAGGCGCTCCTTGACCGCCGGCTCGCTCATGCCGGCGCGGGCCGCGTCGGCGTCGATCCCGGCCTCGGCGCAGACCCTGACGACGTTCTCCGCGGCGGAGATGTCGATGCCCTCGACGAAGTAGGCGGTGTAGAGCGCCATCGCGATCTCCTTCGCCCGCTTCGGATCCTGCGCGTCGACCCAGTAGAACGCGCGGCAGGCCGCGACGGTGGCCACGGGAAACGGCTGCGGCGTCCGGTAGGGCACGCCGAACCAGCGGGCGGTGCGCTCGAAGTCGCGGCGCACGTAGTCGCCCTTGATCGGGTATTCCACGTTGGGCGGCGCGTTCATCGCCTTCAGCGCGGCGCCCATCAGATAGGGCCGCCAGAGCGCCTCGCGCCCGTGCTTCGCGGCGAGCGCCTCGATCTGCGTGCTCGCGAAGTAGCCGTACGGCGAGGACAAGTCGAAGTAGAACTCGATCGGTTCTGCCATCGGGGTTCCTTGGCTGGATCAGAACGTCGGGGGACGCTCGCTGCAGCACCGCGCGCGCGGGGATGACGGCTGTGAGCGCGTCATTCGCCGGCGATCGTGCGGCCGATCAGCAACCGCTGGATGTGGGCTCGCGCCCTCAGATGGTCGAACAAGGGGGCGATGCCCCCTTGTAGATCCCCCGTTAGTGGGCGCGAGGGCCGTCATTCGCCGGCGATCGTGCGGCCGATCAGCAACCGCTGGATGTGGGCTCGCGCCCTCAGATGGTCGAACAAGGGGGCGATGCCCCCTTGTAGATCCCCCGTTAGTGGGCGCGAGGGCCGTCATTCGCCGGCGATCGTGCGGCCGATCAGCATCCGCTGGATGTCGCTCGCGCCCTCGTAGATTTTGCACACCCGCACGTCGCGGTAGATCCGCTCCACCGGGAAGTCGCTCACGTATCCGTAGCCGCCGTGGATCTGGATCGCGTCGGAGCACACTTCCTCGGCCATCTCGCTCGCGAAGAGCTTCGCCATCGACGCTTCCTTCAGGCACGGCCGTCCGGCGTCGCGCAGCGCCGCCGCATGCCACACCATCTGCCGCGCGGCCTCGATCCGCGTCGCCATGTCCGCCAGCCGGAAGTTCACCGCCTGGTGGTCGATGATCGGGCGGCCGAAGGTCTCGCGCGAGCGCGCGTAGTCGCGCGCGGCCTCGAAGGCCGCCCGCGCGAGCCCGACCGCCTGCGCCGCGATGCCGATGCGCCCGCCCTCGAGATTCGCGAGCGCGATCCGGTACCCCTCGCCCTCGCGCCCGAGAAGGTTCGCGTCCGGCACGCGACATCCCTCGAGGACGATCTGCGCGGTGTCGGACGAGTGCTGCCCCATCTTGCGCTCGACGCGGGCGACCGAGTAGCCCGGCGTGTCGGTCGGCACGACGAACGCGGCGATGCCCTTCTTGCCCGCGGCCTTGTCGGCCACGGCGAACACGATCGCGACCTGGGCGGTCCGGCCGCTCGTGATGAACTGCTTCACGCCCTCCAGCACCCAGCCGCCGCCGTCGCGCTTCGCGCTCGTGCGGATCGCGGCGGCGTCGGACCCGACGTGCGGCTCGGTCAGGCAGAAGCAGCCGAGCGCGGCGCCGCGGGCGAGCGGCCTCAGGAACCGCTCCTTCTGCGCGTCGCTGCCGTAGCCGGCGAGGATGTTGCACACCAGGTTGTTCACCGACACGATGGTCGAAGTGCCGCCGTCGCCGGCGGCGATCTCCTCCATCGCCACCGCGAGCGCCATGTAGCCGAGGCCGGCGCCGTCCCATTGCTCGGGGACGCAGACGCCCATCAGCCCCATGCCCGCGAGCCCCGTCAGCGCCTCGCGCGGGAACGTCGCATCGGCGTCCCACTGCGCCGCGAACGGCGCCAGGCGCTCGCGCGCGTACGCGCGCACCGCATCGCGGATCATCTCGAGCTCGTTCGTGAGCAGCACTTGGATCGCTCCCTTGCGATGGACGCCGTCAGCCGCCGCCCGGCCGGCGCGCCTTCTCCAGCACGCGCAGATGCCCGCCGACGAACGCGGCGGGCAGCATCAGCACGTTGCCGACCAGGCGCACCCATTCCGGGTAGCTCGCATCCGAAATGCCGCCGAGCACGATCTCGCCGAACGCGAGCGAGCAGAGTCCCAGCATCAGCGCGAAACGGTACTCGGCGCGGTTCGCGATGCGCGCGGCGACGTAGGCGCCCAGGCCGGTGAACGCGAGCCCGATCCCGAGGCCGGCCCACTGGAACGCGGTCGACTCGCGGAAGAACCGGTCGACGTCCTCGGCGCTCGCGCCGCCGGCGCCGAGCACGATGCCCCAGCCGATCGCCATGACCGTCCCGGCGACGACCGTGCCGGCGATGTCGACTGCGAGGCCGAGGGCGATCGCCTTGACCGCGGAGCCGGGCCGGTCGCGCCGCTCGGCGGCGGAGACGTCGGCCGCGGGCGGCCGGTAGGGGTCGGTCGCCACCGCTCAGAAGCCGCCGCGCGCGGTGACTTCGATCTCGATCTTCATCCGCGCGTCGACGAGCTGCGCGACGACCGTGGTGTTCGCCGGCCGCGCCCGCCCGAGGTACTGGCCCATGATCGGCGCCACCTTCTCGAAATCGGCGCGGTCGACGAGGTAGCAGCGCACGCGCACGACGTGGTCGAGCGTGCAGCCGGCCTTCGACAGCGCGTGCGAGATGTTGCGGAAGGCCTGGTGGGCCTGCTCGACGACGTCGTCGGCGATCGTCATCGTGGCGTAGTCGAACCCCGTGGTGCCGGACACGTGGACGTAGCGGTCGTCCACCACCGCGCGGCTGAAGCCGGCGAGCTTCTCGAACTCCGATCCCGAAGAGATGCGCTGCACCGGCATGGCGGCTCCTTTCGCGCGGGCGGTCGCGGGGCGGCGCGCCCCGCACGCGTCGCTACACCAGCTCGAGCGCGACCGCGGTCGCCTCGCCGCCGCCGATGCAGAGGCTCGCGACGCCGCGCTTCGCGCCGGCCTTGCGCAGCGCCCCGAGCAGCGTGACCATGATCCGCGCGCCGGACGCGCCGATCGGGTGGCCGAGCGCGCACGCGCCGCCGTGCACGTTCACCTTCTCGTGCGGCAGCTTGTGCTCCCGCATCGCGGCCATCGTCACCACCGCGAACGCCTCGTTGATCTCGTACAGGTCGACCCGGTCCGCGCTCCAGCCGGTGCGCTCGAGCACCTTGCGGATCGCGGCCACCGGGGCGGTGGTGAAGAGCCCCGGCTCCTGCGCGTGCGTGCTGTGGGCGAGGATCGCCGCGAGCGGCTTCACGCCGAGCCGCTCGGCGGTCGAGCGGCGCATCAGGATCATCGCTGCCGCGCCGTCGGAGATCGAGCTCGAGTTCGCGGCGGTCACCGTGCCGTCCTTGCGGAAGGCCGGCTTGAGCGTCGGGATCTTCTCGAGGTTCGCCTTGAACGGCTGCTCGTCCGTCTCGACGAAGCGCTCGTTCTTGCCGGCCTTGATCGCGATCGGCGTGGTCTCCCAGGCGAACGAGCCGTCCTTGTTCGCGGCCTGCGCGCGCTCGAGCGAGGCGATCGCGAACTTGTCCTGCGCCTCGCGGGTGAAGGAATACTGCGAAGCGCAGTCCTCGGCGAACGTGCCCATCAGGCGGCCCGCACCTTTCTCGTCACGGGCGTATGCGTCTTCGAGGCCGTCGAAGAACATGTGGTCGAGCACCTGCTGGTGCCCCATGCGGTAGCCGCCGCGCGCCTTCGGCAGGAGGTACGGCGCGTTCGTCATGCTCTCCATGCCGCCCGCCGCGATGATCTCGCCGGTGCCGGCGGCGAGCAGGTCGTGCGCGAACATGGCGGCTTTCATGCCCGAGCCGCACATCTTGTTCACGGTCGTGCACCCGGTGCCGAGCGGGAGCCCCGCGCCGAGCGAGGCCTGGCGCGCCGGCGCCTGGCCCTGGCCGGCCGGCAGCACGCAGCCCATGATGACCTCGTCGACCTGCTCGGGCTTGATGCCGGCGCGCTCGACCGCAGCGCGGATCGCGGCAGCGCCGAGAGCGGGCGCGGCGAACTCCTTCAGCTCGCCCTGGAACGCACCCATCGGAGTGCGGGCGGCGGAGACGATGACGATCGGATCGTTGAGCATGTCTGGCTCCTTTTCTGTCGGCGGGCCGGGGGCTAGCCCTCGATTCTAGTCGCTCGCGCGCCGCTCGACCGCGGCGATCGCCGCCTGGTAGCGCTCGTCGATCTCCGCGGCGCCCTGGACCATGGTGTCGAGATCGCGCAGCAGACCGTCGGAGAGGCCGTAGATCCAGCCGTGGACCGCGACGCGCTGCCCGCGCTCCCAGGCGTCCGCGATCACGGAGGTGCGGCAGACATTGCGCACCTGCTCGACGACGTTTAGCTCGCACATGCGCTCGAGGCGCGCGGCCGGATCGGCGACGCGCGCGAGCCGCTCGGCGTGCGCGCCGTGCACGTCCTGGATGTGGCGCAGCCAGTTGTCGGCGAGGCCGACGCGGCGGTACTCCATCGCGTTCCGCACCCCGCTGCAGCCGTAATGGCCGCAGACGATCACGTCGCGCACGCCGAGGAGATCAACCGCGAACTGCAGGACCGACAGCGCATTGAGATCGGTGTGCACGACGACGTTCGCGATGTTGCGGTGGACGAAGAGCTCGCCAGGCGCGAGCCCGACGATCTCGTTGGCGGGCACGCGGCTGTCGGCGCAGCCGATCCAGAGGTACCGCGGCGCCTGCTGCTCCGCGAGCCTGGCGAAGAAGCGGGGGTCGCGCGCGCGCATGGCCGCGGCCCAGGCGCGGTTGCTGTCGAAGAGGTGCTGGAGCGTCCTCATCCGGTGTCTCGCCCCGCCCGCGCGCCGGCGCGCGCGGCGGGTCAGCGCGTCTCGCCGAACAGCTCGCGCCCGATCAGCCAGCGGCGGATCTCCGAGGTGCCGGCGCCGATCTCGTAGAGCTTGGCGTCGCGCCACAGCCGGCCGGTGGCGTACTCGTTGATGTAGCCGTTGCCGCCGAGGCACTGGATCGCCTCGCCCGCCATCCAGGTCGCGCGCTCCGAGGCGTAGAGGATGGCGCCGGCGGCGTCCTTGCGCGTGGTCTCGCCGCGGTCGAGCGCCTGGCCCACGGCGTAGACGTACGCCCGGCAGGCGGAGAAGGTCGAGTACATGTCGGCGAGCTTGCCCTGCATGAGCTGGAATTCGCCGATCGACTGGCCAAACTGCTTGCGCTCGTGCAGGTACGGGATGACGACGTCGAGACACGCGGCCATCAGGCCGAGCGGGCCGCCGGCGAGCACCGCGCGCTCGTAGTCGAGGCCCGACATCAGGACGTTGGCGCCGCGCCCGTCGGCGCCGAGCACGTTCTCGGCGGGCACCTCGCAGTCGTGGAACACGAGCTCGCAGGTGTTCGACCCGCGCATGCCGAGCTTGTCGAGCTTCTGCGCGGTCGCGAAGCCCTTGAACCCGCGCTCGATGATGAACGCCGTGATGCCGCGCGGACCGGCCTCGGCGTCGGTCTTCGCGTACACCACCAGCGTGTCGGCGTCCGGGCCGTTCGTGATCCACATCTTGGTGCCGTTCAGCACGTAGCGGTCGCCCTGCCGCTCGGCGCGCAGGCGCATGCCGACGACGTCCGACCCCGCGCCCGGCTCGCTCATCGCGAGCGCGCCGACGTGCTCGCCGGAAACGAGCTTCGGCAGGTACTTCCTCTTCTGCGCCTCGGAGCCGTTGCGGCGGATCTGGTTCACGCACAGGTTGGAGTGCGCGCCGTAGGAGAGGCCGACCGACGCCGAGGCGCGGCTGATCTCCTCCATCGCGACGATGTGCGCGAGGTAGCCCATGTTCGTGCCGCCGTATTCCTCCTCGACGGTGATGCCGAGCAGGCCGAGCTCGCCGAGCTTGCGCCACAGGTCCATCGGGAACTGGTTCGAGCGGTCGGTCTCGGCCGCGCGCGGCGCGATCTCGGCCTCGGCGAAGCCGCGCACGGTCGCGCGCAGCATGTCGATCTCCTCGCCGTGCGCGAAGCGCAGCTGCGGGAAGTCGATCATCGGGACGGCGGATGCGGACGGTGCGGCGGCGCGATCCATGGTGCCTCCTCCATTCCCGCAGGGCGGGCCGCTCGCGCCGAGCGCCGTAATCTGCGAGAATTGTGCGTTGCGGGATTCTACCGCATCCCGATCGCGCCTCAGGGGCGAGTCGGGGAGCGGACGCCGTCGAATCCCGGCCGATCGTTGCCGCTCTCGAACGACATGACGCCCGAGCAGGTGCTCGACTATCCGTTCGCCGCGCCGCCCGCGCCGGGCGAGCTCGCCGAGGTCGCGCCCGGCGTGCACTGGCTGCGCATGCCGCTGCCGTTCGCGCTCGACCACATCAACCTCTGGCTGCTGGAGGACGGCGAGGGGTTCGTGATCGTCGACTGCGGCGTCGGCATGGACGCGACGCGCGTGCTGTGGGAGCGCATCTTCGCCGGGCGGATCGGGACGCGGCCGGTGCGGCGCATCCTCGCGACGCACTGCCATCCGGACCACGCCGGCAACGCGGGCTGGCTCGCCGGCCGGTTCGGCGCGACGCTCTTGATGTCGCAGGCCGAGTACCTGACCGCGCACGCCTGGCGCGACGGCGCGGCGGGCTATACCGACGCATCGCTGCTCGCGTTCTACCGCTTGCACGGGCTCGACGACGAGCGCATCGAGGCGCTGCGCGAGCGCGGCAACCGCTACCGCGTGCTGGTGCCCGAGCTCCCCGGAACCTACCGGCGCATCGTCGACGGCGAGGTGCTCGCGATCGGCGGCCGCGCGTGGCGCGTCGTGACGGGCTACGGCCACGCGCCGGAGCACGTCTCGCTCTACTGCGAATCGCTCGGCGTGTTCGTCTCGGGCGACATGCTCCTGCCGCGCATCTCGTCGCACGTCGGCGTCACCGCGGTCGCGCCCGACGACGACCCGGTGGGGCTCTTCCTCGGCTCGCTCGCCCGGTTCGCCGATCTGCTGCCGGCCGGGACGCTGGTGCTGCCGTCGCACGGCCTGCCGTTCCGGGGCGCGCAGGAGCGCATCGCGCAGCTCCAGGACCACCACGCGCTGCGCCTGGCGGAGATCGAGGAGGCGTGCGGCGAACCGCGCTCGGCCGCGGAGCTCCTCGCCGTGACGTTCCGGCGCCGCCTCGACACCCACCAGGTCTTCCTCGCGCTCGGCGAGGTGATCGCGCATCTCAACCACCTGACGGCGCGCGGCCGCGTGTCGCGCACCGCCGGCGAGGGCGGCGTGATGCGCTTCGCGCGCGCCTGACGCGAAGGAGCCCGTCGTTGTCCGCAAAGCCTGAAGAGATCGCGCAGGCGCCGGATCCGGCGGAGATGGCCCGGATCTTCGCCGAGGTGGCGCAGCGCTCGAGCGGCATGCTCTCCGAGTACCTGAGCCGCCACCCGTCGGAGAACGGCGTCGGCTTCCGCGACGAGCTCGGCATCGCCAAGGCCTACATGGACCTGTGGTCGAAGATGCTCGCGAACCCGTATCAGCTCGCCGAGGCCCAGATGAACATGTTCTGGGACTACATGCGGCTGTGGCAGGGGTCGTGGCTGAAGCTCATGGGCCAGGAGGTCGAGCCGGTCGCCGCGCCCGCGAAGAGCGACGCGCGCTTCAAGGACGAGGACTGGGAGAACCACTTCCTGTTCGACTTCGTCAAGCAGTCGTACCTGATCGCCGCGCGGCACATCCACGACACGGTGTCGAGGACCGAGGGCCTGCCGGAGGTCTCCAAGAAGAAGGTCGACTTCTTCACCCGGCAGTACATCGACGCGCTGTCGCCGTCCAACTTCGCGCTCACCAACCCGCAGGTGCTGCGCGAGATCTGGAAGACCGGCGGCACCAACCTGGTGAAGGGGCTGAACAACCTGCTGCAGGACGTGGAGGAGGGCGACGGGCAGCTGCGCATCAAGATGACCGACGCCAAGGCGTTCAAGATCGGCCGGAACGTCGCCACGACGCCGGGCAAGGTCGTGTTCCAGACCGACCTGATGCAGCTGATCCAGTACGCGCCGACGACGCCGACCGTCGCGAGGCGCCCGCTCCTGATCATTCCGCCCTGGATCAACAAGTTCTACATCCTCGACCTGCGCGAGAAGAACTCGTTCATCCGCTGGGCGGTGGGCGAGGGGCACACGGTGTTCGTGATCTCGTGGGTCAACCCCGACAAGCGTCACGCCAGGAAGGACTTCGCCGACTACATGTTCGAGGGTCCGCTCGCCGCCCTGGACGCGATCGAGCGGGCGACCGGCGAGCGCGAGGCGAACGTCATCGGCTACTGCCTCGGCGGCACGCTGCTCGGGGCGACGCTCGGCTACATGGCGGGCAAGCGCGACCGGCGCATCGCCTCGGCGACCTTCTTCGTGGCGCTGCTCGACTTCTCGATCCCGGGCGAGCTCGGCGTCTTCATCGACGAGGACCAGGTGGCGAACCTCGAGCGCAAGATGAACGAGCGCGGCTACCTCGAGGGCTCCGAGATGGCCGGCACGTTCAACATGCTGCGCGCGAACGACCTGATCTGGTCGTTCGTGGTCAACAACTACCTGATGGGCAAGGAGCCGTTCCCGTTCGACCTCCTGTACTGGAACTCCGACTCCACCCGCATGCCGGCGAAGATGCACAGCTTCTACCTGCGCAACATGTACATGAAGAACCTGCTGCGCGTGCCGGGCGGCATCGAGCTCGGCGGGGTGCCGATCGATCTCACGCAGGTCAAGGCGCCGGCCTACTTCATCTCGACCGTCGAGGACCACATCGCGCCGTGGAAATCGACCTACAAGGGCGCGACCGCGCTCGGCGGGCCCGTGCGCTTCGTGCTCGGCGGCTCGGGCCACATCGCCGGGATCGTGAACCCGCCGGCGGCGAACAAGTACTGCTACTGGACGAACCCGGAGCTGGTCGATTCGCCCGAGGCCTGGCAGGCGGCCGCCGAGCGCCACGAGGGCTCGTGGTGGAACGACTGGCAGGCGTGGATCAGCGAGCGGAACGACCCCGAGACCGTGCCGGCGCGCGTGCCGGGCGAGGGCGGCCTGCCGGCGATCGAGGATGCGCCCGGGTCGTACGTCGCGGTGCGCCTCGAGGCGAGGAAGAAGCGCAGGAAGGCCGAGTAGGGCGCGGCCGCGCCCGGTCCACGGAGGGGCCCGTGCGCATCACGAAAGTCGAGACGCTCCGGCTCGGGGAGTTCCCGAACCTGCTGTGGGTCCGCCTGCACACCGACGCCGGCCTCGTCGGCCTCGGCGAGACCTGCATGGGCGCCGCCGCGGCCGAGGCGCACATCCACGAGTTCGCCGCGCCGCGCCTGCTCGGCGAGAACCCGCTCGCGATCGAGCGCTTGCACCGCGCGCTCGTCGGATACGTGGGGCGCAGCGGCACCGGTGCCGAGATGCGCGGCAACTCGGCGATCGACATCGCGCTGTGGGACCTCTTCGGCAAGCACGTCGGCCAGCCGCTCGTGCAGGTGCTCGGCGGCGCCTCGCGCGACGCGATCCGGATCTACAACACCTGCGCGGGGTACCGCTACATCCGCGACGCCGCGCAGCAGCGCACCGACAACTTCGGCCTGGGCGGGTCCGCAGGGCCGTACGAGGATCTCGACGCCTTCCTGCACCGGGCCGACGAGCTCGCCCTGTCGCTTCTCGAGCAGGGCATCACCGGCATGAAGATCTGGCCGTTCGACTACGCCGCCGAGGCATCGAACGGGCTCTACATCTCCGGGCCGGACCTCGACCGTGCGCTCGAGCCGTTCCGGAAGATCCGGCGCGCGGCCGGCGACCGCATGGACATCATGGTGGAGTTCCACTCGCTGTGGTCGCTGCCGGCGGCGCAGCGGATCGCGCGCGCGCTCGCCGAGTTCGGCACCTTCTGGCACGAGGATCCGATCCGCATGGACGCGCTGGCGAGCCTGAAGGAGTACGCGCGCATGAGCCCCGCGCCGGTGTGTGCGTCCGAGATGCTCGCGACGCGCTTCGCCTTCCGCGATCTTCTCGAGACCGGCGCGGTCGGCTACGTGATGCTCGACGTCTGCTGGTGCGGCGGGCTCACCGAGGCGCGCAAGATCGCCGCGATGGCCGACGCCTGGCACCTGCCGGTGGCGCCGCACGACTGTGTGGGCCCGGTCGTGCTCGCCGCCTCGACGCATCTCTCGCTGCACGCGCCGAACGCGATCGTGCAGGAGACGGTGCGCGCGTTCTACACCGGCTGGTACCGGGAGCTCGTGACCGAGCTGCCCCAGATCGAGAGCGGGATGATCTCGGTCTCCGGGGCGCCCGGCCTCGGGCTCGAGCTCCTGCCGGGGCTCGAGCGGCGGAAAGACGCGAGCCTGCGCGCAACCGCGCGCAGCTGACAGCGCGCAGCTGGCAGTTGGCAGATGGCAGGGCCGGCGCGCACTCGGTGCCGCGCTGCCGACTGCCATCTGCCGACTGTCATCTTTCCCCGCTAAAAAAAAACGGGCGCTCTCGCGCCCGTTGCAGTGAGAGCCCGCCTCCCGCCGCCCGCGGGCGGCTATGGCCATGCGCGGCTCTCGAGCCGGCTCATCGCCGTTGGTCTTCTTCTTCTTCTCCTCCTCCCCCTTTCCGCTTCGCGCGCGCCGCCTCGCAGCGGCCGCGAGCGCCTCTCCCTATGCGGTCCTCGCCCCCTACTTCTTCTCGGCTTCGTCCTCGAGGCGCTCGGCCTGGTCCTCGTACCGGCTGCCGTAGCTGTCGCCATAGCCGGTCGTGCCGCGCTCGCGCTGCTGCTCGAGGATCCTCTGGTGCTCTTCCGGAATCGCCTGCTGGCGCGTGAGCTCGTTCAGGTGCTCGGGGAACCATGTCGCGATCGCGGGGAACGTGATCAGCAGGGCGATCGCGATCACCTGCAGGATCATGAACTCGAACATGCCCTTGTAGATCGTGAGCAGGCTCCAGTCCTTGACCACCTGCTTGAGATAGTACGCCGACATGGCCACCGGCGGCGACAGGAACGCGGTCTGCAGGGTCACCGCGACCAGTGCGCCGAACCAGACCAGGTTGATGCCCATCTCCTTCACCACCGGGTAGAAGATCGGGACGAACACCAGCACGATCGCCGGCCACTCGAACGGCCAGCCGAGCAGGAAGATCAGGACGAGGACCATCACCAGCATCAGCGTCGGCGCGAACTGCAGCGCGAGCAGCGACTCGGTGATCCAGTTAGCGGTGCCGAGGCGGGCGAACACCGCGCCGAAGATATTCGACGTCACGGCGAGGAAGAGCACCATGCTCGAGGTCGCCATCGTCGAGAGGATCGCCCGCTTGAAGCCCTGGTAGGTGAACCGGCGATAGGCGATCGAGAGGAAGATCGCGCCGAGCGCGCCGACCGCCGAGGCCTCGGTCGGCGTCGCGAGGCCGGCGAGGATCGAGCCGAGCGTGGCGGTGATCAGTCCGAGCAGGGGGACGACGCCGATCACGACCTCCCGCACGATCTTCACGACGGACGGCGCGCGGTCCTCCTTCGGCACCGGCGGTCCGAGGCGCGGGTTGAAGAAGCTGCGGCCGAGGAGGTAGGCGATGTAGATTCCCGCGAGCATGAATCCCGGGCCGAACGCTGCGGCGTAGAGGTCGGCCACCGACACGCCGAGCACCGGCCCCATCACGATCAGCATCACCGACGGCGGGATCAGGATGCCGAGCGTGCCGCCGGCGGTGATCGCGCCGGCGGCGAGCTTGCCGTCGTAGCCGGTCTTGACCATGATCGGCGAGGCCATGATCCCGAGCACGGTGACCGCGGCGCCGACGATGCCGGTCGCCATCGCGAACACCGCCGCGGTCAGGATCACGACGACGAAGAGCGCCCCGCGCACCGGGGCGAACAGCAGCCGGAACGCGACGAACAGGCGCTCCATCAGGCCGGCCTGCTCGGTGACGAACCCCATCAGCACGAAGAGCGGCACCGCGGCGAGCAGCTCCTCCTTCATCATGCCGAGGGTCTGGAAGTAGGCGAGATCGAACACGATCTGGCCCATGCCGAAATAGCCGAACGACAGCGCGAGAAAGAGCAGCGTGAACGAGATCGGCACGCCGATGAAGATCGCTCCGATCAGGACGATCAGCATGGTGAGGCCGATCGCCGCTTCGCCGCTCATACCTCGGCCTTCTCCTTGTGCTCGAGCTCGATGCCGGTGCGCGCCTCGTAGAAGCTCTTCAGGAGCTCCGAGACGCCCTGGATCAGCAAGAGCAGGCACGCGAGCGGCACCATCGCCTTGAACGGCCACAGGATCGGCCGCCACGGCGTCTGGTCGGACACCTCGTCGATGCGCCAGGAGTAGAGCGCCTCGCCGCCGCTGATGAAGAGGAGGATGACGAGGCCCGGGAAGAAGAACACGACGTAGGCGACCGTGTCGATGACGCCCTTGGTGCGCGGCGAGAACTTCTCCCAGAAGAAGTCGGTGCGGATGTGCGCGCCCTTGTGCAGCGCGTAGGCCGCGCCGAGCATGAAGAGCGTCCCGTACAGCATGTAGGTCAGGTCGTACGCCCAGGTGGTCGGCGCGTTGAACGCGTAGCGCATCAGCACCTCGTAGGCGATCGCGCCGACGAGCGGAACGGCCAGCCACGCCACCAGCGTCCCGGTGAAGTCGGTGAAGCGGTCGATAATGCGGATCGTCCGGAGCAGGAGCGGCGACGGCGCTGACATCCGGGTTCTCCGGCGCTATGGGAGGCGGGTGCGCCGGCCGCGCGGCCTGTGCGCGGCCGGCCGATGGGATCGACGGGAACGAAAAGGGGCGGCTTACTGCGCCGCCCCTATGCCGCCGAGCCTACTTCTGGCCCTTCGCCGCGCCCCGGCCGGTGGGCCAGTACTGGTCGGCGATGAAGTTGTAGGGCGGGAAGTAGAAGCGCTTCGCCGGCACCACGATCGCCGCGTACGCCTTCTGCGAGTCGTGCACCTTCTTGAAGAACGGATTCTTGGCCGCCTCTTCGGCTGCGATCTTGTCCCACGCCTTCAGGAACTCGCGCAGGATGTCCGGCGGGGTGAGCAGGACCTGCACGCCGTGCTTCTCCTGCAGCTCCTTCAGCGCCTCGGCGTTCTGCTTCTGCCACTTGGTCCACCAGATCAGGAACGTCTCGTTCGCCGCCGAGCGGATCTGCTCGCGCTGCGTGTCGGTCAGCGACTTCCAGACGTCGCCGTTGATCAGCAGCTCGCCGATGGTCGTGTTCTCGTGCACGCCCGGGGAGTAGTGGTACTTCCACACGTTGTGGAAGCCGAGGCGCAGGTCCTCGACCCCGCCGACCCACTCGGCGCAGTCGATCACGCCGCGCTGCGCCGACGGGATGATCTCGCCGCCCGGCATGTTGACCACGGTGAAGCCCATCGCCTTCCAGACCTCGCCCGCCATGCCGGTCTGCCGGCACTTCATGCCCTTCATGTCGGCGACGTTGCGGATCGGCTTCTTGAACCAGCCGAAGGCCTGCGGGCCCGACGGCAGGATCGGGATCGGCACGACGTTCAGCTTGAGCTGGTCGCGGTAGAACTCCTCGTAGAGCGCGAGGCCGCCGCCGTTGTAGAACCAGCCCATGGCGTCGATGAAGTCCATGCCGAACGTGCCGCCCGGGCCGCCGGTGAAGAGGATCGAGGTGCGGTCCTTGCCGGTCCAGTAGCCGGCCCAGGCGTGCGCGCCGTCGAGCACCTTCTTCGACACCGCGTCCAGCACCTCGAACGCGGGAACCACCTGGCCGGCGGGCATCGTCTCGATCTTGATGTTGCCGCCGGAGATCTTGTGCACCCGGTCGGCCCACATCAGGAAGTTCTCGTACAGCGTCAGCGAGGCCGGCCAGGTGGCCTGCATCTTCAGCGTCACCTGCTGGGCGGCGGCCGGTTGCGGAGCAAGCAGGGATACAGCCAGCGCGGCCCCCGCGGCAAGCGCGGTCGCCGAGCGCAAGAACGTGCAGCTCATGGTCATCCTCCTCTCGGTGATGCCGCGATCGCGAGGCAACGCAACCGCAGCCCGACTGGACAATCGGGCGACAAGAACCGCCCGAACGCGCCCGCGCACGTCTTCGCACATCCGCGTTCTCCGGGCAGCGCAAAGCATGTTAGGAGCCGGGTCCGACCGCTGTCAAGAAAAGCGGGATCGGCCGCATCCGGCCGGGGAGCGCGGGGTGTTGCGGTGCGGTAGACGCGTCTAGGACGGCGCGTCGGCCGCAGGTCCTGCGCGCTCGAGCGCGCGCCGGAAGCGCGGCAGATACCGCATGCCGAGAACCGCACGGCTGCCGTACCACGACGTCATCGCGCCGTCGATCAGCGCGATCCGCTTGCCGCCGAGCCCGGGCCGGCGTGCGAGCGCGCCGACGTCGCGCGCGCGGAAGCGGTACGGCTCGGTCGAGAGCAGCACGACGTCGACCGCGGCGAGCGTCGCCGTGTCGAGCGCGACCTCGGGATAGCGCGCCTCCGCGGCGCGCGGCCACGTCTCCCAGCCGACCGTGGCGAGCGTGCGCGAGACGTAGGTGTCCGGCCCGACGGTCATCCACGGATCGCGCCATATGAGGTAGAGCACACGCTCGCGCGCGAGCGCCGCGCCGGCGCGCAGCGCCCGCGCGAGCGCCGTCTCGGAG
>JAHDYJ010000214.1 GCA_023383795.1 Burkholderiales bacterium | reverse complement strand
CGCCGCGACGCGCGCCGCGGCGGTGAGCTGCGGGTCGGTCCAGGCCGCGACCGAGTCCTCGGGCAGCACGACCGGCATGCGATCGTGCACCTCGGCCGCCGGCCCGGCGGCGCTCCGGGTCAGCAGCGCGCAGCTCAGCGTCTCCTCGTCCGCGCCCGGGGCGCGCCACGCCGACATCAGCCCGGCGAAGCAGAACGGCCGCGCGTCGGCGCGATGGATGTAGAACGGCTGCTTGAAGCGCCGCACCTCGCCGGTGGCGCGATCGACGTGCTCCATCGCACGCCACTCGTACCACCCTTCGGCGGGGACCAGGCACCGCGCGCCGCGGTAGGCCTGGCGCCACATCGGCTTGGCGGCCGCCTCCTCGGCGCGCGCGTTGATGGTGAGCTTCGGCGGGCTCGCCTCCTTCCACCACTGCGGGACGAGCCCCCAGCGCGCGCCGACGAGCGTGAGCCCGCCGGTGCGGGGATCCGCGCGCAGCACGGGTACCGTCATGGTCGGGGCGACGTTGAAGCGGCGCCCGAACGGGTTGCCGTCGCCGCGCCCGACGTGCCACTCGCGCTCGATCGCCGCGTCGTCCGGGTGCACGTACCTGCCGCACATGCGCCCGATTATAGGCGGACGCATGCGGCAATCTCGTGCGGCGGTGGTACAGTTGGCGGCGCGCGCTCCCGCTTGCGGGGTTCCCCGCCAGGGACGACCGAGACGCGCGCGCCCCCCCGAGATGACCGGCGTACTCGAGCTCTTCCATCCCGCCGTCCGCGCGTGGTTCGGCGCCGCGTTCCCCGCGCCGACGGCGCCGCAGATCGCGGCGTGGCCGGCGATCAAGTCGGGCCGCCATGCCCTCGTGGCGGCGCCGACCGGCTCGGGCAAGACGCTCGCGGCGTTCCTCGCCGCGATCGACGAGCTGGTGCGCGAGGGCGTCGCGCGCGGGCTCGCGGACGAGACGCACGTCGTGTACGTGTCCCCGCTCAAGGCGCTGTCGAACGACATCCAGCGCAACCTCGTGGGACCGCTCGCCGGGATCCGCGCGGAGCTCGCGGCCCGCGGCCTGCCGGACGTCGAGATCCGCACCCTGGTGCGCACTGGCGACACGCCGCAGGCCGAGCGGGCGCTGATGCGCAAGCGCGCGCCGCACATCGTCGTCACCACGCCCGAGTCGCTCTACATCCTGCTCACCAGCGCGTCCGGGCGGAAGATGCTCGCCACCACGCGCACCGTGATCGTGGACGAGATCCACGCGCTCGCGCCGAACAAGCGCGGCGCGCACCTCGCGCTCTCGCTCGAGCGGCTCGCGGCGCTCGCCGGTCCCGGCCTCGTGCGCGTCGGCCTGTCGGCGACGCAGAAGCCGATCGACGAGATCGCCCGCTTCCTGGTCGGCGACCGCGCCGACGCCGCCTGCGCGATCGTCGACACCGGCCACGCGCGCGCGCGCGACCTCGCGCTCGAGCTGCCCGAGGCGCCGCTCGAGGCGGTGATGTCGGGCGAGGCGTGGGGCGGGGTCTACGACCGGCTCGCCGCGCTCGCGGCCGAGCACCGCACGACGCTCGTGTTCGTCAACACCCGACGCCTCGCCGAGCGCGCGGCGCGGCATCTCTCCGAGCGGATCGGCGCCGAGCGCGTCGCCGCGCATCACGGCAGCCTGTCGCGCGAGCTCAGGCTGGACGCCGAGCGGCGCCTGAAATGCGGCGAGCTCAAGGTGCTCGTCGCCACCGCCTCGCTCGAGCTCGGCATCGACATCGGCGAGGTCGACCTCGTCTGCCAGCTCGGCGCGACGCGCACGATCGCGGCGTTCCTGCAGCGGGTGGGGCGCTCGGGCCATGCGGTCGGCGGCCTGCCGAAAGGCCGCCTCTTCCCGCTCTCGCGCGACGACCTGTGCGACGCGGCGGCGCTGCTCGACGCCGCGCGGCGCGGCGAGCTCGACCGCGTCGCGGTGCCCGACAAGCCGCTCGACGTGCTCGCGCAGCAGATCGTTGCCGAGGTGGCGCACCAGGAGTGGGGGGAGGAGGCGCTCTACGCCCTCTTCCGGCGCGCGTATCCGTTCCGCACCCTCGCCCGCGAGGAGTTCGGCGCCGTCGCGCGCATGCTCGCGGAAGGCTTCCACACGCGCCGCGGCCGGCGCGCCGCCCACGTGCACCGCGACGCCGTGAGCGGGTTGCTGCGCGCTCGACGCGGCGCCGCGCTCACCGCCGTGACCTCCGGCGGCACGATTCCCGACACGGCCGACTACGCCGTGGTGCTCGAGCCGCAGGCGCAGATCATCGGGTCGGTGAACGAGGACTTCGCGGTCGAGAGCCTGGCGGGCGACGTGTTCCAGCTCGGCAACGCGTCGTACCGGATCCTGCGCGTCGAGCGCGGCACGGTGCGGGTCGAGGACGCGAAGGGCGCGCCGCCCGGCATCCCGTTCTGGTTCGGCGAGGCGCCGGCGCGCAGCCACGAGCTCTCGCAGTCGCTGTCGCGGCTGCGCAGGGAGATCGAGGCGCACCTGGACATTCCGTCCCTCTTCGCGGGGGAGGGCGAGGGTGCGGGCAGCAGCGAGGGCACTGCATCGGCGGTCGCCTGGCTCGAGCGCGAGGTCGGCCTCGACCGCGCCGCCGCGGAGCAGATCGCGGAGTACTACGCGAGCGCACGCGCGGCGCTCGGCGCGCTGCCGACGCTCGACACGGTCGTGCTCGAGCGCTTCTTCGACGAGTCGGGCGGCATGCAGCTCGTGGTCCACGCGCCGCTCGGCAGCCGGGTGAACCGCGCCTGGGGACTCGCGCTGCGCAAGCGCTTCTGCCGCAAGTTCAACTTCGAGCTGCAGGCGGCGGCGACCGAGGACGCGATCGTGCTGTCGCTCTCGACGAGTCACAGCTTTCCGCTGGAGGACGTGGCGCGCTACCTTTCGGCGCGGACCGTGCGGCCGCTGCTGGTGCAGGCGCTGCTCGACGCGCCGATGTTCGCCGCGCGCTGGCGCTGGAACGCGGCGGTGGCGCTCGCGCTGCCGCGCTTCCGCGGCGGCGCCAAGGTGCCGCCGCAGCTCCAGCGCATGGAGGCCGAGGACCTGCTGGCGACCGTGTTCCCCGACCAGGTCGCGTGCGGCGAGAACATCGTCGGCGACCGCGAGATTCCCGACCATCCGCTCGTCGGACAGACGATCGCCGACTGCCTGCACGACGCGATGGACGTCGCGGGGCTCGAGCGCCTGCTGGCGGGTATCGAGCGCGGCGCGGTCG
>JAHDYJ010000213.1 GCA_023383795.1 Burkholderiales bacterium | reverse complement strand
GCCTGCGCGCCGGCGGCAAGCACAACGACCTCGAGAACGTCGGCTACACCGCGCGGCACCACACGTTCTTCGAGATGCTCGGCAACTTCAGCTTCGGCGACTACTTCAAGCGCGACGCGATCCACTTCGCGTGGGAGCTCCTCACCCGGGAGTGGAAGCTGCCGGGCGAGCGCATGTGGATCACCGTGTACGAGACCGACGACGAGGCCTACGATCTGTGGACCAAGGAGGTCGGGATCCCGGCCAACCGCATTGCGCGGATCGGCGACAAGCCGGGCGCCGGCCGCTACCAGAGCGACAACTTCTGGCAGATGGGCGACACCGGCCCGTGCGGACCGTGCTCGGAGATCTTCTGGGACCACGGCCCGGAGGTCGCCGGCGGACCGCCCGGCAGCGCGGAGGCCGACGGCGACCGCTACATCGAGATCTGGAATCTCGTCTTCATGCAGTTCAACCGCGACGAGGCGGGCGAGCTGCATCCGCTGCCGAAGCCCTCGGTGGACACGGGGATGGGGCTGGAGCGCATCGCCGCGGTGCTGCAGGGAGTGCACTCCAACTACGAGATCGATCTCTTCCGCGACCTGATCAAGGCGGCCGCGCGCGAGACCCGGACCCGCGACCTCGCCGAGAACTCGCTGAAGGTGATCGCGGACCACATCCGCGCCTGCGCGTTCCTGATCGTGGACGGGGTGATCCCCGGCAACGAAGGGCGCGGCTACGTGCTCCGGCGCATCATCCGGCGGGCGCTGCGCCACGGCTACAAGCTCGGCCAGAAGCAGCCGTTCTTCTACCGGCTCGTGGCGGACCTCGCGCAGGTGATGGGGGCGGCGTATCCCGAACTGCCGAAGGCCGCCGAGCGCGTGATGCAGGTGCTGCGGGCCGAGGAGGAGCGCTTCGGCGAGACGCTCGAGAACGGCATGAAGGTGCTCGAAGGCGCGCTCACGCGCGAAGACCGCATGCTCGACGGCGAGACGGTCTTCCAGCTCTACGACACGTTCGGGTTCCCGGTCGACCTCACTGCCGACATCGCGCGCGAGCGCGGCGTGATGATCGACCATGCCGGCTTCGAGGCGGCGATGGAGCGCCAGCGCGAGCAGGCGCGGGCGGCCTCGAAGTTCCGCATGGCGGCCGGGGTCGCGTACCAGGGCCGCCCGACCGAGTTCCACGGCTACGACACGCTCGCGCTCGAAGGCACCGTTGTCGCGATCTACAGGGAGGGCACGCAGGTCGAGGAGGTGCAGTCCGGCGAGCCGGCCGTGGTGGTGCTCGACCGCACGCCCTTCTACGCGGAATCGGGCGGCCAGGTCGGCGACCGCGGCGAGCTCGTGGGCGCGGGCGGAACGTTCGTGGTGTCCGACACGCAGAAGATCCAGTCCGAGGTCTACGGCCATCACGGCACCTTGACGACGGGCAGGCTGCGCGTCGGCGACACGGTGAAGGCGCAGGTCGACCAGGTCGCGCGCGACCGCGCGGCATGGAACCACTCGGCCACGCACCTGATGCACGCGGCGCTGCGCGCCGTGCTCGGCCCGCACGTCCAGCAGAAGGGCTCGCTGGTCGATCCGGAACGGACCCGCTTCGACTTCACGCACAACGCGCCGATGACCGACGAGGAGATCCGCCGGGTGGAGGCGCTCGTCAACCGCGAGATCCGCCGCAACGTCGAGGTCACCTCGCGCATCATGAAGTTCGACGACGCGATCCGCGCCGGCGCGCTCGCCTTCTTCGGCGACAAGTACGGCGACGAGGTGCGCGTGCTGCAGATGGGCGACTTCTCCACCGAGCTCTGCGGCGGCACGCACGTGCGGCGCACCGGCGACATCGGCTTCTTCAAGATCGTGTCCGAGACCGGCGTGGCGGCCGGCATCCGCCGCGTGGAGGCGGTGACCGCCGACGGCGCGCTGGCGGCGGTACAGGCGCAGGAGGCGAGGCTCGCCGAGGCGGCGGCCGCGCTCAAGGCCCAGCCGGACGAGATCGCGCAGAAGGTGCACCAGATCCTCGACAACGTGCGCTCGCTCGAGAAGGAGCTCGCGCGGCTGAAGTCGAAGATGGCCGCGTCGCAGGGCGAGGAGCTCGTCGCGCAGGCGGCCGACGTGAAGGGCGTGAAGGTGCTCGCCGCGACGATCGAGGGCGCCGACGCGAAGACGCTCCGCGAGACGATGGACAAGCTCAAGGACAAGCTGAAGACCGCCGCCATCGTGCTGGCGGCGAGCGACGGCGGGCGCGTCAGCCTCATCGCCGGCGTCACGCCGGACCTCACCGCGAGGCTCAAGGCGGGCGAGCTGGTGAACTTCGTCGCGCAGCAGGTCGGTGGCAAGGGCGGCGGGCGCCCGGACATGGCGCAGGCCGGCGGCAGCGAGCCGGCGAAGGTGCCCGGCGCGCTCGGCTCGGTGAAAGGCTGGGTCGAGCAGCGGCTCTGACGGGACGACCGCGCTTCCGCCGTCCGTTCCGCGCGGCCGTTCGGCTAGAATGAAGGATTCGAATGCAAGACCGAATGCCGCCATGCCCCACTCCGGTAAAGTGCGCTCCGTCGCAGTGAACGACGATCCCCAGCCGGCCTACCCGGTCGACGACGTCCGCATCCGCGAGATCAAGGAGCTCGCGCCGCCGGCGCACCTGCTGCGCGAGTTCCCGACCACGCCCGAGACCGAGGCGCTGGTCTACGGCACGCGCAACGCGATCCACCGCATCCTGCACGGCGCGGACGACCGCCTGCTCGTCGTGGTCGGGCCGTGCTCGATCCACGACGTGCGCGCGGCGATGGAGTACGCCGAGCGCCTGCTCGAGGTGCGCCGCGCGCTCGAGCAGGACCTGGCGATCGTCATGCGGGTGTATTTCGAGAAACCGCGCACGACGGTGGGCTGGAAGGGGCTGATCAACGATCCGAACCTGGACGGCAGCTTCCAGATCAACAAGGGCCTGCGGCTCGCGCGCAAGCTCTTGTGGGAGGTGAACGCGCTCGGCGTGCCGTGCGGCACCGAATACCTCGACATGATCTCGCCGCAGTACTACGCGGATCTCATCAGCTGGGGCGCGATCGGCGCCCGTACCACCGAGAGCCAGGTCCACCGCGAGCTCGCGTCGGGGCTCTCCTGCCCGGTCGGCTTCAAGAACGGCACCGACGGCAACGTCCGCATCGCCGTCGACGCGATCAAGGCCGCGCAGTCGCCGCATCATTTCCTGTCGGTCACCAAGGGCGGGCACTCGGCGATCGTCTCGACCAACGGCAACGAGGACTGCCACGTG
>JAHDYJ010000051.1:28835-29893 GCA_023383795.1 Burkholderiales bacterium | reverse complement strand
GGCGCCGGCCGCGGGCCGGCGACGCGCTTGCCGCCGAGCTTCCCGGCGAGCGTGCCGAGCAGCACGTCGATATCGATCGGCTTGGTCACGTAGCCGCTACATCCGGCCGCCATGATCTCCTGCTCGAAGCCCTTCATCGCGTGCGCGGTGAGCGCGATGATCGGCGTCTTGACCCCGCGGCCGCGCAGCGTCCGCGTCGCGGTGTAGCCGTCCATCACAGGCATCGACATGTCCATCAGGATCACGTCGTAGCGGTTGAGCGCGACCTTGTCGCAGGCGACCTGGCCGTTCTCGGCCTCCTCGACCGCGAGCCCGTTCTCCCCGAGCACCAGCGCGACGAGCTCCCGGTTCTCCGCGCCGTCGTCCACGACCAGGATGCGCGCCGGCGGGAACTGCCAGTGGCCGTGCTGCGCCTCGGCGAGCTCCTCCTCGAGCTTGCACGCCTCGGCCGGCTGCAGCATGCGCACGCCGCCGAGCGGTCCCGCGTCGAGGGTGACGTGGAAGGTGCTGCCGGCGCCCGGCTCGCTGCGGGCGACGATGTCGCCGCCGAGCGCGCGCGCGAAGCGCCGGCTGATCGCGAGCCCGAGTCCGGTGCCGCCGAACTTGCGCGTCACCGAGGTGTCGGCCTGGACGAACGCCTCGAAGATCGACTCGACCTTGTCCTGCGGGATGCCGATGCCGCTGTCGACCACGTCGATCTCGTACTTCGGCGCCGCGCCGCCGCCCGAGCGCACGACGATGCGCACCGCGCCGCGCTCGGTGAACTTGATCGCGTTGCCGACCAGGTTGGTGACGATCTGGCGCAGGCGCGACGGGTCGGACTGGATCACCGCCGGCACCGGGCCGTCGGCGACGAACTCGAGGCCGATGCCCTTCTCGCGCGCGCGCACGCCGAGCACCTTCACCACCTCGCGGATGATCCTGTGCGGCTCGCAGTCGATGCGCTCGACCTCCAGCCGGCCGGGCGCGACCCGGGGGGGGTGGGGGGTTTGGTTTTTAAGCGCGGGCAGGGGGGTGGCCCGCGAGTGGGGGGGCTCGAGAATGGGGCCCGCCACCGG
>JAHDYJ010000051.1:0-28825 GCA_023383795.1 Burkholderiales bacterium | reverse complement strand
CTTGGAGAGGTCGAGGATGTCGTTGATCAGCTCGAGCAGGTGCTTGCCGCTCGAGTGGATCGTCTCGAGATGGCGCCGCGACTCGGTCTCGTTCCTGCCGTAGCCGCGCTTCAGCACCTCGGTGAACCCGAGGATCGCGTTCATCGGCGTGCGGATCTCGTGGCTCATGTTGGCCAGGAACTCGCTCTTCGACTTGTTCGCCGCCTCGGCGGCCTCCTTCGCCTTCTGCAGCTCGACCTGGTTCTCCTCGAGCTCGGTGACGTCGTCGAGGCTGATCAGCACGCCGCCGGGCTTGCCCTTCTCGCCGATCACCGGCGAACTGTTCGCCTTGAAAGTGCGCTGCTTGCCGGACGCGTCGCGCAGGTACAGCTTGTCGCCGTACTGGACCTCGCCGGTGCGCATCGCCGCGAGCCACGGGAAGTCGTGGTCGCCGCCGAGCGCCGCGCCGTCGTCGCCGATCCAGGCGAGCGCGGCGGTGTGGCTGCCGACGAGCTCCTCGGGCGCGACGCCGAGCAGCCGGGCGAAGGCCTGGTTCGCGAGGACGACGTTCTGCTTCTTGTCGATCACCAGCAGGCCCTCGGCGAGGGTGTCGAGCGCCGAGCGCACCCGCGCCGGCACGGCCTGCGACGGGTCGAGGTGGCGCAGCATGCGGCCGAGGTAAAAGTAGAACGATCCGAAGCACGCGCAGAACATGAAGCCGAGCAGATAGAGCCAAGGCATCTCCATCAGGCCGAAGAGCGACGGCATCGCGATCGGCGCGAACCTGAGCTCGAGCTGTCCCCAGCGCTCGCGGCCGGCGAAGATCGGCACCTGGAGCTGCTGGTCGGTCGACTGGTCGTTCGCGAGCCGCCGCCACGGTCCGTGGTCGCCGAAGGTCGCGAGCACCTCGCCGTTCGCGCGGCGCACCGCCGCCGACAGCACCTCGGGGTTGCGCTGGGTGACGAACTTCAGCATCGCCTCCACCTGCGCGATCTCGCCGCGCGTCGCGGCCGCGGTGGCGTTCGCCGCCGCGAGCTCGCCGAGCGCCGCGCGCCCCTCGCGCACCGCGCCGGCGCGGTCGGGCAGCAGCCCGAAGAACGCGGCGGCGAGCACGATGCTCGCGACCAGGAACGACAGCCCCATCGCCAGGTAGGTCCTGGTGTTCAGGATTCGCTTCATGTCGCCTTCTCCATCCCCTGCGTCTTGCCGTTGTTCGTCAGGCCGAGCGCGGCGCGGCGCGCTCGTGCGCGTCCGCGGCGCCGGCGGCGTCGTCCTCGCCCGGCACGGAGTCGGGGCCGTCGTTCCTGCGCGCGACGAGCTCCTCGAGCGAGTCGTCGTCCTCGTCGTCGTCGGCGCCGCCCATGCGCGAGAGCACCGGCAGCGGGTCGATGATCCGCCAGGCCGGCAGCGAGGAGAGCAGGCTGGTCAGGAGCACGCCGCCGCGCAGCAGCCAGATCACGTAGCCGACCGAGAGGCTGGTGCTCACCGCGAACACCGACCCGGCGACGCGCGCCTCGACGGTGGCTTCCTCCTCCTGGTGCCGGCGCAGCTTGTCGAGCTCCTCGCGGAAGGCCGGCTCGCTCAGCGCCTGGATCGCCTGCTGCTCGACCGTCATCGGCTCGACCTGCGGCTCGACGATCCGCCCGACCGCGGCGTCGCCCTCGCGCGCGCCGGGCGCGGAGGGCGCGGCGTTGCCGGTCGACGTGAACGCGCTCGCCGCGCTCGGCGCGGCCACGCCCGCGCCCGAATCGGCTGCCTGCGCCGGTGCCTCGACCTTGTCCGGCGCGGCGACCTCGGCCTGCGGCGCTTGCGCGCTCTCGCCGCCGCCCGATCCGGCGCGGCCGCCGCCCGCCACGGCGCCCTCGTCGCCCGCACCGCCGGACGCGCCGCCGTCGTCGCCAGGCGTGCCGCCCGAGCCGCTCGGGTCGCCCGACGGCGGCGGCGGCGGGCCGGGATCGACCGGCGGCGGGGGCGGGGGCGGCGGCGTGACCAGCACGGTCACGCCGACCGTCATGGTGTGCGTTCCGGTCTCGTACTGCGTGCCGTCGTGCACGCGGAAGCCGAACTGCTCGGCGAAGGTCGCGCCCGCAGCGGCGGGCGGCGAGTAGGTGAGCTGCCCGGCGGCGATGTCGGCGGCGAGGACCACCTGGTTCAAGGTGACCGGCACGCCGGCCAGGAGCAGCGTGCCGCTCGCCGGCAGCGCAGTGATCTCGATCTGCGCGAGCGGATCGCCGTCGACGTCGCTGTAGTTGAAGTCGGCGATCGTGAACGCGTAGTCGGTGGCGGCGAGCGTCGTCACGCTGCCGTCCGCGGCGGTCGGCGCGTCCTGCACGCCGGCGACCGTGATCGTCACCGTCGCGTCGCCCGAGGCGAGCGTGCCGTCGCTCACGCGGTAGACGAAGCTGTCGGTGCCGAAGAAGTTCGCGTTCGGGGTGTAGACGAAGCTGCCGTCGGCGTTGAACGCGAGCGTGCCGTAGCTCGGACCGGACACCAGCGCGGCGGTGATCGGCGAGCCGTCCTCGTCGTAGTCGTTCGCGAGGGCGCCCGCGGGGGCGACCGTCAGCGGGGTGTCCTCGTTCGTCGCGTAGCCGTCGGCGAGCGCGAACGGCGCATCGTCGGCGTCGGTGACGGTGACGGAGATCGCCTGGGTGTCGGTTCCGCCGAAGCCGTCGGCGACCTGCACCGTCACGTCGTAGACGTTGTCGGCGCCCGAGTCGGCCCATGCCTCGTAGTTGGGTGCCGGCGAGAAGACGAGCACGCCCGTCGTCGGGTCGATCGAGAAGAAGCCCGCATCCGCGCCGCCGGAGATCGAGTAGGTGAGCGGCTGCCCGTCGATGTCGGTCGCGGTCACCGTGGTCACGGCCGTGGTGTTCTCGGCGATCGTGAAGGCCGCGGCCGGACCGCCGCCGTCGGAGGTGATGATCGGCAGATCGTTCACCGGTGCGACGTCGATCGTCATCGTGTTCGGCGTCGGATCGAACAGCGGCCCCGGCGGGACGCCGGAGTCGCGCACGCTGAACGTGAACGAGGCGTAGTTCGGCCCGTTCGCGTCGGCGACCGGCGTGAAGACCAGGTTGCCGGCGTTGATGTCGGCGACCGTGATGATCTGCCCGGCGACGACGTCGACGCCGGAGAGCTGCAGCGTGGCGCCCGCCGGCAGGGTGATCGAGTCGATCCGCACGTCGGTCATTGCGTCGCCGTCGACGGCGTCCACGTCGGTGAACCCGAACCGGCTGAGCGTGAACGTGTAGGGCGTGTCCTCGATCGCGGTCACCGTCGTGTCGGTGCCGTCCGGCGCGTCGTTGACCGGCAGCACGTCGATCGTCGCGATGTCAACGTCGGTCTGCGCGCCGCCTGCGCCGCTCGCGCCGAGGTCGCTCGTCGACATGCTGATCAGCGCGAGACCCCAGTAGTCGAGATCCGGCGTGAAGACGAGGCCGTCGAGCGCGGCGTTGATCGCGGCAACGGTACCGGTGAAGGTCATGCTCGCGTCCGCGCTTCCGTCGCCGGAGCTGAACGCCAGGCCGGTCGTGCCGGCGAGTGTCACGACGCCGTTCGACGCGTTGAGTGTGACCTGGAGCGGCGCGGCGCCGGCGTCGACGTCGGTGACCGAGATCTGGCTGGCGCCGGCGTACACGAGCGGCGTGTCCTCGAGCGTCGTCGCACCGCCCGGGAGCGTGTTGACCGGCGCATCGTTGACGGCGGTGATGGTGATCGTGGCCGCGGCGGACGCCGTGCGCGGACCGCCCGCGCCGGTCGCGCCGTTGTCGTCGATCGTGAGCGTCAGCGTGTCGGTCCCGGGCGGCGCGTCCGAGGTCACGAAGTAGTTGAGCATGCCGCCGGCGAGCAGCGCGTTGATGTCCGCGACGGAGCCGTCGAGCGTCACGACCGGGGTCCCCGAGCCGGAGATGGCGACCGCCGGCGGTCCGCTCGCCTGGAGCAGGCCCGCGCCGACCGAGAGCGTCACCTTGACGTTCGCCGCGCCGGCGTCGACGTCGCCCACCGCGAGCCCGGTGCCCGCGAGTGCGAGGAAGCTGCCTTCGGTCACCGCGTAGCCCGCCGGCATGCTGACCGTCGGCGCGTCGTTGACCGGGTTGACGGTGATATCGACCGTGTCGGTGTCGGTGGCGCCGCCGGCGTCGGTCGACACGATCGTCAGCACGTCGGCGCCGGCGAAGTGGAGGTTGCCTTGGTAGACCAGGCTCGCGAGCGTGGCGTTGATTTCGGCCTGCGACCCGGTGATCGTTATCGCGCCCGGACCACCGCTGACCACGCTCGCAAGGCCTGCAGCCGTCACGTTGAGCGTCCCGTTGGCAACCGTAAGCTCCACGCTGGCGAGGTCGCCGTTCGGATCGCTCACCGAGATCCCCGCGATCGCGAGCGCCGTGTCCTCGCTCACGACCTGCGCGCCCGGCACGGTGTTGGCCGGGTCGTTGGTCGCCGCGGTCACGTTGATCGTGAGCGTGTTCGGCGTCGGGTCGAAGTCCGGCCCGTGGGTGTCGAACACGGTGAAGGTGAGGCTCGCGTAGGGGCTGCCGGTCGTGGCCGGGTCGGGGGTGAACACGAGGTTGCCGGCCGCGATGTCGGCCGCGGCGATCGTCTGTCCGGCGGTCACTGCGGCGGCCGACAGGAAGAGCGTGCCTTGCGCCGGCAGAGTCTCGATCCGCACGGCGCTCAGCGCGTCGCCGATGTCCGGATCGACGAATCCGAAGTCGGCGACGCCGAGGACGTAGTCGGTGCTCTCGGCCGTGGTGACGGTTCCGTCGGTCCCGTCGGGCGCGTTGTTGACCGGGGTCGCGACGTTCACCGTCAGCGTGTTCGGGCTCGCGTCGAAGGCGCCGCCCGAGTCCTGCACGCTGAAATCGAAGCTCGCGTACGGCACGCCGCTCGCGCCGAGGTCGGGCGTGAACACGAGGTTGCCGGCGCCGATGTCGGCCACGTCGACCACCTGTCCGGCGGTGACGGCGACGCCGGACAGCGTCAGCGTGCCGGCGGCGGGCAGCGCGTCGATCCGCACGGCGGCGAGCGCGTCGCCCGCGTCGCCGTCGGTGAAGCCGAAGCTCGCGGCGGCGAAGACGTAGGGCGTGTCCTGCGGGGTCGTGACCGTGGCGTCGGCGCCGTCCGGGGCGTCGTTGACCGCAGTGACGGTGATGGTCGCGAAGTCGAGGTCCGTGAGCGGACCGCCGAGGCCGCTGTTGCCGAGATCGTTCACGCTTACCGAGAGGAACGCCGAGCCGTTGAACTCCGACGCGGGCGTGAAGACGAGCCCGTCGAGCGCGGCGTTGATGTCGGCGACGGTGCCCGTGAAGGTCATCGCCGTCTCGTCGGTGCCGGTGCCGACGCTGAATGTGAGATTGGCCGTCGTGGCGAGCGTGATGCGCCCGTTCGTCACGTTGAGGCTCACCTCCACCGGCGCGCCGGCCGCATCTACGTCGGTGATCGAGATCTGATCCGGGCCGCCGGCGCTGAACACGAGCGGCGTGTCCTCCGGCGTCGCCGTCGCGCCGGGGATCGTGATGATCGGCGCGTCGTTGACCGCCGTCAGATCGACCGTGACCGAATCCCAGCCCCACTGTGCGCCGCCGGATCCGGTCGCGCCGTTGTCGTCGATCGCGAGCGAGAGCGTGTCGGTCGGGGCGGGCGAGTCGGAGCCGACGACGTAGGTCACGGTGCCGGTCGTCGTCCCGGCGAGCAGCGCGTTGATCTGCGCGATCGTGCCGGTGAGGGTGAGGTTCGGCGATCCGGCGCCGGTGACCGTCACGCCGCTGTCGCCCTGGGTCGCGTAGAGCAGGCCGGAGATCGAGCCGAGGTGGACGTCGACGATCGAACCCGGCAGCGCGTCGACGTCGGCGACCGACATTCCGGTCCCGTGCAGGACGAGCGCCGGGGCGTTCTCGACCGCCGCGTAGCTCGCCGCGGCGATGTCGGCGGTCGGCGCGTCGTTCACCGGGGCGATCGTGACGGTCGCCGTGGCGACGTTGCTGGCGCTCCCGCCGTCGCTCGCGACGAAAGTGATCACGCGCGGGTTCGCGCTCGGCGCGTCGCTGGTGTTCTCGTAGCGGACGGTGCGCAGCGCCTGCTCGTAGTCCGCAACCGGTGCCGCGCCGTTCAGCGTGAGCACGCCGGTCGCCGGGTTGTAGGTGGCGGTGATGAGCGGCGTCGCGCTCGTGTCGGCGCTCAGGAACTCGACCGCGCCGTCGAAGTCGGGATTGGTGATCGTGACCGTCAGCGAGGCGAGGTTCGCGCTGTCGACGTCGCCGAGCACCGCGTCCGCGGCGTCGATGATCAACCGCGGGCCGGCCTGCTCGGTGTAAGTTCGCTGGTAGTCCGCACCCGTCGCACCGGAGCTGTCGTCCGCGTCGAGGTCGATCGTCGGCGCGTCGTTCACCGCGACGAAGTCGATGTCCACCCCGTCGCTGTCGGTCAGCGGGCCGCCGGCGCCGCTCCAGCCGAGGTCGTTGGTCGCGATCGCGAGGTTCGCCGTGCCGATGAAGTCGAGCGCGGTCGTGAACGTCAGGCCGTCCAGCGCGGCGTTGATGTCGACCACCGTCCCGGTGAACGTCATCGTGGACTCGGCAATGCCGGTTCCAACGGTGAACGTCAGGCCGGTGATGCCCGCCAGGGTAATCGTCCCGTTGGTCGCGGTGAGCGTGACCTCCAGCGGATTCGCGCCGGCGTCGGGGTCGCTGACCGCGATCCGGTTGCCGTTGCCGGTCGAGAACACGAAGGGTACGTCCTCGGCGCCGATCTGCGCGCCGGGCACGATGTTCACCGGAGCATCGTTGGCCACGTTTGCAACGATCACGGTAACGGTGGCAGTCGAGGTCTCGCCGTCGGCGTCCTCGATGGTGTAGGTGAATGTGTCCGTGCCGCTGAAGGTCGCCGCCGGGGTGTAAGTAAAGGTATTGCCGGCGTTGAGCACGACCGAGCCGCCCTGAGCGCTCACCGCGTCGAAGGCGACGATCGCGGTCGGCTGGTCGCCGAGCACGTCGTTGGCGAGCACGTCGCCGGTGGTGACCGGCGTGTCCTGGTCGGTTGCGGCGGCGTCGGCCGCGGCGAGCGGGGTGTCGTTCACCGGCGCGACGTCGATCGTCATCACGTTCGGCGTGACGGAGAGCGTGCCGGCCGAATCCTGGACGCTGAAGGTGAACGAGGCGTAGGCCGCGCCGTTCGCATCGGCGGCTGGCGTGAAGACGAGGGTCGGGAGCTGGGCGACGGCGATGATCTGGCCGGGGAAGACGTCGATGCCGGCAAGTTGCAGCAGGGCGCCGGGCGGAAGCGAGAGCGAGTCGATCCGCACCGCCGCCAGCGTGTCGCCATCGACATCGGAGTAGCCGAACTCGGCTGCCGTGAAGGCGTGGATCGAATCCTCGTTCACCACGAGTGTGTTGTCGGACCCGAGCGGGGCGTCATCGGTCGGGGCGACGTTGATCGTCACCGACGCCGTGGAGACGTCTCCGTCGGCGTCCTCGACCCGGTAGGTGAAGGAGGCCGCGCCGTTGAAGTCGGTGGTCGGCGTGAAGGTAAAGCTGCCGTCGTTGTTCAGGACGACGGCGCCGCCGGTGACCGGGCCGACGACACCCAGGGTGAGCGGGCCGTCGCCCAGCGCCGCGTCGTTCGCGAGGACGCCGGTCGACGCCGGGACGTTCAGGACCGTATCTTCAGTGGCGACGTAACCGTCGTCATTGGCCACCGGCAGGTCATCGGTCGGCGCGACGTTGATAATGACGGTGGCGGTTGCGGTGTCGCCGTCGGCGTCCTCCACCTGGTAGGTGAAAGAGGCCGCGCCGTTGAAGTCGGCGGCGGGCGTGAACACGAAGCTGCCGTCGTTGTTGAGAGCGACGGCGCCGCCGGTCACCGGACCGACGACCGAGAGCGTGAGCGGGCCGTCACCGAGGCCGGCGTCGTTCGCCAGGACGCCCGTCCCGGCAGGCACGACGAGCGGCGTATCCTCCGTTGCGGCGTAACCGTCGTCGGCGGGCGCCGGCAGGTCGTCGCCCGGCGCGACGTCGATGGTGACGGTGGCGGTCGCGGTGTCGCCGTCGGCGTCCTCGACCTGGTAGGTGAAAGAGGCCGCGCCATTGAAGTCGGCAGCGGGGGTGAAGGTGAAGCTGCCGTCGTTGTTCAGCGCCACTGCGCCACCGGTGACCGGGCCGACGACGCTCAGGATGAGGCCGCCGTCTCCCAGCCCGGTGTCGTTGGCCAGCACCCCGACGGGCACCGGGACGTTCAGGACGGTGTCCTCCGTGGCGGCGTACGTGTCGTCGGCCGCCAGCGGCGCGTCGTTCACCGGGTCGACGACGATCGTCGCGGTAGCCGGCGCGGCGCTGACGAGACCGTTGCTGTCGGTGGCGACAAACTGAAAGCCGGTCGTGCCGTTCCACTCCGGTTCGGGCACAAGATACAGCGTCCGCGCATTGCCGAGGGCCGGATAGTCGTTGCCGGCAATTGCGAGCGTCGTGAGCCCGGCGTCCTCGTAGAGCACGCCGTTCGCCGGCAGCGATGCGAGCCGGAAGCTCGCGATCGGATCGTCGACGTCGCTGCCGGTCAGCGTGAGCGCGATCGACGCATCGTCCTCGTTGCCAAGCGCGTTCACGTCGTTTGCGATCGGCGCGTCGTTCACGGCCGCGACGTCGACCGTGCGCGTGGCGACCGCGGAGTCCGCCGCGCCGTCGTTCACCACGAGCTCGATCGTCCGCGGCCCGGCCGTCGGGTCCTCGCTCGTGTTCTCGTAGGTCACCGACTGCAGCGCCGCCTGCCAGTCGGCGAGCGTCGCCGGACCGACGAGCGTGAGCGTGCCGCTCGGCGCGTCCCACGCGCCGCTGACGCCGCCGGCCGGCGTGAAGCTCAGCACGTCCTCGCCCGGCGCGTAACCCGCGGTGATCCGCACGGTGGCGCTGGCGAGCGTCGTGTTGTCCACGTCGTCCACGATGACCGCCGGATCGATCGGGGTTGCCGGGTCGTTCTCCGTATAGGCGAGCGCGCCACCCGAGGTTGTGATGACCGGCACGTCGTTCACCGCGGTGACGACCAGGCTCGCGGTGTCGGTGTCGACGGAGAACGACGTCGCCCCACCGTTCACCGAGGTGTCGGCCAGCGCGCCGTTCGCGCCTGCCGAGCGGTCCCATGCGCGGAAGGTAAGTGCGCTCGAGAGCGTGCCTTCGTAATCGGCGTTCGGCTCGAAATACAGGCGGGTGGTGCCGTCGGCCGCGAGCAGGCGGGCCGACGCATCGCTCACCGCGCCAAGGACGCTCCAGCTTGCGCCGTCGTCGAGCGAGTACCACCAGGCGCCATTTGCGGTGTCGGCGCCGACCACGGCGATGCCGAGCAGCGCGCCCGCGTCCGGGTCGGTCACGTTGTCGACCTGTCCGGCCGGCACTGCGAAGTCTACGAGCTGCGAAACCAGCGTTCCGACCGCGCCGACCGGGGCGCCGGCGTCCTCGGCCACCGGCGCGAGCGCGGGGCTCATGCCGGCGTCGAGCACAGGCGCCGTGTTCGAGGCGACAGCACCGTCATGCTCGATCTCGACGTAGTCCACGTAGAAATAGGACTCGACGCTGCCCGAGCCGACGAAGCGGACCGCGGTGTCGGCGCTCGCGAACGCGCTGATGTCGAATCGCTGCGGGAGGAAGCTCGCGTCGGAGCCGTTCAGGTTGTAGGTCGCGAGCGTGGTCCAGCTCGTGCCGTCGGGCGAGATCTGCACCGACACGCTGCCGCCGGAGTCGTCGAGCAGGGTGCGCCGGTAGGCGAAGCTCAGGGTCGCCGTGGTCGCGCCCGAGAGGTCCGCCGAGCGCTGCGCGCCGTCGCCGGTGATCGTCACCTCGTCGCCGCCGAGCCGGAACGCGCCGCCGGTCACGCGCACGTTGCCAGAGGCCGGGCCGTTCGACTCGCCGAGCTCCTGCCAGTCGGTCTTCCAGTTCTGCGTGCCGTCGTTGTTGCTGAACGCGGCGGTGCCGAAGAGGTCGAGCACCATGCCGCTGTCGACCACGCTGACGCTGATAGCCTGGGTGGCGAGCCCGCCGGCGCCGTCGGCGGCTTGCACGGTCACCTCGTAGACGTTGTTCGCATCGGCGTCGGCCGGATTCTCGAAGTCCGGCGCGGCGGCGAAGGTCAGAACGCCGGTGCCCGGATCGATGGCGAAGCGCGCCGCGTCCGCGCCGCCTGAGATCGAGTAGATTAGCGACGGCCCATCGACGTCGGTGGCCGTCACCGTGGTCACTGCGGTCGCGTTCTCGGCGACGCTCACGCTCGCGGTCGCGCCGCCGCCGTCGCTGGTGATCACCGGCGCGTCGTTCACGTTCGCCACCGGCCCGACCGCGGCGCTCGTGACGTTCTCCGGCGAGCCCTGGTCGTCGGTGTAGGCTGCGGTCACGCGGACGTTCCAACCAACGTCGGCGTCGCCCAGCGTGTAGGTGCTGGCGGTGGCGCCGGCAATGGGGTTCCAGCTCGAGCCGTCGAAGCGCTCCCACTGGTAGGCGATCGGGCCGCTCGCGCCGTCGGGGTCGCTCACGGTCGCGGTGAGCGTTTGGTCCTCGGTCGGCGCGCCCGAGATCGAGACGCTGCCGGGGTCGCCCACGTTGGCGATCGGCCCGACCGTAGCGCTCACGAGCAGTTCGGACGTTCCCCGGTCGTCGGTGTAGCCCGCGGTCACGCGCACGTCGCGGCCCACATCCGCGTCCCCGAGCGTGTAGGCGCTCGCGGTCGCGCCGGCGATCGGGTTCCAGCTCGCGCCGTCGAAGCGCTCCCATTGGTAGGTGATCGGGCCGCTCGCGCCGTCGATGTCGGTGACCGCGGCGGTCAGCGTTTGGTCTTCGGTCGGCGTCCCGGAAACGACGATGCTGCCCGGGTCGTTGACGTTCGCCACTGGGCCGACGGCCGCGCTCGCGAGGCTCTCGAGGGTTCCGCCGCCGTCGACGTACGAAGCCATCACCCGCAGGTGCGTGCCGACGTCGGCGTCGCCGAGCAGGTAGGCGGTGGTGGTGGCCCCGGGGAGCGCGCTCCAGCTCAGGCCGCCGTCGGTCGAGCGTTCCCACTGGTACGCGAACCCGCCGAGCCCGTCCGGATCGGCGATCCCGCTCGTGTCTGCGACGAGCGTCTCGTCCTCCTGGACGAGGCCGCTGATGGTGACGGCGCCCGTGGGCGCCTCGTTGACGTTGGCGAGGTTGACGGTGATCGTGCCCGTGCCGACCATGCCTCCGGCATCCTGGGCCTGCACGGTCAGGATGAAGGTCGGCGTCGCCTCGAAGTCGAGCGCGGACGCGTTTGCGACCGTGATCGCCCCGGTGAGCGGGTCGATCGCGAACGCGCCGCCCGTGTTTCCGCCGATGATCGAGAACGCGAGCCCGGGCACTGCGGGGCCGAGCGCGATGCCCGACGGATCCGAGAGCAGGCCCGTGTTGACCACGGTCGTCGTCCCGGTGCCGTCCAGGTTCGCCCGGCGAATGCGGTCGTTATCGTCCTCGGTCCAGTAGATCTTGCCGCGTGCCGTGTCGATGGCGATCTCGTTGATCCCGCCGCTCACCGAGATGAAGCTCGGCTGCGCGCTTGTCCCGTCCAGGTTCGCCCGTCCGATCCGGCCGGTGCCCGGGTCGGCCCAATAGAGCTTGTTGCCTGCCACATCCAGCGCGATGCTGCCCGGCTGGCTCAACCCGCTGACGAGCGTCTCGACGCTCGACCCGTCGAGGTTGGCGCGCTGCACCTGGTTCGTGCCGTCGTCGACCCAGTACATCTTGCCGCCGGCGATATCGAGGTCGATGCCGGTGGGCACGGAAAGACCGTCCGACGCGCCAAGCAACGTCACTCGCCCCGTGCCGTCGAGGTTCACCCGCTGGATCGTGCTGTTGCCGGCGTCGGTCCAGTAGAGCATGCCGTTGACCGCGTCGACTTCGAGCGCGGTCGGCGACACGAGCCCCGTGTTGATTAAGACCTGCGCGCTGCTCCCGTCCAGATTCGACCGCCAGATCTGATCCGTGGCGGGATTGGCCCAGTAGAGTTTGCCCCCGCGATGGTCGACCGTGATCGCGACCGGATCGCCGCTCAGCCCGGTCACCAGCGCCTCCCAGCCCGACCCATCGAGGTTGGCACGGACGATGTGGTTGTCGAAGTAGTCGGTCCAGTAGATCTTGGAGAAGCTCGTCTCCGGATCGGGATCGACGGCCGACACCCCGCCGACCGAGGTCCCGTTCGCCGAGTTCTCGGCGATCGAGAACGTCGCGTTCGCGACGACGGGAAGTGCGTTCGCCGGGTTCACGGTGAGCACGAAGGTCGTCACCGTCGTGTCCGTGCCGTCCGACACGGTCAAAGTGATCGTGGCTGAGCCGTACTGGCCGGCGGCCGGGGTGAGGCCGATGGTGCGGTTGGTGTCGGTGCCGCCGAGGACGATGTTGCCGTCGGGCACCAGCGCCGCGTTGCTCGAGGTCGCGGTGACGACGAGCGAGCCCGCCGCGGTCTCCACGTCGCCGACCGTGAACGGCACCGGAGCAAGCGTGCCGTCCTGGCTGATCGTCTGGTCCGCGATCGTGCTGACGGTGGGCGCGTCGTTGACGGCAGCGACGTTGATCGTGGCGGTGGCCGGCGTGGCGTCGTCGGCGCCGTCGCCGTCGACGGCGGTGAACTGGAAACCGGTCGTGCCGCTCCAGTTGGCGGCCGGCACGAAGTAAAGCGTGAGCGCATCCCCGGTCGCGGTATAGTCCTTGGTGTCCTCGATCGCCAGCGTCGTGAGCCCGGCGTCCTCGTAGAGCGTCCCATTCGCGGGCAGCGAGAGCAGGCGGAAGCTCGCGATCGGTCCTTCGGGGTCGGCGCCCGTCAGCACGATCGGGATCGACACAGCGTCCTCGCCCCCGTTCGCCGCCACGTCGTTCGCGACCGGCGGGCTGTTGAGCGGTGTCACGCCGACGCTCTGCGCGAACTCCGACGTGTCGTTCGTCGCCGTGTTGGTCGCCGTCGCGGTCACCACTTCGCCGAGCACCACCGGCTTCGGGAAGATGACATCGAAGGTGGCGTTTCCGGACGCATCCGTGGTGACGGTCGTGTAGTCCAGATACCGCTCGCCCTCGCCGTATCCGCTCGGATCGGCGCCGGCGGCGGCGAAGAACTCGATCCGGAACGTCGTGTTGGCGGCGCTGCTGAGCGTGCCGACGATGTGCACGAGCGTGCCGTTCGTCTCGGCTATTGCGAGCACCGGGTAGTTCTGCAGCCGGTTCGGCCCCGTGCCCGGATCGGGGCCGTTTGCCGTCACCCCGTCGCCCAGGCCGGCCGACCCGACGTTGAGGTCGATGCCGAGCCCGGCGTTCGCATAAATCCGGTTGCCGAGGATCGCGTTGCTCGTCGAACCGTTGCCGTCCACTTCGACGCCGGCGAGGTTGTATCCGGATCCGGAGAGCCTGTACCCGTTTGCGGTGATCAAGTTGCCGTCACCCGGATTCGGCCCGCCGATCGTGTTGCCGGCTGCGTCCGTGATCCAGATGCCGTTGTCGCCGTTGCCGAGGGGTCCGGTGCCCGCAGCATCGGCGCCGATGATGTTGTTCCGGATCGCGTTGGCGGTGGACTGATTGATGACCACCCCGTCGTACGCGTTTCCGGAGATGACGTTGCCGCTCACGGTGTTGCCGTCCGAGCCGCCGTAGATCCGGATCCCGGAGGCCGCGTTCGGGAGTGCGGCCGCGCCGAGAGCATCCGTGCCGATGTAGTTGCCCAGGACGAAGTTATTGTCCGAGTTCTGGAGCAGTACGCCTTCCCAGGGGCCGGAGAATCCGTTGCCCGAGATGACGTTGCGCTCGTCGGGGTTCGCGCCGCCGATCGTGTTGCCCGAAGCGTTGCGGAGCCACACGCCGGTCGCCCGGTTGCCGATGGCGGCCGTGCCGTCCTTGTTCGTGCCGATGTAGTTGCCGCGGATCACGTTGCCGGACGATCCGTCGATGAAGATCCCGTCCTGATCGTTTCCGGAGACCACGTTGCGGTCGGCGGCCGTCGTCCCGCCCACGACGTTGTTGTCGGAGATGAGCCTGATGCCGAAGTCGCCGTTGCGGGCGACCAGGTTGCCGGTCGCATCGGTGCCGATATAGTTGCCGCGAATAGTGAGTTCGGCGCTGCCGTCCGCGACGATTCCGGTGCCGCCATTCAAAGCGCCCCCGCCGAGGCCGAACCGATTGATGATGAGGCCGCGCACCTTGCTCGCGCCGGCCGTGAACACGAGCCCGTCGTCGTTCGGCCCGGTCGCTTGCCCGTTCAGCTCGACGAGCGGCCGGTCGGTCCACCCGGCCTGGCTCCACCCGTCGATGAGCACCGCGTCGTCGATCTCGGGGAGTTCGCTGGCGATGTCGATCGTCCACACGCCTGTGCCGATGTTGTAATTCGGATCGCTCGCGAGCAGGTTGAACTGGATCGTGTCGGCGCCGGCGTTCGCGTTCGCATTCAGGATCGCCTGCCGGAACGAGCCGGCGCCCGAGTCGCTCGTGGTGCTGACCACGTACGTGTTGAGCAGGTGATCCCACTCGCCCATTGCCGGGAGGGTGGTGAGTACGGCAGTACCGAGCGTTCCCACCTGGTACTCGAGCTCCCAGTCGCCGCCCTTCGAAGCGTGACCGGTCGGGTCGGTGCTCGCCGCGACGTCGGCTCCGGTGACCTCGGCCAGCCAGTCGACGAGCGCGCGGCCGCGCGCGCTCGCGGCGAGGTCGCAGCCGTAGAAGAGGAGGTCGGCGTCCTCCTTCAGGGCGTTGCCCCAGCTGCCGACCATGTCGAGGTTGGCGGCGAGCGCCTTTGCGTCGAGCAGCGTCCCGCCGAGCTGGATCGCGCTGTCGGAGCCGTGGGTAATGAAGTGCACCGCGTCGATCTGCATGCGGCTCTTCAGGGCCGCGGTCACCTGGACGATGCCGTCGCGCTTCGCGTCGAGGGTGATGATCTCGAACTTGCGGCCCTCGGCGGCCTCGCCGAGCAGCGCGGCGAGCAGCGCCTGGCTGTCGGGGACGCGCGGATCGACGAAGACCAGTTCCCTTCCCGAGGCGAGCGCGGCGCGGGTGGCCTCGCCGGTCTCGGCCGGCGCGACGATCGCGCCGGTGCTGGCGGGGTCGGAGGCGAAGGCGAGGTCGGGTGCGACCGGGAACGCGTCGGCGGAAAGCAGCAGCCGCGGCTCGAGCGTCTCGAGCACCGGCTTCAGCCGGAACGGCGCCAGCGCCCGGGACGAGTCGCGGGCGCGCGGGCGCGACGGCGCGGCGGCGATCCGCTTGCGCGCGGCCGCCGCCTTCCCGCTCCCACCCCGCTTAGTCTTGTAGGCGCCTGACTTCATTGCCCTTTAGGCCGCTCCGGCTGCGGTCCTCCGCCTGTGCGTGCAGGCAAAAAGCAAGATATGCGCCGATGGGGTCAGGAGAACGCATTAACCCGCTCTTTCGATTCGGCAATCGACGCGCCGAATGGCAATAGCGCACAGCGCTGCATCTCCCGGCAACGCTGGTGAGCAGTTACTTCGCAGCGTTTAGTGCAGCCTTGGCCGAGGCGCCGAGTTCCGCAGGCAATGCATCACGCTCGGGGAGGGAAGCCGGCGGGTCCGGCTGACGGGGGGCCGACGTCGCGCCGTCAAAGACTGCCGCCGACGGGCACCGGGGATCGCTCGCCAGGATCGAATGTCAGATTTCGAGATTCGAAGGTTGCGAACCTGCTCCGATCCCGATTAGAATGCAAAAAATATCAAAATACGAGATTCGTACCAGATCGCGCCCAGGAGGGTACGGGTGGTCCGCACGCCTGACGGCATCTTCGACGTGGCGATCGTCGGCTACGGCCCGACCGGGGCCACGCTCGCGAAGCTCCTCGGCATGCAGGGGCTGGCGGTCGCCGTCCTGGAGCGGGAGCCGGGCCTGCTTCGGCTGCCGCGCGCCGTGCACTTCGACGGCGAGGTGATGCGGATCTTCGAGACCGCCGGGATCGCCGGTGCGCTCGCGCCGCGCGTCCGCCCCTCGGGCGGCATGCGCTACGTGAACGCCGCGGGCGAGGTCATGATCGAGCGCAAGCCCGCCGGCGAGCCGGGTCCGCACGGCTGGGTGAACAACTACCTCTTCCATCAGCCAGATCTCGAGCTCACCCTGCGCGATGCGGTCGCGCAGCATCCGCGCGTGCAGGTCTTCACGCAGCGCGAGGTGACCGCCGTCTCGCAGGACGCGCAGGGCGTCGTGCTCGCGACCGACGCGGGCCCGGTCACGGCGCGATGGGCGGTGGGCTGCGACGGCGCCCGCTCGCTCGTGCGGCAGGCGATCGGTGCCGACCATCACGATCTCGGCCTGCACCAGCCCTGGCTCGTCGTCGACGTCGTCCTGAAGCGGCCGGTCGAGCTCCCGCACCCGACGGTGCAGTACTGCCATCCGGGCCGCCCCGTCACCTACGTGAACGTCACCGGCGCGCGGCGCCGCTGGGAGATCATGCTGATGCCGGGCGACGTCGCCGAGGAGATGACGCGACCCGAGGCCGTGTGGCGCCTGCTGGCGCCGTGGCTCGGACCCGACGACGCCACGCTCGAGCGCGGCGCGGTCTATACGTTCCACTCGCTCCTCGCCACGCGCTGGCGCGACCGGCGCCTGCTGATCGGCGGCGACGCCGCGCACCAGACGCCGCCGTTCCTCGGGCAGGGCATGTGCGCGGGGATCCGCGACGCGGCGAACCTCGCCTGGAAGCTTGCGCGGGTCGCCGCCGGGCGCTCGGGCGAGGCGCTGCTCGACACGTACCAGTCCGAGCGCGAGCCGCACGCGCGCGCGTTCATCGCCGAGGCAGTGCGCCTCGGCGGCATCCTGCAGACGACCGACCCCGCCGTCGCGGCCGCGCGCGACCGGCGCTTTCGCGAGACCGGCCGGGAGGAGATGGTGAACCTCTCGCCGCGCCTCGGCTCCGGCGCGCACGCGGGCCCGCCGCCGGCCGGCGAGATCTTCCCGCAGCCCCTTCTGGCGGACGGCAGGCGCCTCGATGCCGCGATCGGCGGCTATCGCTTCGCCGTGCTGGCGCCGCGCGCGCGGCACGCTGAGCTCGCGCCGCTGTGCGCGGCGAACGCGGTGGCCCTGGTGGACTTCGCGACCGAGCGGCTCGTGCTGCTGCGGCCCGACCGCTACGTCGCCGGCGTCGCCGATTCCGCGGCCGCGCTCGAGCGGCTGTTGCAGGCGGCGGGCGGCGACAGCTGAGGCGCCGCGGCGCGCGCGGTCATTCGAGCAGCGCGGCGACCGCCCGGGCGTAATCGCGCGCGGCGCGCTCGGCGAGCGGGTGGCGCCCTTCGCGCACCGCCCAGCGCCCGCCCACCATCACGTCGCGGACCAGGCCGCCCGCCCCCGAGAAGACGAGCGCGTTCGCGATCGCGTCGCCGCCGCGCGCCGCGAGATCGGGGTGCCCGGCGTCGAGCACGACGAGATCGGCGCGCAGGCCGGCGGCGATGGCGCCCATCGGGCGCGCGAGCGCCAGCGCGCCGCCGGCGGCCGCCTCCCGCCAGAGCGTCGTGCCGACGGCCGGCGAAGCCTCGTCCGCGATGAGATTGCGCCGGCGCCGCGCGAGGCGCTGCACGTACTCGAGCATGCGCAGCTCCTCGGCCGGGCTGCGCGAGACGTGGCTGTCGCCGCCGACGCCGTAGCGGCCTCCGCCCGCGCGGTAGTCGACGAGCGGAAAGATGCCGTCGCCGAGATTGCCCTCGGTGGTCGGACACAGCCCGACCACGGCGCCGCTCCGCGCAAGCGTCGCGATCTCGTCGGCGACGACGTGCGTGGCGTGCACGACGCACCAGCGCGCGTCGACGCCGCAGTTCGCGAGCAGCCACTCGACCGGCCGCATGCCGCTCCACGCGAGGCAGTCGTCGACCTCCTTGGTCTGCTCCGCGACGTGGATGTGGACCGGCGCGTCCGGATCGATCGTCTCGAGGCCGGCGACGAGCTCGGCGAGCGATGCCGGATCCGCCGCCCGCAGCGAGTGCGGCGCCACGCCGACGTGCACGTCCGGATCGTCGCCGGCGGCTGCGTGCGCGCGCTCGACCATCGAGAGGATCGCGGCGGCGTCGGTGGCGAACCGCCGCTGGCGCGGCGCGAGCGGCTTCTCGCCGAAGTTCGACCAGCGGTAGAGCGAGGGGAGCAGCGTCACGCCGATGCCCGCCTCGCGCGCGGCGGCGAGATGCCGCAGCAGGAGCTCCGCGCGGTCGGCGTACGGCGCGCCGTCCGCATCGTTGTGGACGTAATGGAACTCGGCGACCGCCGTGTAGCCCTCGCGCAGCATCTCGACGTAGAGGTGGCGCGCGATCGCCTGCGCCTGCTCGGGCGTGATGCGCGCGACGAACCGGTACATCAGCTCGCGCCACGTCCAGAAGTCGTCGTCCGGCGCGCCGCGCATCTCGGTCAGGCCGGCCATCGCGCGCTGGAAGGCGTGCGAGTGCAGGTTGGCCATGCCGGGCAGCACCGGCCCCGCGAGCCGCTCGGCCCCTTCCGGATCGGCGCCCGCGCGCACCTCGGCGATGTCGCCGTGGTCGTCGATCGAGATCGCGACGCGGCGCGCCCAGCCCTCCGGGAGCAACGCGTCGTCGGCGTACCAGACTTTCACGCGATCTCCACGAAGCGCTCGAGCATCGCGCGCAGGTACGGGCGCACGCCGGCGGCGAGATCGTCGCGGAAGCGGTAGGGCGGCCGCTCCTCCATGTACGTCGCCTCGGAGAGCTCGAGCTGGACGGCGTGCACGCGCTCGTCCGGGCGCCCGTAGCGGCGCGTGATGTAGCCGCCCTTGAAGCGCCCGTTCAGCACCGCACGGTAGGTCGCCGGCCGCTCGGCGACGACGAGCAGCGCCTCTCCCACCCCGCGCGCGCACGAGCGGCCGTCCGCCGTGCCGAGGTTGAAGTCGGGCAGCGTACCCTCGAAGAAGCGCGGCACCACCGAGAGAATCGAGTGCGCGTCCCACAGGAGCGCGCGGCCGTGCTGCGCCCGCAGGCGGTCGAGCTCTTCGGCGAGCTTCGCGTGATAGGGCTGCCAGTACCGCGCGACGCGCTCGGCGATCTCCGCCTCGGCCGGCGCTTCGCCCGGCGCGTAGATCGGCTCGCGATGGAACGTGTCCAGGGGCACCAGGCCCGTGGTGTCCTGGCCGGGGTAGAGGTTCGCGTCGTCGGGCGGCCGGTTCAGGTCGACGACGTAGCGCGAGTGGGTCGCGACCAGCACCGAGGCGCCGAGCGCCTCGAGGAAGTCGTACAGCCGCTCGAGATGCCAGTCGGTGTCGGGCACGGCGAGCGCCGCCGGCGTCATGCGCCGCGCAAGCGCCTCCGGGATGTGCGTCCCGGTGTGCGGCATCGACACGAGGAGCGGGGCGCGTCCGGCGCGGAACTCGAAAGGGTCCATCATGCTCGCTGGGCGATGATAACGCCGGCGGCGCGCGCCGCTCCCGCTCGTCCGGCGGCGGCTTCGCGGCGCCGCGCTATCGCCGCCAGGGATACTCCTCCACCTGCGCCGCCTCGATGCGGTAGCCGGCGGAGGCCATGCTCGTCGTCGACTGGACCGTGCGCATGGTTCCGGTCACCCACACCGGGTACGAGGCGAGCTTCTCGGGCACCCGTGTCGCCGGCCTCACGTGCACGATCTGGTTCGACGGCGGCGGCGGGACGTGGATGCAGGCGCCGAAGTAGGGGACCAGCAGGAACTCGCTGACGCCCCGCGCATCGCCGTCGAGCATCACGATGAATCCGGGCACGCGCACCTTGACGCCGTCGAGCGCCTTCACCACCGGCGCGCGGTCCCACTCGGCGCGCAGCTCGTCGAGCAGCTGCGTCGCGCGGGGGTCGCCGTCGTCCAGCCGGTCGAGCCCGAGCTTGTCGATCGCCGCGCGCGGGTTCCAGTCCTTCGGGACCATGTCGTCCCAGGCGAGGTCGCGCACGCCGGGCGGTGGCGGCTTGAGCTTGGGCGCCGCTTTCCGCTCGGGCGCGACCGGCTCGCCGATCGCGTAGCCGGCGGTCTGCGCCGCCGCGGGGAGGGCGATCGCCAGCAGCAGCGCCATCGTGCTCAACGTTCCGGCCGTCATGTTCACGTCCTCACCGTCATGCCGTCCGCGAGGGACAGGCGGTAGGCCCGCCAGCCGGGCACCAGGCTCGCGAGGAGCCCCGCGCCCACCACGGCCGCGAGCAGCAGCGCCTCGCGCGCGCTCGGCGGGGCGAGCGTCACCACGAGGCCCCATTGTGACTCCAACCGGGGTGAAAGGGTTCCGACCGCCGCGTAGAGCAGCAGGAGCCCGAGTGCGCAGCCGGCGAGCGCGAGCAGGAGCGCCTCGGCCGCGAGCAGCGCGAACACCTCCCGCGGGCTCGCGCCGAGCGCGCGCAGGATCGCGAGCTCGCGGCGCCGCTCGCCGAGGCTCGCGACCATGACCGCGGCGAGCCCGGCGAGCCCGACCGCCACGACCAGCGCCGAGACCGCGAGCAGCGCGCGCTCGGCGACGCCGACCAGGCTCCACAGCTCCTGCAGCGTGGCGCCCGGCAGGATGGCGAGCAGCGGCTCGTCGCGGTACTCGTTGACGAAGCGCTGCACGCGGAGCACCGCGGCGCGCGACTCGAGCCCCACCAGCGCCGCGGTCACCGCGCGCGGCCGCAGGTCGAACTTGCGCACCTCCTCGGGCGCGATCGCGAGCCCCGGGAGCGGCGCGCCGCCCGGCCAGTCGAGATGGATCGCCTCGATCGCCTCCAGGCTCACGTGCACCGTCCGGTCGACCGGCGTGCCGGTGCGCGCGAGCACGCCGACCACCGCGAACGGCTTGTCGGCGTGCTCGGCGAAGCTCACCTCGCCGGCACCGTGCGCGACGACGATGCGGCTGCCCACCGCGTAGCCGAGCGTTTCGGCGACCTCGGCGCCGATCGCCGCCTCGAACACGCCGTCGAGCGTGCCGCTGAACGCGCGGCCGGCGGCGAACGCGAGCGGCCGGCCGCGGCCGTAGCGGTAGTGCTCGAAGTAGCCGGCGTCGGTGCCGAGCACGCGGAAGCCGCGGTGCGAGTCCCCGAGCGAGAGCGGAACCACCCACTTCACCGCCGGGTGCGCGCGCACCGCCTCGATGCTCTGCCAGCGGACGTTGCTGGTCGCGTTGCCGATGCGGAACACCGCGTAGAGCAGCAGCTGCACCGGCCCGCTGCGCGCGCCGACGACGAGGTCGGTGCCGGCGATCGTGCTGGCGAAGCTCGCTCGCGCGTCGTTGCGCAGCCGCTCGACGCCGAGGAGCAGCGCGACGCTGAGCGCGATCGAGACGAGCGTCAGCGCCGCCGTCAGCCGGCGGTTGCGGACGCTGCGCAGCGTGAGGTGCAGGATCGGGGTCATGCGGCCGGCGCGGCCTCGCGCGCAGCGTTGATCTCCGCGAGCGCCACCGCGCGGTCGAAGGCGCCGGCGAGCCGCGGATCGTGGCTCACGAAGAGCACCGCCGCGCCGGCGGCGGCCGACTCGCCGAGCAGGAGGTCGAGGAAGCCGCGCTGGCGGTCGGCGTCGAGTGCCGAGGTCGGCTCGTCGGCGATCACGAGCTCGGGCCGCCCGATCAGCGCGCGCGCGGCCGCGACGCGCTGCTGCTGCCCGACCGAGAGCTCGGCCGCCGGCCGGTCGAGCAGCGCCGGCGCGAGGTCGAGCCGCTCGGCGAGCCGGGCGGCCTCGGCCTGCGGCGTGCCGCCGCCGGCGGCGATCCTCGCCCGCCGGCGCGGCGAGAAGCGGCACGGCAGCAGGATGTTGTCGCGCGCGGAGAGATACGGAATCAGGTTGAACATCTGGAAGATGAACCCGAGATGCTCCGCCCGGTGCCGGTCGCGCGCCGCCGGGGAGAGCGCGGCGAGGTCGGCGCCCTGCACGACGACGCGCCCGGACTCGGGCGCGACGACGCCGCCGACGAGCGCGAGCAGCGTGCTCTTGCCGCTGCCGCTCGGCCCGTGCAGGAACACGCGCTCGCCCGGCGCGACGCCGAACGCGTCGATCGCCAGGCAGAGCGCCGCGCCGCGCCGCCAGCGGAAGCGCACCGACTCGAGCGCGGCGACCGGCGGCGCGTTCACCGGCTTCCCGTCATAGCGGTAGCCGCCGCGCCTTCGGCGTGAGCATCACCGCTCCCTGCCCGCGCGGCGTCGCGGTCTGTGCCCGGATGCGCTTCACGCCGGGGAAGGCGTCGAACAGCAGCACGTCGAGCTCGCGCAGGGCCTGCGGGTTCGCGCAGACGAAGGTCCACGTCGCGCGCGCCTCGGCATGGTGTTCCTCCTTGTCGTGTCCGTCCTTGCCGTCCGTGCGGCCGTCCGCGCCGTGCGCGTACGGGTGCTCCACTTCGACGCCGCGCTCCGTGCAGGCGGCCGCGGCGGTGGGCTTGAACAGGCGGTCGCCCGCGCGCAGCGACGCCTCCATCGCCCTCAGCGCGGCGCGCTGCCTCTCGTTGCGCGGCGCGTGCTCGAAGCCGACCAGACTCTCGAGCGGGCTCTCCAGGGCGATCGTGATCGTGCCGCGGTCGACGGCCACTGCCAGCGTCGCGGCGCCGTGCTCGTGCACCTGCGCCGCCGCCGGCAGCGCGAGGCAGCAGGCCAGACAGACGGTTCGTCTCATGCTCCTTCTCCGTGATGCTCGTCGGCGCCGCACGCGTCCGGCGCGCGGCGGATCAGGCGTGGACGGAGCGGGCGGCGGGCGGGGCGCGGATGGGCGTGGCGACGAGGAGCGCCTGCCGCGGCACGGCGCTGCGAGCCGTCGCGGTGCCGCTGTGGGCCCCGGGCGCGGGCACCGCGAGGGCGTCCGGTGGTGGCGACGCGGCACCGCCGGAATAACCGATGCAGAGCGCGCACGGGCCGGCGTGCTTGCCGGCATCTGGCTCAGAGCCTGGTGCCCCCGCCTTGCCGTCGGGGGCCACGCGCGCGGCCTCGTCGAGCGCGTGCCCGACGTGATGCAGCAGCCCGCCCTGCTGGCCGAGAACGACGAGCAGGCAGAGCAGCCACGCCAGGCCGGAAGGACGGGTGGAGAAGCGGCGGGTGGAGAAGCGGCGGGACGGACTCACGCGGCGCACACCGTGTCCGGCCGTTTATACCATGCGGCCGCGACACGCAACCGAACCGCGTCCGCCTCGCCTTGTCTCACGGATTCGTCGTCTGCCGCGGAGTCACTTCGTGAGAAACCTCCCGCTCGGCCTGCTCCTTCTGCTCGCTCTGCTGCCGGGGCCTTCCGGCGCCGCCGAAACGATGGCGCCCGCCGCGGCGATCCGCGCCGCGGCCGCCCGGCTGCTCGACGCGACGCCGGAGGCCCAGCGCGGCCGCCTGCTGCAGCCGTTTGCGATCGGAGCTCGCGCCGACTGGCACTACACGCCGCGCCGGCGCGCCGGCATTCCGTTCAAGGAAATGAACGAGGCGCAACGCGCGGCCGCGCAGCAACTGCTCGCCGCGGCGCTCTCCGACGGCGGGCTCGGGAAGGTGCGCGCGGTGATCGCGCTCGAGATCGCGCTGCGCGAGCTGGAGACCTTCGGCCTGTCGCGCGACCCGGAAAACTACGCCTTCGCAATCTACGGTGCGCCCGACGCGAGGGCGCCGTGGGGCTGGCGCATCGAGGGGCACCACCTCTCGCTGCATTTCACGCTCGCCGACGGGAAGGTCGCGGCGACGCTGCCGCAGTTCCTCGGCGCGAACCCGGCCGAGGTGCCGCGCGACATCCCCGGCGGGCCGCGCAAAGGCGCCCGTGCGCTCGGCGAGGAAGAGGATCGCGCGTTCGAGCTGCTCGACGCCCTGAGCGACGCTCAGCGGCGGACCGCGGTGTTCAGCGACGCGAGCTACGGCGACATCGTCACCGGCAACGCCGGCAAGGTCGATCCGCAGCAGCCGGTGGGCATCGCCTTCGGCGACCTCGATCGCAAGCAGCAGGCGCTGCTGCTGCGCCTAGTCGACGCGTTCGCCGACGTGGTCGAACCGGCGCTCGCCGAGCAGCGGCTCGCGCGCGTGCGCTCGGGCGGGTTGGCGGCCATCCGCTTCGGCTGGGCCGGCGCGCGGAAGCGCGGCGCGGCGTACTACTACCGCATCCAGGGCCCGGCGTTCCTGATCGAGCTCGACAACCGCGGCGGCAACCACATCCACTCGGTGTGGCGCGACTTCGACGGCGACTGGGGCCGCGACGTGCTCGCCGAGCACTACCGCCGCACGGCCGGCACCGCGCACCGGCACTGAGCGCGACCTGCAGGCGCGCCGCGAGGCGCGCAGGCTTTTCCCCGCTCCCGCGCGGGCGGGAGCGGGGTCGGGAAAGAGGTCGGGGTCGTTGCCGGCTACGCGTGCGACGGCGTGAGCGCGCCCACCAGGCCGTGCGCCCAGCCCGAGGCGACGAGCGCGCGCGCGGCCTCGACGTCGGGCGCGAACAGCCGATCGCGGTCGTAGAAGCGCACGCGCCCGCGCAGTGCCGCGTGCGCCTGCGCGAGCGCAGGCGAGGTGGCGAGCGGCGCGCGCAGGGAGAAGCCCAGCGCGGCCCCCAGCCACTCGAAGCCGTCCAACGCGGCGGCGTTCTCCGCCATGTCGCCGAGGCGGCGCGCGGCGTGCGTCGCCATCGACACGAAGTCCTCCTGGTTCGCCGAGGTCGGGATGCTGTCGACGCTCGCCGGGTGCGCGAGCTGCTTGTTCTCGCTCGCCAGCGCCGCCGCGGTCACTTGCGCCAGCATGAAGCCCGAGTTGAGGCCCGACTCGGCGACCAGGAACGCGGGCAGGCGCGAGATGCTCGCGTCGATCAGGAGCGCGGTGCGCCGCTCCGACATCGCGCCGATCTCGGCGATCGCGACGGCGAGCGCGTCGGCGGCGAGCGCGACCGGCTCGGCGTGGAAGTTCCCTCCGGAGAGGATCTCGCCCGACTCGACGAACACGAGCGGGTTGTCGGACACGCCGTTCGCCTCGGCCGCGAGCACGCGCGCCGCGTGGCGGATCTGCGCGAGGCAGGCGCCCATCACCTGCGGCTGGCAGCGCAGGCAGTACGGGTCCTGCACGCGGTCGTCGCCGACGCGGTGCGATTCGCGGATGCCGCTGCCGGCGAGAAGGCTCCGGTACCGCGCGGCCACCTCGTCCTGCTCGGCATGGCCGCGCACGGCGTGAATGCGCGCATCGAACGGCGTGTCGCTGCCGGCCGCCGCGTCGACCGAGAGGGCCCCGGCGACCACCGCGGCGGCGAACACGTCCTCGATCGCGAAGAGCCCGCGCAGCGCGAGCGCCGTGGAGACCTGGGTGCCGTTGACGAGCGCGATGCCTTCCTTCGGCCCGAGCACGAGCGGCACGCGGCCGATCGCGGCGAGCGCGTCGCCGGCGGCCATGCGCCGGCCGGCGAGCGTCGCCTCGCCCTCGCCGATCAGCGCCGCGGCGAGGTGCGCGAGCGGCGCGAGATCCCCCGAGGCGCCCACCGAGCCCTTGGCCGGGATGCAGGGCGCGAAGCCGCGGTTGTGGCAGTCGAGCAGCGCCTCGACGACTTCGGCGCGCACGCCCGAGTAGCCCTGCGCGAAGCCCGCCGCCTTCAGCGCGAGCGTGAGGCGCACGGTCGCGTGGTCGAGCAGCGGCCCGACCCCGGCGGCGTGCGAGAGCACGATGTTCCTCTGCAGATGCGCGAGCTCCCCCGGTGCGACGCGCGCGAGCGCGAGCTTGCCGATGCCGGTGTTGACGCCGTACACGGCGTCGGCGCCGGCGGCGACGCGGCTCACGACTTGCGCCGCGGCGTCGATCCGGCTGCGGGCCTGCGGGTCGAGCAGGAGCTCGACGCCGCCGGCCGCGATGGCGCGCAGCTCGCCGAGCGCCAGCGGCGCGCAGCCGAGCGCGAGCCGTTGCGCGCTCATGCTACTTCAGCATCGGCAGATCGAGCCGATGCTCGCGCGCGCACGCGATCGCGTCGTCGTAGCCGGCGTCGGCGTGGCGCATCACGCCGGTGCCGGGGTCGTTCCACAGCACCCGCGCGATGCGCTGCGCCGCCGCGTCGGTGCCGTCGGACACGATCACCATGCCGGCGTGCTGCGAGTAGCCCATGCCGACGCCGCCGCCGTGGTGGAACGACACCCACGTCGCGCCGCCCGCGCAGTTGACCATCAGGTTGAGGAGCGCCCAGTCGGACACCGCGTCCGAGCCGTCGCGCATCGACTCGGTCTCGCGGTTGGGGCTCGCCACCGAGCCCGAGTCGAGATGGTCGCGGCCGATCACGATCGGCGCCTTGAGCTCGCCCGTGCGCACCATCTCGTTGAACGCGAGCCCGGCCTGGTGGCGCTCGCCGAGGCCGAGCCAGCAGATGCGCGCGGGCAGCCCCTGGAACTTGATCCGTTTCTCGGCCATGTCGAGCCAGAGGTTCAGGTGCCGGTCGTGCGGGAAGAGCTCGCGCAGCTTCGCGTCGGTCCGGTAGATGTCCTCGGGATCGCCCGAGAGCGCCACCCACCGGAACGGACCCTTGCCGAGGCAGAACATCGGCCGGATGTAGGCCGGAACGAAGCCGGGATAGTCGAACGCGTGCGCCTCGCCGACGTTCTTCGCCTCCTGGCGGATGTTGTTGCCGTAGTCGACGCACGGGATCTGCATCGCGTTGAATCCGAGGATCGTGTGCACGTGCTTCGCGATCGACTCGCGCGCCGAGGTCGCGACCTCCTCCGGGTCGCGCCTGCGCAAATCCCGCCACTTCTCGAGCGTCCAGTGCTCGGGGAGGTAGCCGTTCGCCGGATCGTGCGCCGAGGTCTGGTCGGTCACGAGCGCCGGCTTCAGGTCCGAGGTGCGCGCGCGGGCGAGGATCTTCGGCAGCACCTCGCAGGCGTTGCCGAGGAGCCCGACGGAGACCGCGCGGCCCTCGCCGAGCGCACGCTCGAGGATCGCGAAGGCCTCCTCCAGCGTGCTCGCGCGCGCGTCGAGGTAGCCGGTCTTGAGCCGCATGTCGATGCGCGTCGGGTCGCATTCGATCGCGAGCATCGACGCGCCGGCCATGGTCGCGGCGAGCGGCTGCGCGCCGCCCATGCCGCCGAGGCCGGCGGTCAGGATCCACTTGCCGGTCCAGTCGCCGCCGTAGTGCCGGCGTCCGGCCTCGGCGAAAGTCTCGTAGGTGCCCTGCACGATGCCCTGGCTGCCGATGTAGATCCACGAGCCCGCGGTCATCTGGCCGTACATCATCAGGCCCTTGCGGTCGAGCTCGTTGAAGTGCTCCCACGTCGCCCAGTGCGGCACGAGGTTGGAGTTCGCGATCAGGACGCGCGGCGCGTCGGGGTGCGTCTTGAACACCCCGACCGGCTTGCCGGACTGCACCAGCAGGCTCTCGTCGGCCTCGAGCCGCTTCAGCGTGGCGAGGATCGTCTCGAAGCAGGCCCAGTTGCGCGCGGCCTTGCCGATGCCGCCGTAGACGACGAGGTCCTCGGGCCGCTCGGCCACCTCCGGGTCGAGGTTGTTCATCAGCATGCGGAGCGGCGCCTCGGTCAGCCAGCTCTTCGCGTTGAGCGCGGTGCCGCGCGGCGCTCGGATCGCCCGGGCGGTGCTCGTCTCAGCCATGGCGTTGCCTCATGCGCGGTAAACGACCGGAAACTCCGGCGCCTCGAGCGGCGCGCCGTGCGCGAGCTTCAGGTCTGGAAACGGCGGCGAGGTCGTGCCGCCGCGGTCGGCGTAGACCGCGTCGTCGCCGACCCAGCGGGTCGAGAAGCCGCGCCGCCGCGCGGCCGAGCGGTTCGCCGGCGCGCCGTGCACCGTCCGGAAATGGAACGCGAGCGCGTCGCCGGGCGCGAGCGCCTCGCCGACGATGCGCAGGTGCGCGCGCTGCGCCTCGATGTCCGGCAGCGCCTCGAAGCCGTCCTGCGCGTAGAGCGGCGTGCCATCGAAGCGCGTCGGGCGGAAGTCCTTGCCCCAGCGGTGCGATCCGGCCACGTACTCCGGCACCGTGTCGCGCGCGACCGCGTCGAGCGCGATCCAGAAGCTCACGCTCTGGTCGCCGTCGACGCAGTAGTACGGCTGGTCCTGGTGCCACGGCGTCGGCACGCTCGTGCCGGGCTCCTTGACGAGCACGTGGTCGTGGAAGAAGCGCGCGGTGCGCGAGCCCATCAGGCGCGCGGCGAGCGGCGCGGCCGGCGACTCGTGGACGAAGGCGCGGAACTCCGGGATGCGCCGCCAGTTGCAGAAATCCTGGAAGAACGGCGCGCTGCCGTCCGCCGGGCGGTAGGTGCGCTCGAGCGGGCTCGGCTCCGCCAGCAGCCGTTCGACGCCGGCGCGCAGCGGCTCGACCCAGTCGGCGAACGTGCCGCGCAGGACGAGAATGCCGTCGGCCCGGTAGCGCTCGACGTCGCCTGGCGCGAGCGCGGCCTGTCGGTGGGAGCTCATGATCGGCGGCTGCCGGAGCGGATCGTGCTTGGCGACTCTACACCCACTCCCTTTCGGGGGGGGGACGGGGGTGGGGGTGCGGTCGCGCAGGGGCCGGGGCGCCGCGGACATCAGCCATTTTCGCGTGCCCCGTGCATCGTCCCGATCAGGATCGCGATCAGCCGCACGATCGCGAGCGCCGTGATCCCGTTCGCGTCGAGGGCGGGGAAGTGCTCGGCGAAGTTGATGCCGACGACCCGGCCGCGGCGCGCGAGCCCGGCGACGAGGTCCGCCGCCTCGTGGAACGAGAGTCCGCCCGGCACCGGCACGCTGGTGCCCGGCATCACCGACGGGTCCATGCCGTCGCAGTCGAACGCGACGTAGTAGCGCGCGCCCGGCGGAAACTCGGCGAGCACGCGCTCGACGCCGGCGCGGCGGAGCTCGCGCGCGGTGACGATCGCGTTGCCGCGCGCGAGCGTGTCGCGCACGTCGGCCGGCCGCGCGCTGCCGACGCCGCGAATTCCGCAATGGACGATGCGCTCCACCCACGGCATCTCGGCGGCGCGGCGCATCGGGCTCGAGTACCCGTCGCGCACGCCCTCGACC
>JAHDYJ010000050.1:20902-30111 GCA_023383795.1 Burkholderiales bacterium | reverse complement strand
GCCAACTGCCAACTGCCAACTGCCAACTGCCAACTGCCAACTGCCAACTGCCAACCGCCAACTGCCCCTGGAGGCGAAGCCGACATGCTGAAGCTCTGCGGCGTCCGGATCAGCAACTACCACAACAAGGTGCGGCTCGCGCTCCTCGAGAAGGGCGTCGAGTTCGCGGAGGACGACACCTGCGTCCCGTCGCAGGATGCGGCCTACCTCGGGCGCTCGGCGATGGGCAAGGTGCCGTTCCTCGAGGTCGACGGGCGCACGCTCACCGAGTCGCAAGCGATCTGCGAGTACCTCGAGGAGGTCTACCCGGAGCGGCCGCTCTATCCGCAGGATCCGTGGGAACGCGCTAAGGTGCGCGAGCTCGTGAGCTACGTCGAGCTCGTCTCCCGCCGCCTGCACAAGCAGGCTTTCTACGGCGGCACGCTGTCGGATGAATCGAAGGCCCAGGTCGAGCGCGAGCTCGCGAAGGGGCTGACGGCGCTTTCCCGGCTGGCGCGGTTCGCGCCGATGATCGCCGGGGAGCGGCTGACGCTCGCCGACGTCTGCGCCTTCGTCCATCTGCCGCTCGTGGCGACCGTGACGCGGCTCGTCCTGGGCCGCGACATGGTCGACGAGCTGCTGCCGCGGGCGAAGCCCTACCTGACGGCGCTCGGCGAGCGGCCGGCGTTCCGGCGGGTCGCGGCGGACCGGAAGGCCGCGGCCGAGGCGCTGCGCAAGCGGTAGCGCGCGCCGCCGGCATGGCCGCGACCCTCGCCGCGTTTCTCGATGCGCGCGCGGCGGCGCACCCGGACGCGCCGGCGCTCTTCGACCGCGACCGGCCGGTCGGTTACGCGCGGCTCGCCGACGAGGCGCGGCGGCTCGCCGCCGGGCTCGCCGCGCTCGGCGTCGGCCGCGGCGACCGCGTCGCGGTGTGGCTGCCGAACCTGCCGGCCTGGCTCGCGTGCCTCTTCGCGTGCGCGCGGCTCGGCGCGATCGCGGTCTCGGTCAACACCCGCTTCAGGTCGGGCGAGGTGGCGGACATCGTCGGGCGCAGCGGCTGCACGGCGCTCGTCTTCTGGCCGGGCTTCCGCAAGATCGACTTCGCCGGCGTCCTCGACGCGTGCGACCCCGCGGCGCTCGCGGGCCTCGCCCACGTCATCGCGTACACCGAGGGCGATTCCGCGCCGGGCCGCGTGATCGGGCGCGCGGTCACGCGCTACGACGCGCTCGCCGCGCACGCGCCGCTCGCGGAGGATCGCGGGGCGCCGGAGGCGGGCTGCGTGATCTTCACGACCTCCGGCACCACCAGGGCGCCGAAGTTCGTGCTGCACGACCAGCGCACCGCGATCCGCCACGGCCTGGACGTCGCACGCGACTTCGGCTGGGACGATCCCGCGACGCGCGTGCTGGTGACCGCGCCGCTCTGCGGGGTGTTCGGGCTGGCGAATGCGATGGGCGCGCTCGCCGCCGCGCGGCCGCTGGTGATGTATCCGACGTTCGACGCGCGCGAAGCGGCGCTCGCCGTGCGGCGCCATGCGGTCACGCACGCGAACGCGACCGACGAGATGATCGCCGGCATGCTCGCGGCCGTGCCGGAGGCGCGGCCGTTCCCGAGCGCGCGCTGGTTCGGCTTCGCGGCGTTCTCGCCGGCGCACGCCGACCTGCCGCGCCGCGCCGCCGCCCGCGGTCTCGACGTGATCGGCCTGTACGGCTCGAGCGAGCTGTGGGCGCTCTTCGCGCGGCAGCGCGCGGACGCGCCCGAGGATGAGCGCTGGCTCGCCGGCGGCAGGCCGGTCGCGCCCGAGGCGCAGGTGCGCGCGCGCGATCCGGAGTCGGGCGCGCTCCAGCCGCACGGCAGCGCGGGCGAGCTCGAGTTCGCCGCGCCGAGCCGGATGGCCGGCTACTTCGGCGACGAGGCGGCGACGCGCGCCGCGCTGACCGACGACGGCTTCTTCAGGAGCGGGGACCTCGGTTGCACGACGGGCGACGGCCGCTTCGTGTTCCTCGCCCGGATCGGCGACGCGCTGCGCCTCTCGGGCTTCCTGGTGAGTCCGGCCGAGATCGAGGACGTGCTCGCCGGGCATCCGAGCGTCGCCGCGGCGCAGGTCGTCGGCGCGCGCGCGTCCGCGGGGCTGCAGCCGGTGGCGTTCGTGCTCCTCGCGCCCGGCGCCGCGCTGGACGAGCCCGCGCTCGTCGCGCACTGCGCGGCGCGGATCGCACGATTCAAGGTGCCCGCGCGCGTCCTCGCGATCGACGCGTTCCCCGTCACGCCCGGCGCGAACGCGACCAAGATCCAGAAGCACAGGCTGCGCGAGCTCGCCGAGGCGGCGCTGCGCGAGAATCGCTAGTGCCGTTCGGCGGGCCGTCGCCGGCGGGCTACGACTCCCGCGTCCAGAACGCGCGCAGCTGCGCGCGCTCGACGAGGAAGGACGCCAGCAGGCCGGCGACGATCGCCCAGAACGCCGAGGTCACGCCGAGCACCGCGAACGGCGTGGCCGCCACGACGAACGCGACGAGCGCGCCGAACGGCATCTCGGCGCCGAACGCCTTTGCGAGCGCATCCTGCAGCGAGGAGAGGATCGCGACGCCCGCCAGGGCGAAGACGTACGTCTTCGGCAGCACCGCGAGCAGCGACGCGACCGGCGTCGCCGCGAGCGCCAGCACGAGCGTCAGCAGCGCGGAAACGACGACCGCCCAGTAGCGGCCCGCGGCCGGGCCGGCGTCGGGGGCGGCAAGGATCGCGACGCCGGTGCGCGCGACGGTGGCCGCGTGGCCGCCCAGAAAGGCGTTGACGATCGAGCTGATGCCGACCACCGTCGAGACCGTGTCGACCGGGACGGGGTATTTCTGCGCGATCAGGAATCCGAGCCCCTGGACGTTGCCGAGGCCCATCGCGAGCACCACCATCGGCAGGCTCACGGCGAGGATCGCCGCCGGCGCGAAGCTCATCCCGGGCAGCACCAGGGCCGGCGGCGCCCACTCGACCGGCGCGGCGCCGGTCGTGCCGACGAGTGCGACCGCGATGCCGCCGCCGAGGACCGCCAGCCCGACGGGCGGGACGCGCGGGTTGGCGACCAGGCGCCCGATCACGAAGCACGCCACGGTCGTGCCCGCCACGGCGGCGTCCTCGACGGTGGCGGCGACCATGCGCGTGACGTAGCCGAGGATGCTGCCGCCGAACATGCCCATGATGATCGGCAGCGGCAGCCAGCGCATGATGCGCCCGCCCACGCCGGCGAGCCCGAGCACGGCGAGCAGCACGCCGGCGACCAGGTTGGCGCCGACGATCTCGGCGAACGTGAAGCGGTCGGCGAGCGTGCCGAGATAGATCAGCCCCGGGATGGTCCAGGTGATCGGAATCGGCTGCCGGCAGCGCAGCGAGAGCGCGATCGAGGCGACCGCGCCGCTCGCCCAGACGACGAAGATCCAGCTCGAGGTCTGCGCGACCGAGAGACGGAGCTGCTCGGAGACCGCGATGTGCAGCGGCACCGTGCCGAAGGCGTACCAGACGAACGCCGTCACGCCGGCCCAGAAGGCGGCCGCGTTCAGCGCGTCGATCGACAGCCCTCTCGCCAAGGCCTCCCCCCGCCGGTCGCGAGGCGCAATGGTAACCCCGCCGATCCGGCCGGGGCGCGGCTCAGCCGGCGACGGCCCGCATCGCGGCCGCCTCGTCGGCCACGATCGGGATCAGCTCGGAGAGCGCCGCGTAATCGAGGACCTTCTGCACCGCCGGGGGGGCGCCGAACAGAACCAGTTTGCGGCCGTGCCGCTGCTTGGTGCGCGCGGTCGCGATCAGCATGCGGATCCCCATCGACGTGAGAAAGCCCACGTCGCCGAGATCGACCACCAGGTGCCGGTCGTCGGCGGCCGCGGCGGCCGCGAAGCGGGACTCGATCCGGGCGACGCCGGGCGAGTCGAGCCGCCCGCGCAGCAGGACTTTGGTAATGTCGTCGCCGACCTCGATCAGGTCGAGCTCCATCTCGGTTCTCCTCTCGGGGCGCGCGGCCAGGTTCGCCGGGGCGAGCGGCACGTCGGCCGGTGCCGCGCGGCCGATCGCGATCGGCGCGGGCATCGACGACGACGAGAGAGCCGGCGCGTCCAGACCGGCTCTCCGGCGCGAGGCAAAAGACGATAGCTTAGACAGCGCTTCGCGCCGGTGCAAGCGCGCGCCGCGGCGAGACGAGGCGCTGCCGGCGGCGCTAGCGCCCCTCGGCCTTCGCGCCGACGCGCGCGATGATGCGGCGGTACTTGTCGATGTCGCTTCGCACGAACGCTTCGAGGCCCTCGGGCGTGGAGGGCGCCGCGTCGACGCCGACCCCGGCGAGCCGCCGCGCGACCTCGGGCAGGCCGAGCGCCTTCACGATCTCGGCGTTCAGGCGCTTCACGACCTCGGGCGGCGTTCCGGCCGGGGCGAGGACCCCGTACCAGTTGAGCATCACGAAGTCCGGGTAGCCCGACTCGGCGAACGTCGGCGTCTCCGGCGCGGCGGTCGCGCGCGTGGGGCCGGTCACCGCGAGCGCGACGAGCTTGCCGGCGCGCGCGTGGCGGATGCCGTTCGCTGCGACGATGAACATGAGATCCACCTGGCCGCCCAGCACGTCGGCCGAGGCCGGCCCGCCGCCCTTGTACGGCACGTCGAGCAGGCGGATCCCGGCGAGCGACTTGAACCACTCGAAGCCGAGGTGGTGCGGGCTGCTCGTGCCGAGCGAGGCGAAGCTGTAGTGGTCGGGGCGTGCCCTGGCCGCGGCGACGAGCCCGCCGAGCGTCCTCGCGCCGGTCGACGGGTGCGCGACGAGCATCAGCGGCGAGGTGCTCACGCGCGCGACGAAGGCGAAGTCCTTCAGCGAGTCGTACGGGAGCGGGATGCCGAACGCCGCGTTGATCGCGTGAAAGTCGGTGGTGAGCAGCAGCGAATGGCCGTCCGGCGCCGCCTTGGCGACGATGTCGGTGGCGATCACCGAGTTGCCGCCCGGCCGGTTCTCCACCACGACCGGCTGGCCGAGGCTCTTGCCGAGCTCGATGCCGAGCGCGCGAGCGGCCACGTCGGTGCCGCCGCCCGGCGGGAAGGGCACGTAGACGCGCAGCGGCCGCGACGGAAAGCCCGGTTGCGCCGCGGCGAGGTTGGCGCAGGCGAGCAGCGCGAGCGCGGTCAGCAGGGCGAAGATCCGCTTCACTGGTTCCTCCTTGGTCCGGATTTCGGCGCGCGGAGTCTGCACGATCGCGCGGCCTCGCGCCACGCGGCTGATCAAACGAATCGAAAGTCCGACCGGCGACGCCGGGCCCGGCGGCGGCGCCGGCCCGCGGGCGCGCGCTACACCGTCGCGATCGGCGTCACCGGCGAGCCGACCGCGCCGGGCAGCCTGAGCGGCGGGGCGGTCAGCAGGAAGCGGCTGCGCTGGCGCGCGCGCAGCCACGCCGCGAGCTCGGTGAGCCACCACAGCTCGGCGAGCGGCACGCCGAGCTTGAACAGGCAGTGCTCGTGCAGCGGGAGCGCGGCGCGGGTGCCCGCTTGCGGCTTCGCCGGATAGAGCTCGACCGCGTAGTTGTCCGCGCAGAGCGCCGCGACGCCGCTGTCGGCGATCCACTGCAGGAGCTTCGCATCGCGCCCGTCGAGGCAGGCGCAGGCGTGGTCGAGCACCGCCATGTCCGGGTCGCGGTTCATCGCGAGCACGAGCGCGGCGAAGCCGGTGTGCAGGCAGAGCATGTCGCCCGGCTCGACCGCGACGCCGTCCGCTTCCATGACGCGCATCAGCGCGTCGTAGCCCACCGCGATGCGCGCGTCGCCGTGGTGCGCGTGCAGGTCGACCAGGACGCCGCGGCCCTGCATGCCCTTGACGGCGTAGTTCTCGATGCCGAGCGCGCGGGCGCCCACGTGCTCGCCGCGCGCGCGCTCCCCGGCGCCGCCGTAGTCCACCGGTCCGATCACGTGCTCGTCGGCGCGGTAGCCGTTGTAGTAGACGCGCTCGGGCGCGCCGTCGCCGTCGGCGTCGAACCAGGCGCCGACGTGGGCGAGCGAATCCCACTGCGTCGAGTACTGCAGCCAGAGCGTCGCCTGGTCGTCGCTGATCACGTCGCTCGCCTGCGGATCGAGCTTCGCGAGCGGGAAGTTCACGTAGGGCTTGCCGTCGCGGAAGGTCGGCGCGAGCCGCGGCGCGTGCCGCCGCACGTTCAACTTGTTCCCGCCCGGGAAGTCGAGCGGCAGCGACAGGCAGAAGACGCGCCCCTCGCGCACCTCGGCGACGCCCTGCCTCACCTTCTCCGGCGTGAGCAGGTTGAGCCGCCCGAGCTGATCGTCGGGGCCGAAGTCCCCCCAGGTCGAGCCGGGGGGGCGGTGCCTCCAGCGGGGATTCATGCGGGATCTCCCTGGGAGGTCGCGTCCGGGCCGCGCATCGGATCGGCCGGCGTGCGCCCGTCGAGGATGTCGCGCATGCGCCGCTCGATGGCGGGCTTGATGCGCGCATGGGTGAGGACGTAGAAGCGCTCGTCGCGCACGGCCTCGAACACGGCCTGCGCGATGGCATCGGCCGAGACGCGGCCCGCGGATACCGCCTTGCGCAGGTCGGCCTCGAGGGCGAGCTGCGCGGGGCTCTTCGCGCGGCCCGCCTCCGCGAGCGCGGCGGGCCTGGTGCGCTCGGAGTCGGCGATCCCGGACGGGAAGAACGCGGGGCACACGACCGAGCAGCGCACGCGCGCGCCGATCGCCGCGAGGTCGTGATGCAGCGTCTCGGTGAGCGCGACCACGGCGTGCTTCGAGGCGTTGTAGGCGCCCATGCCCGGCGGCGAGATCAGGCCGGCGACCGACGCCGTGTTGACGATGTGCCCCTCGCCGCCCTGCGCGAGCAGGATCGGCGCGAACACGCGCACCCCGTGGATCACGCCCCACAGGTTGACGCCGAGCACCCAGCGCCAGTCGGCCTCGCTCGACTCCCACACCGCGCCGAGCGGTGCCACGCCCGCGTTGTTGCAGACCAGGTGCACCGCGCCGTGCTCGTCCAGCGCGCGCCGCGCGAGCGCTTCCACGTCCGCGCCGCGGGACACGTCGGTGCGCACGGCGATCGCGCGCGCCCCGGCCGCCGCGAGCTCGGCGGCGGCGCGCTCGAGCGCCTCGGCGTCGACGTCGGCGAGGACGAGCCGCATGCGCTCGCGCGCGAGCCGGAACGCGAGCGCGCGGCCCAGGCCGCCCGCCGCGCCGGTGATCACCGCGACGCGCTCCGCGAACGCCTTCATCGCGTCACTCCTCGAAGAAGCGCCGCCACGCCGCGTGAGCGGCCGCCGCGCCCGCCGCCGTGGCCAGGAACTGCAGGTCCTGCAGCGGACCGGCCTCGCGCAGGCTGAGCGCCACCCAGCCCGAGCGCCCGCGCCGGTACGCGCCGAGCAGGCCGGACTGCTCGAGCTCGCCGATCGCCTGCTCGAGCTCGCCCGGCGCGAGCGGGCGCGCGAGCCAGTCCTCGACGTGGACGTGGATGGTGTGCAGCGGCGCGTGCGCCTCGCGGCACACGCTGAGCAGCGCCATCCGGAGCGCGTCGGGCGGATCCTGCATCCCGCAATGATACGGCCTCGACCCGCGCCCGGAGGGCGAATGCCGCATTCGGACGGTCCACGAAGCCGCGCGTGTGACGTTTTGCAGTGGACGGCCTCGCCCGGCGACCGGACAATCCGAGCTGCGGCCGCGTGTCCGACGTCGCGGCGGCGGTCCGCCCGGGGAGAACCGCGCACCATGAGCGAGGCACAGGCACAGAAGACGTTCGACGCGGCGCTGATCGAGCGCCTGGCGCAGATCCTGACCCCCTACGCGGGAGCGTATTCGCTCACGATGGTCCGGCGCGCCACGCGCGCGGCGAAGGACCCGCAGGGGCTGTGCCACGCGGTGGCCGCGCGCATCAACGACGACGAGAGCCGGCGCGACTTCCTGCGCCGCGCCTACGGCGCGGCCGGGCTGCCGAAGGCCCCGTTCGACCGGCGCGAGGCCGACCGGCCGCGGCCGGTCGACGCGGCGATCGAGCGCCGCGCGCGCGAGGCGCTGCTCGAGGCGTTCTCGATGTATGCCCGCGGGCTGGTGGTGCTCGAGACCGGCCGGGCGGCGAGCGCGCGCGACTTCGTCCAGCGGCTGGCCGACAAGATCCCGAACGCCTCCGCGCGCGAGGTCTTCCTCAAGAAGTTCCGCGGCAGCGGCGGCTGAGCCGGCCGCCGCTCACAGCACCTCGAGAATCTTCTCCGGCGGCCGGCCGACCGCGGCGCGCGCGCCCTTCACGACGATCGGCCGCTCGATCAGGATCGGGTTCTCGGCGAGCGCGTCGAGCCACTGCTCGTCGGAGAGCGCCCGGCCCTTGAACTTGCGCTTGTAGAGCTCCTCGCCGGTGCGGACGAGCGCGTGCGGCGCGATGCCGAGCTTCTTCACGATCGCGCGCAGCGTCTCCTTCGACGGCGGGGTCTCGAGGTACTCGATCACCTCGGGCTCGACGCCCTTCTCCCGCAGCAGGGCGAGGCCCGCCCGGCTCTTCGAGCACCGGGGGTTGTGGTAGATCGTGACGGCCGATTTCGCCATGTCGGGTCTCCTCTCTCTCGGCGGCGACCGGATTCTATCCAGAACCTGTCCCGGGACCTCACCAGGGCCGACTCGCCTCGAGGCGGGTTCTAGCCGAGCTCGTCGATGTTCCTCGGCCAGCTCTTGTGCAGGAGCCGCGAGAGCGCGCGGTCGGCGAGCAGCTTCCCGCCGGTCTGGCAGCGCGGGCAGTAGTCGGTCTCGTTCTCGGCGTAGACGATGCGCTGCACCGGCGTGCGGCAGACCGGGCAGGGCTTGCCGTACTTGCCGTGCACCGCCATCTCCGGACGGAACGCCGTGACGTTCTCCGGGAACTCGGCGCCCGCCTGCGCGCGCAGGCGCGCGGTCCATTCCTCCAGCACCGCGCGGGTCGCCGCCCGCAGCCGTGCGATCTCCTCCGCGGCGAGCTTCTGCGTGAGCGCGAGCGGCGAGAGCCGCGCGCGGTGCAGGATCTCGTCGGAGTAGGCGTTGCCGATCCCGCTGAAGAGGCGCGGATCGGTGAGAGCGCGCTTCAGGGTGTGGTTCCGGGCCGTCAGCCGGGCGGTGAACGTCGCGAGATCGGCGTCGAGCGGCTCGACGCCGCCGGGATCCATCGCCGCGAGCGCGGACGCCCCCTGCACCAGGTGCATCGACGCGCGCTTCCTCGTGCCGGCCTCGGTGAACGCGAGCGTGCCCTCGGCGAAGTCGA
>JAHDYJ010000050.1:14683-20892 GCA_023383795.1 Burkholderiales bacterium | reverse complement strand
GGGCCCGAGCCAGCGCAGCCGGCCGGCGATCATCAGGTGGAGCACCAGGAACAGCCCGCCCTCGAGGGCGAGCACGACGCGCTTGCCGAGGCGCCGCACGCCGGCGACCGTGCGGCCTTCGGCACTCGCGATCGGCGGCACCGCGGTGCGCAGCACGAACGGGCTCAGCAAGCGGATCCGCTCGAGCCGGCGCCCGCGCACGCGCTGCTCGATGGCCGCGACGTAGACCGCGACGTCGGGAAGCTCGGGCACGGCGGGCTCAGGGGCGCGGGCGCGTCCAGCGCGCGCCGGCCCCGACGATCCAGCACTCGAGCGGATCGACGCGTCGCGGCATGCCGTACTTCGCGCGCCGCCGCCCCCAGCCCCACGCCGCGAGGAGCGCGCAGAGCGCGGCGTCGAGCGTGTCGCCGCTCGCGTCGGCGCGCATGGCCTGCACGATCGCGCCGCCCGCCGCGAGCCGGATCCCGAGCGGGTTGGCGGCGCTGCGCAGCGCCGCGACGATCCGCGCGCGGGCCTGCGCGCGTGCGGCCGTCTGCAGGGCCGGCGCGTCGTTCTTGTAGGACGCGCGCGTGACGGCGCGCGCGAGGAGCCCCGGGTAGGTCTCGAGCGCGATGCGGCGCGCATTGCGCGGCGCGCGGCCGCGCGCGAGGGTCGGGATCTCGAGGCCGGCGGCGAGCAGCCGCGGCGCGCCCTCCAGGAACATCAGCGCCACGGGCGGGTTGACGAGCTTCATCGGGCTCGAGGAGCGCGCCGGAAGGTCGGTCGCGCGATGCGCGTACTTGCGCCCCGCCGGCCGGCGCATCCGGTAGGCGTCGAGCACGGCGCGGAAGCGGCTGCGGCCGAGCGCCGCGCAGTGGCGCACGAGCGCCGGCCAGCGGCGCGGCCAGCCGAGGTCGTCGACGAGCTCGCGCGGGAGCCCGAACGGGAAGTCGAAGCCGCCGACCCACGGGCCGGGACGCGCGAGCAGGGCCTCGAAGCTCGCCCAGTCGGGCAGCCGCTCGATCGCCTCGAGCGCGAGCGCGCCGTTCGCCAGCCGGCCACGCGCGACGGTGATCGGCTTGGCTCGGCGCGGCGCCGAGGTGAAGTCGACGCCGAGGACCGTCGTCATCGCGGCGGAGTCACGCCGCGCGGTCCTCGGGCGGCGGGCACCCGCAGAAGAAGTGCCGGTCACCGTATACCTGGTCGACGCGCTTGACCGGCGGCCAGTACTTGTCGGCGCGCAGCGCCGCGACCGGGAAGGCCGCCTCCTCGCGCGAGTACGGGTGCGTCCACTCGCCGGCGAGCTCCGCCGCGGTGTGCGGCGCGTTCCTGAGCGGGTTGTCGTCGCGCGGCCAGTCGCCGCGACCGATCCGCTCGAGCTCGCCGTGGATCGCGAGCATCGCGTCGCAGAAGCGGTCGAGCTCGGCCTGCGACTCGCTCTCGGTCGGCTCCACCATCAGCGTGTCGGCGACCGGGAACGACACGGTCGGCGCGTGGAACCCGTAGTCCATGAGCCGCTTCGCGATGTCCTCGGCGCTCGCGCCGTAGGCCTCCTTGAAGCCGCGCGTGTCGAGGATGCACTCGTGCGCGACGCGGCCGCTCGCGCCGCGGTAGAGGATCGGGTACTTCGGAGCCAGGCGCGCCGCGACGTAGTTCGCGCTCAGGATCGCGACCTCGCTCGCCTTGCGGATGCCCTCCGCGCCCATCATGCGCAGGTACATCCACGCGATCGCGACGATCAGCGGGCTGCCGAACGGCGCCGAGCTCACCGTGCCGCTGGCGGGGTCGAGGCCGTCCTCGGGCACGACGGGATGGCACGGCAGGTGCGGCGCGAGGTGCGCGGCGACGCCGATCGGGCCCATGCCGGGGCCGCCGCCGCCGTGCGGAATGCAGAAGGTCTTGTGGAGGTTGATGTGGCAGACGTCCGCGCCGAAGTCGGCCGGCCGGGCGAGGCCGGCGAGCGCGTTCAGGTTGGCGCCGTCCATGTACACCTGGCCGCCGGCGGCATGCACGGCGTCGCAGATCTCCTTGACCGCCGCCTCGAAGACGCCGTGGGTCGACGGGTAGGTGATCATCATCGCGGCGAGGCGGTCGCGGTGCGCGGCGATCTTCGCCCGGAGGTCGGCGACGTCGACGTTGCCGCGCGCGTCGCAGGCGACCACCACCACCTGCATCCCGGCCATGATGGCGGAGGCCGGGTTGGTGCCGTGCGCGGAGGAGGGGATCAGGCAGACGTCGCGATGCGCCTCGCCGCGCGCGGCGTGGTAGTTGCGGATCGTGACGAGCCCCGCGTACTCGCCGTTCGCGCCCGAGTTCGGCTGGAACGACATGCGCGCGAGCCCGGTGATCGCCGCGAGCGCGCCGGCGACGTCGCCGAGCAGCTCGGCGTAGCCGCGCGCCTGCGCGGCCGGCGCGAACGGATGGATGTTCGCGAGCTCGGGCCAGGTGATCGGCGCGAGCTCGGCCGCCGCGTTCAGCTTCATCGTGCACGAGCCGAGCGGGATCATTCCGTGCACGAGCGAGAAGTCGCGGTTCTCCAGGCGCTTGAGGTAGCGCATCATCCCGGTCTCGGTGCGGTGCAGGTTGAAGACCGGGTGGGCGAGGATCGCGTCCGAGCGCCGCAGCCCGGGCGGGATCGCCTCGGGCGCGGTCGCGATCGCCTGGGCGCGCTCGTGCACGTTCACGTGATGGCCGGTGAGCGCCCACGCCACGTCGACGACGTCCTCGATCGTGGTGGTCTCGTCGAAGGTCACGCCCACGCGGTCCTCGCCGATCATCCGCAGGTTGATCTTCCTGGTCGCCGCGAGGCTGCGGACGTTCGACTGGGTCGTGCCGACCTTGAAGGTCAGCGTGTCGAAGTAGGCCGGCGACTCGGGGGCGAGCGCCATGTTCACCGACCGCGCGAGCAGCCGCGCCATGAAATGGGTGCGCAGCGCGATCCGGCGCAGGCCCTCCGGGCCGTGGTAGATCGCGTAGAACGCCGCGATGTTGGCGAGCAGCACCTGCGAGGTGCAGATGTTGCTGGTGGCCTTCTCGCGCCGGATGTGCTGCTCGCGGGTCTGCAGCGCCATGCGGTAGGCGGTGCGCCCGGCGGCGTCGCGGGCGACGCCGATGATGCGGCCGGGCATCTGGCGCACGATCTCGTCGCGCGCCGCCATGAAGCCCGCGTGCGGGCCGCCGTAGCCGAACGGCACGCCGAAGCGCTGCGCCGAGCCGACCGCGACGTCGGCGCCGAGCGCGCCGGGCGGCTCGAGCAGGACGAGCGCGAGCAGGTCGGTGCCGATCGACACCAGCCCCTGCGCCGCGTGCACGCGGTCGATCAGGCCGGACCAATCGGCGATCGCGCCGTAGGTGTCCGGATACTGCAGGTGCGCGCCGAAGACGCGCTCCGGGTCGAGGTCGCGCGCCGGATCGCCGACGACGAGCGGGATCCGCATCCACTTGGCGCGCGTGCGGACCACTGCGAGCACGTGCGGATGGCACGCCGCGTCGACGAAGAAGGCCTCCGCCTTGCTCTTCGCCGCGCGGCGGACGAGCGTCATCGCCTCGCCGGCGGCGGTGGCCTCGTCGAGGAGCGACGCGTTGGCGACCGGCAGCCCGGTGAGATCGATCAGCATCTGCTGGAACGCGAGCAGCGCCTCCAGCCGGCCCTGCGAGATCTCGGCCTGGTAGGGCGTGTAGGCGGTGTACCAGCCGGGGTTCTCGAGGACGTTGCGCTGGATCACCGGCGGCAGATGCGACCCCGCGTAGCCCATCCCGATGTAGCTGCGCCAGACCTTGTTCCGCCCGGCGATGCGCCTCAGCGCGGCGGTGGCCGCGGCCTCGTCGACCGGCGGCGGCAGCTCGAGCGGCTGCGCGGCGCGGATCGACGACGGCAGCGTCTGGTCGACGAGCTCGGCGCGCGAGGCGACGCCGAGCGCGGTGAGCATCGCGCGCTCCGCGACCGCGTCCGGACCGAGATGACGCGCGTGGAATGCGCTGCGGCCGAGAAGCTCCGCGAGCGTCGGGTCGGCCATGTCAGTGCTCTCCGGCCGCCTCGACCGCCTTCCGGTACGCCGCGGCGTCCAGCAGCTTCGCCACGTCGCCGGGGTCGGCGGGCCGCAGCTTGAAGAGCCAGGCGGCGTAGGGATCCTGGTTGACCTTTTCCGGGGCGTCCGCGAGCGCCGTGTTCGCTTCGATCACCTCGCCCGCGATCGGCGAGTACACGTCCGAGGCCGCCTTCACCGACTCGACCACGCAGCAGGCCTCGTTCGCCGTGAGCTTGCGGCCGACCTCCGGCACCTCGACGAAGACGAGGTCGCCGAGCGCGCTCTGCGCGTGGTCGGTGATGCCGACGGTCACCGTGCCGTCGGCTTCGGCGCGGACCCATTCGTGCTCCGCGGTGTACTTGAGGTTCTCGGGTACGTTCATTCCTGGTCTCCGATGTAGGGCGAACTCAGTCCAGTCTTCCGCGGGGAGGGGTGGCCGCGCCGCGCGCGGACCGCCCCGCCGGCTTCGCCGGCACCCCTCGTTGGAAAGGAGGGGAAAGGGCTTCCGGGGCTCATGCATCCGCGGGCACCAGGATCTTTCCATGCCGCACGAACGGCGGCCTGACCGCGCGCGCGGCGAGCGGCTTGCCGCGCACGTCCACGCGCACGGCCTCTCCGATCGCGACGCCCGCGGGCACGCGCGCGAGCGCGATCGACCGCTGCATGGTCGGCGAGAACGTGCCGCTCGTGATCTCGCCCTCGCCCTGCGCGGTGCGCACCGTCTGGTGGGCGCGCAGGACGCCGCCGCGCTCGAGCGCGACGAGGCCGACCATGGCGCACGCGGGCTTGCCGGCCGCGGCGAGCGCGCCCCTGCCGACGAAGTCGCGCTCCCCGGCGAGATCGACCGTCCAGGCGAGGCCCGACTCGAGCGGCGTCACCGTCTCGTCCATGTCCTGGCCGTAGAGGTTCATGCCGGCCTCGAGCCTGAGCGTGTCGCGCGCGCCGAGCCCGCACGGCCGGACGCCCGCCGCGGCGAGCGCGCCCCAGACGGCTTCCGCGCGCGCCGCTGGAACGAGCAGCTCGAAGCCGTCCTCGCCGGTGTACCCGGTGCGCGCGACGAACATGTCGCCGCAGGCCGCGGCCGAGAACGGCGCGAGGGGCGCGGCGGCGGCGCGCGTCTCCGGCAGCGCCGCCCAGCACTTCGCGCGCGCATTCGGGCCCTGCACGGCGATCATCGCGAGGTCGCGTCGCGGGGCGAGCGCGGCCGCGGGCGCGCGCCCGGCGCGCAGCCGGTCGAGCCACGCGAGGTCCTTTTCCGCGGTCGCGGCGTTCACGACCGCGCGGTAGCGGTCCGCGCCGAGGAAGTAGACGATCAGGTCGTCGAGCACGCCGCCGTCATCGCGCAGCATGCACGAGTAGAGCGCCTTTCCGGGAGCGCGCAGCTTCGCGACGTCGTTCGCGAGCGCGAAGCGCAGCAGCGCGAGCGCGCCGTCGCCCGCGACGTCGAGCGCGAGCATGTGCGAGGCGTCGAACATGCCGGCGTCGCGCCGCACCGCGTGGTGCTCCTCGAGCTGCGAGCCGTAGTGCAGCGGCATTTCCCAGCCGGCGAAGTCGACGAGCTTCGCGCCGGCCCGGCGGTGCGCCGCGTTGAGCGGGGTCCTCTGCAATCGCTCTCCCGTTCGCGAACGAAAAGGGGCGATCCCGGTCGGCCCGGATCGCCCCCTCTGTCCTTTGACCTGAGAGTTTACGGCTCCGGTTCGGCCGGTGCCGCGTGCCCCTTCGGTGGGCGAGCCGGGCTCGCCGCTCTCCAGAGTTGCGGGGCGAGCACGCCCCGGTCGCGGAGTACTTTTGCCTGAGCGATTGCGGGCGCTTGCGCCTTCGGCGGCGGCCGCCGGGAAACCCGCCGGCCGCGCTCTTCCCCGCGACCGGCGCATCCTAGCACTTCCGGGCGCGGGCCGGGCGGCGCAGCGGCGCGCCTTGCGCGCGCGAGGCGACGAAGATCACAGACCGGCGAGCGCAGGCGCGCGAGACTCGCCCGATGAGCGCCTGGAGCTGCCCGCACCTCGAACGCGACGAGCGCTGCGCACGCGTGCGCGGGCGCCGGTGCGAGCTCGGCATGAAGGGCTGCGTCCTCGCCGGGCGGTTCGTGTTCGCCGACGACAGCAAGAACGCGCGCCGCCGCGACGAGGCGCCCGCGGATCCGCGCGGGCGCGGGGAGCGCGAGGGGCGTTGAGGCGTCCCGCGCCGGCGGCGGTCGCTACG
>JAHDYJ010000050.1:0-14673 GCA_023383795.1 Burkholderiales bacterium | reverse complement strand
GACTTGACCACCACCTCGGTGGTGTCCTTGGAGAGTCCCTCGGCATCGCGCACGCGCTCGAGCGCGGCGCGCGCGCGCGCCTGGCGGCCGGCGTCGAACTTCCGCCAGCGGTCGAACGCGCGCGCCATGCGCGCGGCGACCTGCGGGTTGAGGCGGTCGAGCGCGATCACCTGGTCGGCGAGGAAGGCGTAGCCTGCGCCGTCGGCGGCGTGGAAGCGCACGTGGTTGGCGAGCGCGAAGCCGCCGACGAGCGCGTACACCTTGTTCGGGTTGCGGAGCGAGAACGCCGGGTGGACGAGCAGTCGCTTCACCTCGGCGAGCGTCCCCGGCAGGCGCGAGACCGCCTGCACCCGCAGCCACTTGTCGACCACGAGCGGCTCTTCCTTCCAGCGCGCGTAGAACGCGTCCAGCGCCGCGCCGCGCTCGGGACAGTCGCAATTCGCGAACGCGGCGAGCGCGGCCATGCCGTCGGTCATGTTGTCCCCGCCCTCGAACTGCGCCATCGCCAGCGCGCGGGCCTCGTCGTCGGCGAGCTCCATCAGGTAGGCGAGGCACAGGTTGCGCAGCGCCCGCTTGCCGGCGCTGGCGGCGTCCGGGCGGTAGGCTCCCTCGACCACGTTCGCCCGGTACGCGGCGGCGAGCTCGCGCCGGAGCGCGCGGGCGAGATGCGCGGCGAGCGCGTTGCGCGCCGCGTGGATCGCGTCGGGGTCGACCACGTCGAGTTGCTCGGCGAGGAAGATCTCGGACGGCAGCGTGAGCGCCTCGGCCGCGAACGCGGGGTCGCGCGGCGCGTCGGCGAGCACCCGCGCGAAGGCGGCGACGAAGGACTCGGGAATCGCGGTCGCCCGAGCCGCCTGCTGCGCGGCGACGCCCTCGAGCAGCAGCCCGGTCGCCAGGCGCTGGCCCGCCTCCCAGCGGTTGAACGGGTCCGAGTCGTGCGCCATCAGGTGCGCGAGCGCGGACGCGTCGTAGTCGTGCTTCAGGATCACCGGCGCCGAGAAATCGCGCAGGAGCGAGGGCACCGCCGCGGCCGGCACGTCGACGAACGCGTAGCGCTCGCGCGCGGTCCTGAGCGACAGCACGCGCGTCGTGCCGGAGGGCGCGGCCTCCCCTTCGAGCCGGAGCGGCACGTCGCGCCCGTCCGGGCCGACCAGCCCGACCGCGACCGGGATGTGGAACGGCAGCTTGGTCGGCTGGCCGGGCGTCGGCGGGCAGGATTGCGCGAGCTCGAGCGTGTAGCGCCTCGTCGCGGCGTCGTACTCGCCTCTGGCCTCGACCACGGGCGTGCCGGCCTGGTCGTACCAGCGCATGAACTGCCCCAGGTCGACGCCGGCCGCGTCGGCCATGGCGCGCACGAAGTCGTCGCAGGTCACCGCCCGGCCGTCGTGGCGCTCGAAGTAGAGGTCCATCCCGCGCCGGAAGGCCGCCTTGCCCACGAGGGTGCTGATCATGCGCACCACCTCGGCGCCCTTCTCGTACACCGTGGCGGTGTAGAAGTTGGTCACCTCGATGTAAGACTGCGGGCGCACCGGGTGCGCCATCGGGCCGGCGTCCTCCGGGAACTGGGTGAGGCGCAGGTTGCGCACCTCGCGGATCCGGCTCACCGCGCGCGAGTGCATGTCGGCGCCGAACTCCTGGTCGCGGAACACCGTCAGCCCTTCCTTGAGCGAGAGCTGGAACCAGTCGCGGCAGGTGACGCGGTTGCCGGTCCAGTTGTGGAAGTACTCGTGCGCCACCACCCGGTCGATGTTCTGGTAGTCGACGTCGGTCGCGGTGTCCGGCCGGGCGAGCACGTACTTGGTGTTGAAGATGTTGAGCCCCTTGTTCTCCATCGCGCCCATGTTGAAGTCGCCGACCGCGACGATCATGTAGTGGTCGAGGTCGAGCTCGAGACCGAACGTCTCCTCGTCCCACTTCATCGCGCGCTTGAGCGCGTCCATCGCGAAGCGCGCCTCCTCGAGCCTGCCGGGCTCGACGTAGATCCCGAGCTTCGCGCGCTTGCCGGACATCGTGACGAAATCGTCCTCGAGCCGGTCGAGCTTCGCCGCGACCACGGCGAAGAGGTAGGAAGGCTTGGGGAACGGGTCCTCCCAGCGCACCCAGTGCCGCCCCGTCCCCTCCTTTTCGAGGAGGGGTGGCCGCGAAGCGGTCGGAGTGGTTTGATCCCCTCCTTGAAAAGGAGGGGTGCCCTGCGCAGCAGGGCGGGGTGGTTCGAATCCCGCCGCCACCGGATTGCCGTTCGAGAGCAGGTGCGGGCAGCGCTCGCGATCGGCGCGGATCGTGCACGTGTAGCGCGCCATCACGTCCGGCCGGTCGATGAAATAGGTGATGCGGCGAAAGCCCTCCGCCTCGGACTGCGTGAAGTAGCCGTCCTTCGAGGCGTAGAGCCCCATCAGCTTCGTGTTCTTCTGCGGCTCGATGCGCACCTCGGTCGCGAGCGTGAAGGCGTCCGGCACCGCGTGGATCGTGAGGCGGTCGGGGCTCGCCGCGTACTCGGCCCCGGTCAGCGCGCGGCCGTCGAGCGCGACCGACACGAGCGCGAGCTCGTCGCCGTCGAGCACGAGCGGCGCACGCGGGTCGCGCGCGGCCGGGTTGCGGCGCGCCGCGAGCCGCGCGCGCACGCGCGCGTGGTCGTCGAAGATCGCGATGTCGAGGTCGATCGTGTCGACGAGGAACGCCGGCGGGGCGTAGTCCTTCAGCAGAATGGCGGTCGGTGCCGGGTCGCGCACTTCGGGCTCCTGGGGTCGGTCGGGTTTCGCGGCCGCCTCGCGCGCCGCGCCCGCAAGAAGACGGACATTTCGATGGACACTCGCCGTGCGCGCGCGTTCGCGCCGCGGTCGCGATGGTCGCATAACCGTTCACGTTCCGCGCCGTTTCGACGCAGAAGCGCGACGCGGCGGCGAGACCGGGGAACTTCTGCGCCGACGCCCATCCATTGATCCGGCGCTGGGCAGCGCGTATGCTCGGCGTAACAACAGTCTAACACCGGCTCACGGCCCGCCAATGGTCACCGCACGCACAGCAGGGGCGACATCCGGAGCGCCGCGCACGGCGCGCGCGCGGCCGGCGCTCGCCGTGCTCGCCGGCGCGGCGCTGCTCGCGGGCGCGCCGCTTTCGGACGCCGCCGAGGAGAAGGCGGCCGCCGCGCCGGCCAAGGTGGTCGTGCTCTCGTTCGACGGCGCCGTCACGCCGGCCATCTCGGACTATCTCGTCCGCGGCATGCGCCGGGCCGCGGACGGCGGCGCCGCGCTCGTGGTCGTCCAGATGGACACGCCCGGCGGGCTCGACACGTCGATGCGCGACATCATCAAGCAGATCCTCGCCTCGACCGTGCCGGTGGCGGTGTTCGTCGGTCCGAGCGGGGCGCGCGCGGCGAGCGCCGGCACCTACATCCTGTACGCCAGCCACTTCGCGGCGATGGCACCCGCCACCAATCTCGGCGCCGCAACCCCGGTCGCCATCGGCATCGGCGGGGCGCGCCCCGGCGGCGACAAGGGGGAGGAGGCCGACGAGAAGGCGGAAGAGACGAAGGACGGCAAGAAGGAGGCGAAGAAGGACGGCGCCAAGGACAAGGACGCGAAGGAGAAGGCGCCCGCGCCCCAGGACACGCTCTCGCGCAAGCAGATCCACGACGCCTCGGCCTACATCCGCGGCCTCGCGCAGCTCAGGGGGCGCAACGCCGAGTGGGCGGAGCGCGCGGTGCGCGAGGCGGTGAGCCTGTCGGCGAAGGAGGCGCTCGAGCAGAAGGTGATCGACATCGTCGCGACCGACGTCGCCGACCTCATCGCCAAGCTCGACGGGCGCAAGGTGACCGTGCAGGGCGTCGAGCGCACGCTCGCGCTGCGCGGCGCGGCGACCGAGTTCGTCCATCCGGACTGGCGCACCGAGCTGCTCGCCGTGATCACCAATCCGAGCGTCGCGCTGATCCTGATGATGATCGGGATCTACGGGCTGTTTTTCGAGTTCTCGAACCCCGGCTTCGTGCTGCCGGGCGTGGTCGGCGCGATCTCGCTGCTGCTCGGGCTGTTCGCGCTGCAGCTCCTGCCGGTGAACTACGCCGGCCTCGCGCTGATGCTGCTCGGGCTCGCGTTCATGGTGGCCGAGGCCTTCCTGCCGAGCTTCGGCGCGCTCGGCATCGGCGGCGTTGTCGCGTTCGTGTTCGGCGGGCTGATGCTGATCGACACCGACATGCCCGGCTTCGGCGTGCCGGTCGCGTTCATCGTGACGCTCGGCGTGGTGAGCGCGCTGCTGATGTTCGCGATCGTCGGGCTCGCGATCCGGGCGCGCAGCCGGCCGGTGCTCGCCGGGCGCGAGGAGATCGCCGGCAGCGCCGGCGTCGTGGTCGACGACTTCGCCGGCGAGGGCTGGGTGCGCACGCGCGGCGAGCTCTGGCGCGCGGTCAGCGTCGTGCCGCTCGCGAAGGGCGAGCGCGTGCGGGTCAAGGGCACCAAGGGCCTCGTGCTCGAGGTCGAGCCGGAGCAGCACGCAACCCAAGGAGAAAAGACATGACCGAATGGAACATCGGCTACGCAGGCATCCTCGCGTTCATCGTCATCGCGATCGCCGCGTCGCTGCGCATCCTGCGCGAGTACGAGCGCGGCGTCGTGTTCCTGCTCGGCCGGTTCTGGCGGGTCAAGGGCCCCGGCCTGATCGTCATCATCCCCGGCATCCAGCAGATGGTGCGGGTCGACCTGCGCACGCTGGTGCTCGACGTGCCGAGCCAGGACGTCATCTCGCGCGACAACGTCTCGGTCAAGGTGAACGCGGTGGTGTACTTCAGGGTGGTCGACCCGGAGAAGGCGATCATCCAGGTCGAGAACTACCTCTCGGCGACCAGCCAGCTCGCGCAGACCACGCTGCGCGCCGTGCTCGGCAAGCACGAGCTCGACGAGATGCTCGCCGAGCGCGAGAAGCTGAACCTCGACATCCAGCAGGTGCTCGACGCGCAGACCGACGCCTGGGGCATCAAGGTGTCGAACGTCGAGATCAAGCACGTCGACATCGACGAGTCGATGGTGCGCGCGATCGCGAAGCAGGCCGAGGCCGAGCGCGACCGGCGCGCGAAGGTGATCCACGCCGAGGGCGAGCTGCAGGCCGCCGAGAAGCTCCTGCAGGCGGCGCAGCAGCTCGCGCGCCAGCCCGAGGCGATGCAGCTGCGCTACATGCAGACGCTCGCCGCGATCGCGAGCGACAAATCGAACACGATCGTCTTCCCGCTGCCGGTCGACGTCTTCGGCGCGATCAAGCAGGCGCTCGGCGGGGGACGCGCGGGCGCGTAGCGCACCGCATCCCCTCCTCTCGAGGAGGGACGGCCGCGCGAGCGGCCGGAGCGGTGGCGCCGCGGCGCAGGGCCCCTCGCGGCGGGGCGCTGTGCTACCCGAAGTCAGCGCCTACGCGCGCGGCACCGGCCGCGGCCGCCGGTTCTCGTCGGTCGCAACGTAGGTGAGCGTCGCCTCGGTCACCTTGACCACCTCGACGTCGACCGGGCTGCGCTGGGCGTAGACCTCGACCACGACCGTGAGCGAGGTGTTGCCGACGCGGATCACGTCGGCGTAGAACGAGAGCAGGTCGCCCATGTAGACGGGCTGCTTGAACTGGACCGCGATCACGGCGACCGTCGCCACGCGGCCGCAGGCACGCTGCATCGCCGCGATGCCGCCGGCGAGGTCGACCTGCGCCATGATCCAGCCGCCGAAGATGTCGCCGTGGATGTTGACGTCCGCGGGCATCGGCACCACGCGCAGCACCGGCGCCTTGCCCTGCGGGAGCCTGACCGGATCGCTCATCGCGCGATTGTAGCCGTACCGGGCTACGTACCGCGCTGTGCGGGCCGATGCATCCCGGCCCGCCGCGCGGGCGTCACGACCCGCGCGGGGCCATGAGTCCGATGGCCCGCCGCGACCGGATCACGATCCGCGCTGGGCCATGAAATGCAATGGCCACCGCGACCGGATCACGATCCGCGCTGGGCCATGAAATGCAATGGGCCACCGCGACCGGATCACGATCCGCGCTGGGCCATGAAATGCAATGGCCCACCGCGGAAGGGCGCGAAGCCGGTGCCGAAAACGAGCCCGGCATCGGCGAGGTCGGCGTCGGCGACGATGCCTTCCTCGACCGCCTTCCTCGCCTCGGCGAGATAGGGCTCGATCAGGCGGTTGGTCAGGTCCTCGCTCGGCTCGCCGGCGGGGCCCTTCTGCGGCTTGCCCTGGACCCAGCGGTAGAACCCCTCGCCCGACTTCTTGCCGAGCTTGCCGGCGTCGATCAGGGTGGACAGGCTCTTCGGCATCGCGGCACCTTCGCCGGCGAGCGACTTGCCCGCCGCGGCGCAGATGTCCAGACCCACGGTGTCGGCGAGCTCGATCGGCCCCATCGGCATGCCGAAGCGCGTTGCGGCGGCGTCGACCGTCTCCTTGGCGATGCCCTCGTCGACCAGCTTGAACGCCTGCAGCAGGTAGGGGCCGAGCACCCGGTTCACCAGGAATCCCGGCGCATCCTTCACGGGGAGCGGCAGCTTGTCGATCTGGCGCACGAATGCCGCGCCCTTCCTCGCCCACTCCGGATCGGTGCGTTCGCCGGCGACGACCTCGACGAGCTGCAGCTGCGGCACCGGGTTGAAGAAGTGCAGGCCGACCAGGCGCGCCGGGTCCGCGAGCGCGGTGCCGATGTCGGCGAGCTTCAGGCTCGAGGTGTTCGTGGCGAGGATCGCCGTCGGCCGCGCGATCCTCTCGAGCCGCGCGAAGAGCTCGCGCTTCGCCTCGAGGTTCTCGAAGATCGCCTCGATGATCACGTCGGCGTGGCGCGCGCCGTCCCCGGAGACGTCCGGGATCAGCCGGTCCATCGCGTCGCGCGCGCGCAGCCTGTCGCGGATGCGCTTGCGGAAGAGCTCCGCGGCGCGCATCATCGCGGGCGCCAGGCGCTCGGCGCTCTGGTCCTGCAGCGTGACGGTGAGCCCGCGCATCGCGCACACCGCGGCGATGTCGCCGCCCATCGTGCCCGCGCCGACCACGTGCACCCGCTGCGCGGCGAAGTCGCTCTCCTTGCCGAGCGACTTCATGCGCTCCTGTAGGCCGAAGATGCGGATCAGGCTGCGCGTGGTGGGGTGCTGCGCGAGGTACGCGATCGAGGCCGGATCGCCCGCGGGCGGCGCGAACGGGTCGCCGTCGTGCTTCAGCCACAGCTCGAGGATCGCGTACGGCGCCGGGTAGTGCTCGCGCCGCGCCTTCTTCTCGAGCTGGCGCAGCGCGATTCTCGCGACGAGCGGCTTGAGCGGGCCGTTCATCAGCCGGTCCTTGAGCGCGGGCTCGCGTGGCTTCGGCGCCTCCAGCACCATCATGCGCGCGCTGTTGTCCATCACCCGCGTCGGTACGCTGGCGTCGACCAGCCCCATGCGCTTCGCGCGCCGCGCATCCACCGCGCGCCCGGTCATCATCATGTCGAGCGCGGCTTGCGGCCCGACCACGCGTGGCAGCCGCATCACGCCGCCCCAGCCGGGCAGGATGCCGAGCATGACCTCGGGCAGCGCGAAGCGCGTGCCCGGCTCGTCGACCGCGATGCGGTAGCGGCAGGCGAGCGCGAGCTCGAGCCCGCCGCCCATGCAGAAGCCGCGCACCAGCGCCGCGGTCGGGAACGGCATCGCCGCGAGCTTGTTGAAGGTGTCCCACCCGCGCCGCACGATCGCGAGCGCGTCGGCGGTCGACTCGATGCGGGTGAACTCCTCGACGTCGGCGCCGGCGATGAAGCCCGAGCTCTTCCCCGAGCGGATCACCAGGCCGCGCGGCTTGCGCGTCGCGAGCTCGTCGAGAATGGCGGCGAGCTCCTGCATCACCTCGGCCGAGAAGGTGTTGGTCGAGCTGCCGGCGCGGTCGAACGTCAGCCAGGCGATGCCGTCGCGGTCGGTCTCAAGGCGGAAGTGCTTGTGCTGCTCGACCGGCGAGATGTCGTCCATGGGTTTCATCGCGGTCTCCTCAGACTGTCTCGAGCAGCATCGCGCCGCCCTGGCCGCCGCCGATGCAGATCGAGGCGATGCCCTTTCTGCCGCCGGTGCGCTTCAGCGCGTGCAGCAGGTGCAGCACGATGCGCGCGCCCGACGAGCCGACCGGGTGGCCGAGCGCGATCGCGCCGCCGTCGATGTTGAGCCTGTCCATGTCGAGCTCGCCCGCGGCGGCTTCGAGCCCGAGCTGCGTCGTGCAGTACTCGTCGCTCTTCCAGGCCTCGAGGCAGGCGAGCACCTGCGCGGCGAACGCCTCGTTGATCTCCCACAGGTCGAGGTCGTCGAGCGCGAGGCCGTGGCGCTGCAGGATCGGCGTCGCCGCGTGCACCGGCCCGAGCCCCATCTGCGCGGGGTCGAGCGCCGCCCACTGCGAGTCGACGATGCGGCCCATCGGCGCGAGGCCGTGGCGCTTCACGGCGTCCTCGGTGGCGAGGACGAGCCACGCCGCGCCGTCGGTGACCTGCGAGCTGTTGCCCGCGGTCACGGTGCCGTACTTGCGGTCGAAAAACGGCTTCAGCTTGGCGAGGTTCTCGACCGACGAGTCGCGCCGCAGGCCGTCGTCGTCCTTGTAGAGCTTGCCGGCCTCGTCGAAGATCGGCGCGACTTCGGCCGCGAGGCCGTGCCGCGGGTCGCCCGCGAACCAGCCCTCGTCCTGCGCGCGCGCGACGCGCTGGTGGCTGCGCACCGCGTACTCGTCCTGCTGCGTGCGCGAGAGGCCGAAACGGTAGGCGAGGTTCTCCGCGGTCTGGCCCATGATCAGGCCGACGTTCGGGTCGGTGAGGCCCTTCATGATGCCGAGCACCGGCGCGAGGTAGGAGAGGCGCAGCTTCGCGACCGCGGCCGCCTTCTGCGGCAGCGTCTTCGCGGCATAGAAATCGGAGAGCCAGTTGACCATCGCCTCGGAGAAGAGGAGCGGCGCGCGCGAGAGCGCGTCGACGCCGCCGGCGAGGACGAGCTCAGAGCGGCCCACTTCCATGTTGGCGATGGCCGAGTCGAGCGCCTGCATGCCCGAGGCGCAGTTGCGCATCACCGTCCAGCCCGGCACCTTCTGGCCGCAGCCCATGCGCAGCGCCACGACGCGCCCGATGTTCACCTCGTCGACCGCCGGCGCGGCGCAGCCGAGGATCACCTCGTCGAGCTCGTCGGGGGCGAACGGCTGGCGGGCGAGCAGCTGCTTGCCGGCCTGCGTCGCGAGGTCGCTCGCGGAGAACGGGCCGGGGCGGTTGCGCGCCTTGAGGAACGGCGTGCGCGCCCCGTCGACGACGTAGATTGTCTTGCGGGTCATCTCGAAATCTCCTTGTCCGGCGCGCAGCCGCGCCCGGGTTCGGCGCGCGTCAATTGCAGGCGCGCGCGTAGTCCCACTCCGCCTCGAGGCACTTGCCCTGGTAGAACTGGTCGCCGGACGGGATGCGGCGGCCGCACCAGTAGCTCGCGCGCTTCGCCGCCGCGACGCACGCCGGCAGCGCGTCCGGGCCGACCTTGAAGCGGTCGATGATCTCCACGGTCTCGTAGTTCGGCGTGATCGAGCAGGCGCCGAGGGCGGCGAGCGGCGCGAGCACCAGCAGCGCGGCGCACAGTCGCCGCCCGTCCCGCGTCGTCCGGCCGGTCATGCCGCGGCCTTGCGCAGCGCGGGCCGCTTCACGAACTCCGACAGCCCGAAGTCCTGCGGGAAGTCGTCCACCCGGATCACGCGGTTCCGCAACTCCTGTGCCCGGCCGAGCTCGGCGTGCTCGGCGCCGTCGATCAGCCTCTTCTCGAGGGCGTCGCGCGCCAGCGCCGCGGGCGTCGCGCCCGCGATCTCGCCGGCCTTCTGCGCGGCGCGCAGGCGGGCTTCGATGCCCTCGGCACGGACCGCGGCCGCGAGCGCCGCCTCGAGGCAGCCGACCGGGTCCGCCTCGTCCTTCGGCAGGTACATGCCGGCGGTCAGCCGGTCGCGCGTCGCCGACGGCTCGATCAGGAGCTTCGCCGCCGCGTGGCCGAGCCGGTCGGAGGGCACCACGTACGGCCGGCCGAGCGGGAAGATGAACCGGCGCAGCAGCCACTGCACCGGACGCGACGGGAAGTTCGCGATCACGCCCTCGAAGGCGTTCTGCGCCTTGAACATCGCGTCCCAGATCGCCCAGTGCATCAGCGGCGCGTCGGCCGCCTGGCGGCCCTCGTCCTCGAAGCGCTTGAGCGTCGCCGAGCAGAGGTAGAGCAGCGACAGGATGTCGCCGAGCCGCGCGGAGAGCTTCTCGCGGCGCTTGAGCGCGCCGCCGATCACCAGCATCGAGACGTCGGCGAGGAAGGCGAACGCGCTCGAGAACCGGGTGAGCTGCTGGTAGTAGCGGCGCGTCTCCGGCGCGACGTCCGGGACGCGCACCCAGTGCGAGCCGGTGATGCCCGTCATGAACGTGCGCGCGGCGTTCGAGACCATGAACCCGATGTGCCCGAAGAGCGCCCGGTCGAACTGCACCGACGCCTTCGCCCGGTCGGGCTCGCGCGTGGCCTCCATCTCCTTCAGCACGTACGGGTGGCAGCGGATCGCGCCCTGGCCGAAGATGATCATGCTGCGCGTCAGGATGTTCGCGCCCTCGACGGTGATCGAGACCGGCACCTGCTGGTAGGCGCGGCCGAGGAAGTTCGACGGCCCGAGGCAGATGCCCTTGCCGCCGAGGACGTCCATCGCGTCGTTGACGTTCTGCCGGTTGCGCTCGGTGACGTGGTACTTGACGATCGCCGAGAGCACCGAGGGTTTCTCGCCGAGGTCGACCGCGCCGGCGGTCAGCACCCGCGCCGCGTCCATCATGTAGAGGTTGGCGCCGATGCGCGTGAGCGGCTCCTCGACGCCGTCGAACTTGCCGATCGGCGTGCGGAACTGCACGCGCACCCGCGCGTAGGCGCCGGTCGTGCGCGCGGCCATCTTCGACATGCCGACGTTGGAGGAGGGCAGCGAGATCGAGCGGCCGGCGGCGAGCGACTCCATCAGCATGCGCCAGCCCTGGCCGGCCATCGTCGGCCCGCCGATGATCCAGTCGAGCGGCATGAAGACGTCCTCGCCCCAGTTCGGGCCGTTCTGGAACACCGCGTTCAGCGGCATGTGGCGCCGGCCGACGTTCACGCCGGGCGTGTCGGTCGGGACCAGCGCGCAGGTGATGCCGATGTCCTCCTCGGGCCCGAGCACGTGCTCCGGGTCGTAGAGCCGGAACGCGAGGCCGAGCAGCGTCGCGACCGGGCCGAGCGTGATGTAGCGCTTGTCCCAGGTGACGCGCATGCCGACGATCTCTCTTCCCTGCCACGTGCCCTTGCACACGACGCCGCGGTCCGGGATCGAGGCGGCGTCCGAGCCCGCGTGCGGGCTGGTCAGCGCGAATGCCGGGATCTCGAGCCCCTTCGCGAGGCGCGGCAGGTAGTGGCTCTTCTGCGCCTCGGTGCCGTAGTGCAGCAGCAGCTCGGCCGGGCCGAGCGAGTTCGGCACCATCACCGTGACCGCGGTGGCGCTGCAGCGCGTGGAGAGCTTCATGATCACCTGCGAGTGCGCGTAGGCCGAGAACTCCTTGCCGCCGTAGCGCTTCGGGATGATCATGCCGAGGAAGCCCTTGTCCTTGATGTGCTGCCACACCTCGGGCGGCATGTCGTAGTTGTGGTGCGTCTGCTCCCAGTCGTTCGACATCGCGCAGAGCTCCTCGCACTCGTTGTCGAGGAAGGCCTGCTCCTCGGCGGTGAGCTTCGGCTGCGGCAGCGCGAGCAGCTTGGCCCAGTCCGGACGGCCCGAGAAGAGGTCACCGTCCCACCACACCGTTCCCGCGTTCAGCGCCTCGGACTCGGTCTGCGACATCGGCGGCGCGATCGCGCGGAACACCGCGAGCAGCCGGTCGCTCAGGAGCCGGCGCCTGATCGGCGTGACGTTCAGCGCCACGGCGGCGAGCGCGAACGCGGCGAGCATGATCGCCGCGGCCCAGACCGGCATCGCGGTCGCGGCCGCGAGCGCGAGCAGGAAGCCGCCGACCGCGGCGGTCCACAGCCAGCCGGGCGCGGCCGCGTAGGCGAGCGCGAGGGCCAGCGCGAGAGCCGCCGCGGCGAATCCGATGATCCAGAGGGCTGTGGTCATTGTGTCGCTCCTTGCTGCTGTTGCGTGTCGCGCCGGCTCACGCCGTTCCCGCCCGCGTCCGCTGCGCCGCGGGCGCCGCCGCCGGGGCGCCGAGATCGGGCAGCGGCGCCCGCAGCCCCGCGATCAGGAATGGCGCCAGCCGGGCGAGCAGGCGCTCGTCGTCTTCGGTGTCGCGCGCGCCGGCCGCCGGGGGAGCCGACGGACACGGCGGCGGATCGAGCGCGGCGATCAGCCGCCAGGCGTCGGCGCCGGCGAGCGTGTACGCGAGCGCGCCCAGCATGAAGTGCAGCCGCCAGGCGAGCTCGCGCCGCGGAATGCCCGGCAACGCGGCGGCGAACGCCTCCTTGAACGTCTCGATCGTCGGCGCGTAGCGGGCCGAGAGGAACTCGCGCAGCACCGGCGACGGGTCGACGTACGCGCGCCCGAGCAGCCGCAGGAAGTCGCGGCCGCCGCGCGCCGGATCGCGCGCGAGCGCGAGCGCCGGGATGAACATCGCGGCGAGCACTTCCTCGCAGCCGAGGCTCCGGCCGCGCGCGCCGCGGCGGCGCTCGCCGAGCAGCGCGAGGCGCGCCTCGTGCAGCGGGTCGAGCCGGCGCGCGAGCATCTCGCGGAACAGGCCGTCCTTGCCGCCGAAGTGGTAGTTCACGGCGGCGAGGTTGGCGCCGGCGCGCGCGGTCACCATGCGCATGCTGGTGCCGTCGAAGCCGTGCTCGAGGAACAGGGCCTCGGCCGCGTCGAAGATCCGCTCGCGGGTATCGGCGCCGTTGCGGGCCTCGGGGACGGGGGTCGCTTTCAACATTCTCCCGGTCGGACGATCGCTCATCGTTCAAACGACTGTTTGAACCATACGTCCGCGGGTGTCAACCCGATGCGGATCGCGGACATTGCCGGCCAGGCCGGCAGTGGAAGGCTAAATGTTTGGGAACGCTTGAATTTCGGGCATGTGGCCCAAGCTTTAGAATCCCTCTTCTAACCGGCTGCATGCAACGGGAGATCGCGGTCGGCGACCAAGCGGAGGCGCCCGGCACGCGCCGCCGGGCCGCCGCGCACCGTTCCGGGAGAACCGCACTTGAGACGCTATTCCGCCAGCGACGCCCTGCCGCTCCCGCCCGCGGGCGGCGCCCGTCGCCGGAGCGACTGGCACGCGCTGAGGACGCTGCTGCCCTACCTGTGGGAGTTCCGCGGCCGCGTCGCGCTGGCGCTCGCGTTCCTGCTCGCCGCGAAGGCCGCGAACGTCGCGGTGCCGCTGGTGCTGAAGGAGATCGTCGACTCGCTCACGCTCGAGCGCGCGGTGCTCGCGGTGCCGGTCGCGCTCCTCGCCGCCTACGGCCTGCTGCGGCTCTCGACCACGCTCTTCACCGAGCTGCGCGAGCTCGCGTTCGCCAAGGTGACGCACCGCGCGGTGCGCCGGATCGCGCTCGCCGTGTTCCGCCACCTGCACTCGCTCTCGCTCAGGTTCCATCTCGAGCGGCAGACCGGCGGCATGTCGCGCGACATCGAGCGCGGCGCGCGCGGCATCAGCACGCTGCTCGGCTACACGCTGTACAGCATCCTGCCGACCCTGGTCGAGATCGCGCTCGTCGTCGGCATCCTGCTCGCGAAGTACGAGCCGACCTTCGCGTTGATCGCGGTCGGCACGCTCGCGCCCTACATCGCCTACACGGTGACGGTGACCGAGTGGCGCACCAAGTTCCGGCGGCAGATGAACGAGGAGGACTCGCGCGCCAACACCCGCGCGGTCGACTCGCTGCTCAACTACGAGACGGTGAAGTACTTCGGCAACGAGGAGCACGAGGCGCGCCGCTACGACGAGAACCTGCAGCGCTACGAGCGCGCGGCGGTGCGCAGCCAGAGCTCGCTTTCGGCGCTGAACGCCGGGCAGGCGTTCATCATCGCCGCGGGGGTGGTGCTGATCATGTGGCACGCCTCGGCCGGCGTGGTGGCCGGCACGCTCACGATCGGCGACCTCGTGCTGGTGAACGCGTTCCTGATCCAGCTCTACATCCCGCTCAACTTCCTCGGCGTGCTGTACCGCGAGATCAAGCAGGCGCTCGCCGACATGGAGCGCATGTTCGGCCTGCTCGGCGCGCACCGCGAGGTCGCCGACAAGCCGGGCGCGCCGGAGCTCGCGGCGGCGCGGCCGACGCTGCGCTTCGAGCACGTCGGCTTCGCCTACGAGCCGCGCCGCACGATCCTGCACGACGTCGACTTCGAGATCGGCGCCGGGAAGACGGTCGCGGTGGTCGGGCACTCGGGCTCGGGGAAGTCGACGCTCGCGCGGCTGCTGTTCCGCTTCTACGACGTGAGCTCCGGCCGCATCGCCGTGAACGGCGTCGACATCCGCGACGTCACCCAGGCGAGCCTGCGCCGGGCGATCGGCATCGTCCCCCAGGACACCGTGCTCTTCAACGACACCGTCCGCTACAACATCCGCTACGGCCGGCCCGACGCCACCGACGAGGAGGTGGTCGAGGCGGCGCGCGCGGCGCACATCCACGACTTCGTCGCCTCGCTGCCGGACGGTTACGACACGGTCGTCGGCGAGCGCGGCCTCAAGCTCTCGGGCGGCGAGAAGCAGCGCGTGGCGATC
>JAHDYJ010000049.1 GCA_023383795.1 Burkholderiales bacterium | reverse complement strand
TGCCGTCGCGGATCGACATGATCTGCAAGTACATCGACGAGTACCAGGCCGACGGCCTGCTGATCAACTCGATCAAGAGCTGCAACAGCTTCTCGGCCGGGCAGCTGCTGATCCTGCGCGAGGTCGAGAAGCGCACCGGCAAGCCGGCGGCGTTCATCGAGTCCGATCTCGTCGACCCGCGCTACTTCTCGGCGGCCAACATCAAGAACCGGCTGGAGAGCTACTTCCAGATGATCAACCAGAAGCGCCGCGCCACCGCCGGCGCCACGGCGACGCACTGAGGAGGCCGCCATGCGCTGTTTCATCGGCATCGACCTCGGCTCGACCACCACCAAGGCGGTGGTGATCGACGAGAATCGCAACGTGCTCGGGCGCGGCATCACCAACTCGCGCTCGAACTACGACACCGCCGCGGCGGTGGCGAAGAACGAGGCGCTGGTCAGCGCCCGCTTCCAGCTGTTCCGCGAGGCGCTCGGAAGATCGAAGGCGCTGAACGGCGGCCTGGACACGTTCATCGAGCAGCTCGAGCGCGACTTCCGGCTCGAGCAGTTCCTCGAGCAGCTCGCCGACCTCGAGGAGGTCTGCCGGCGCAACGCCGAGGGCCGGTTCGGCCGCGACACCAAGGCGGTGCAGGAAGCGCTCGGCGAGACGTTCAAGCGCCTGCGCGCGGACTCGCCGGCGCTCTTCGCACCCGGCGCGAAGCGCAAGAGCGACTTCTTCCGCGACATCGCGGGCAGCCAGTACCTTGCGGTCGGCGAGGCGGTGGCCAAGGACGCCGACGTGCGCTACGACCACCTGCTGAACGTGTTCGACCGCTCGATCATCGAGGTCGAGAACCGGGTGTATGCCGACTCGGTCAGCCGGCACCTGCTCGCCGGCCTCGAGCGCACCTTCCAGGCGCTGCCCGAGACCGCCGCCAAGCGCGCGAAGATCAGCGCGCCGATCAAGGGGGTGCTCGCGACCGAGATGGATGAGACCTACATCGTCGGCACCGGCTACGGCCGCGCGCGCCTGCCCTTCTCCAAGGAGCACGTGCGCTCGGAAATCCTGTGCCACGGGCTCGGCGCGCACGTGATGTATCCCAGCACCGCAACCGTGCTCGACATCGGCGGTCAGGACACCAAGGCGATCCAGGTCGACAAGGCCGGCATCGTCGAGAGCTTCCAGATGAACGACCGCTGCGCCGCGGGCTGCGGCCGCTACCTCGGCTACATCGCCGACGAGATGAATCTCGGCCTGCACGAGCTCGGGCCGCTCGCGATGAAGGCCACCAAGACGATCAAGATCAACTCGACGTGCACGGTGTTCGCCGGCGCCGAGCTGCGCGACCGGCTCGCGATCGGCGACAAGCGCGAGGACATCATGGCGGGGCTGCACCGCGCTATCATCCTGCGCGCGATGTCGATCCTCGCCCGCTCCGGCGGCATCCGCAACGAGTTCACCTTCACCGGCGGCGTGGCGAAGAACGAGGCGGCGGTCAAGGCGCTGCGCGACCTGATCTTCGAGAACTACGGCGAGATGACCATCAACATCAATCCCGATTCGATCTACACCGGCGCGCTCGGCGGCGCGACGTTCGCCTGGCGCGCGGTGGTCGAGGAAGGAAAGCAAGCGGAGGCGCGGTCATGATTCACACGGTCGGCATCGACATCGGCTCGGGCGCGGTAAAGACGGTGCTCTTCAGGAACGACGGCGACCGCCACGAGTGGCTCGCCAAGCGGGCCGAGCGGATCCGGCGGCGCGACCCGATGGAGCTCGCGCAGCAGGGCCTGGACGACGTCCTGGCGGACGCGAAGCTCGCGGCGAACGACGTCGCGTACATCGCCACCACCGGCGAGGGCGAGAACGTCAAGTTCGCGACCGGCCATTTCTACTCGATGACCACCCACGGGCGCGGCGGCGTGTTCCTCGCCCCGGAGGCGCGCGCGGTGATGGACATCGGCGCGCTGAACGGGCGCGCGATCCGCGTCGACGAGCGCGGCAAGGTGCTCGGCTACAAGATGACCAGCCAGTGCGCCTCGGGCTCCGGGCAGTTCCTCGAGAACATCGCGCGCTACCTCGGCGTCGCGGTCGAGGAGATCGGCACGCTCTCGCAGACCGCGAAGGACCCGGAGAAGGTCAGCTCGATCTGCGCGGTGCTCGCCGAGACCGACGTGATCAACATGGTCTCGCGCGGCATCCCGACTCCGGATATCCTGAAGGGCATCCATCTCTCGATGGCCTCGCGCGTGGTGAAGCTGCTGAAGGCGACCGGCATCACCAGCGGCAAGGTGCTGCTCACCGGCGGCCTGGCGCTCGACACCGGGCTCCTCGCGGCGATCCGGGAGGAGATGGTGAACGAGAAGGTGAACCTGGATGCGACCAGCCATCCGGACTCGATCTACGCCGGCGCGATCGGCGCGGCGCTCTGGGGCGCCTTCCGCCACGAGCGGCTGCAGGACCTGCAGGCGCGCGCCGCGGCTTGACGACGACCGAAGGAGACCGACATGGCCCTGATGATCACCACCGACTGCACGTCCTGCGACGCGTGCCCGTCGGTGTGCCCGAACGAGGCGATCACCCCGGGAAGCCCCTACGTGATCGACCCGCTGAAGTGCACCGAGTGCGTCGGCGCGCACGACGAGCCGCAGTGCCGGCTCGTGTGCCCGGCCGACTGCATCCCGCAGAACCCGGACTTCGTCGAAACCCCCGAGCAGCTGCAGGAGAAGTACGAAGCGTTGCACGGCTGAAACGCCGCGGACGCCGGAACACCGGCGGCGGGGCGGCGCGGACCCGGTGCGGCGAGCAGCGCAATGGCGATCGATCGTGGCCGCGACCGGACGCGTCGCCAGCCCTTGAGACGCCGCCGAGCCCGGTCCGCCGCGACCGGGGCGCCTATTCGGACGACAAGTGATCCGGGCGCACGCGCGGCATGGCGCGGGAGCGGCTGGCCCGGTCGAGTCCGAGGCTTATCAGCCCCAGGATCAGCCCGACGCCCAGCGACCACAGCGACGGCACGATGAAGCACAGCCCGGCGCCGGCGAGCAGCAGCCGCGCAGGCGGAGAGCGGCCGTAGTCGCGGCCGCCCTCGACCGCGAGCGCGAGCAGGACGACGCCGAACGCGGCAGAGCCGAAATCGACGGCGACCTGCCAGACGGGACCGACCATCAGCAGCCCCTGGCCATAGACGAAGGCGAACGGGACGATGAAGGCGGCGAGGGCGAAGCGCACGGCCATCGCGGCGATGCCGAAGGGGTTCGCGTTGGCGAGCGGCGCCGCGGCGTAGGCGGCGACCGCCACCGGCGGCGTCAGCGCGGACATCGAGGCGAAGTACAGCAGGAACATGTGCGCCGGCAGCGCCGGCACCCCCACCTGCGCCAGCAGCGGGCATCTTCCTCGGCCTCATCCACGATAGCGACGGCCTGGACGGAACGCGTCGGCGTATCGCCGCCGCCGCGCAGTTCATATCGGACTTCGGCGTCGCCACGGAGTGCGGCTTCGGTCGTCGCCCTCCGGAGACCATCCCCGAACTGCTGCGATTGCACGCCGAAGTGTGACCCGCGCGCGAAACGGGAGGGACGCCCGTTCCGCGGCGCGCTCGATGCCGCGCGCCACCGCAAGTTGACACGCCCAGTCGCGGTAAATACTATCCGGATAGTCAGTCATTGACCGGCGCCGGGTGTCGCGGGGCGCCAGAGGGCCGCCGCGGCAGATCGATGCAATCAATCGAGGAGGGCCCCAGCAATGCGCGTCTCGCGTTCGGTCCAATGGGGTTCGTTGACCGGGATGCGGAAGGTGGAAACCCCGGAGCAGATGACCGACGAATACCGCGCGACGCTGCTCAAGATCGTCTACGCGCTCGCCTCCACCGAGTTCGCATCGGTCGAGCAGCACCAGCCCTGGATCAACCACGGGCCGACCGCCGAGGACCGCTTCATCCAGGCGCAGATCGCGGCGGACGAGGCGCACCAGGGATTCATCGACTGCCGCATGCTGCGCCAGTTCGGACGCGACGGCGAGGACATGGCCGACAAGCTCCTGACGCTGCGCATGGGCGAGCATCCGATCGCCGCGTTCAACGTCCCCATGCAGAGCTGGGCCGAGGTCGTCGGCTTCTGCTTCTGCATGGATCTCGTCGCCTGGCACCACCTGCGCGCCATGGAAGACTGCAGCTACGCGCCGCTCGCGCGCGAGATGACCACCATGGTGGGCGAGGAGAAGTTCCACGCTTCGTTCGGCGCGCGGCGCATCAAGGACCTGGTGCGCGACCGGCGCTACCAGGATCTCGCGCAGGCAGGGCCGGCCGACGCGCAGCGGGCGATCGACAAGTGGTACCCGCACGCGCTCGACACGTTCGGATCGGCGACGTCCAAGTTCAGCGAACTCGCCGTCGCCCACGGCATCCGGCGGTGGGGCAACGAGGAACTGCGCCAGATGTGGCGCAAGGACATCGACGCGCAGATCGAGGCGCTCGGGCTGCGGGTGCCCGATCCGGAGCGCGGCCGGCTGGTCCGCTGAGGCGCGCTGCACCCGACCGGCCGGCTGCGAACGGCGCAACCTGTGTCCTTGACGCGGCGATTGCGCCTGATTAGAGTCTTCCGATTACCTGGCGAAAAAACCACGAACACCGGGCGTCCGTGCTCGGGTCGATGCCGCGCATGCGGCGCCCGGGTCCGGCGACAGGAGACGCATCCGCAGCGGTGTGAACCGAGGAAAGGAGGCAGGGGGATATGTTCAGGACGCGGAATTCGATACTGGGCCTCGCGGCGTTCGCGGCGTTCGCGCTGCCCGCCGCGGCGCCGGCGCAGGAACCGATCAAGTTCGGGCTGGTGACCTCGTTCAGCGGCCCCTTCACGATCTGGGGCGTGCAGGTGCGCGACGGCATGAAGATGGCCGTCGAGGAGTTGAATGCGGCCGGCGGCGTGCTCGGCAGGAAGCTCGAGATCGTCGAGCGCGACGACCGGAACAACCCGAACGAGGGCATCACGGCGTTCCGCTACATGGTCGAGCGCGAGGGCATCGTCGCCGCGGGCGGCATGATCTCGAGCGACGTCGGGCTCGCCGTCTCGCGGCAGGCCGAATCGTTGCAGGTGCCCTACTTCCTCACGATGTCGGGCTCGCACGAGATCCTGAAGAAGGGCAGCCGCTACACCTTCCGCACCTGCCTGCCGGCGGCGCCCGAGAACATGGAGTCGATCGCGGCGCTGATCAAGGACCGGAAGTACACCCGGGTCGGCGCAATCGTCGCCGACTACGCGTGGGGGCACTCGCTGCGCGAGGCGGTCGAGAGCCTGATCCTGCCGCTGCCGGGCGTCAAGCTGCAGATCGAGGTGGCGCCGGTGCCCGAGAAGGACTTCACGCCGTACCTGAGGAAGCTCCAGGACCTGGATCCGCAGCTGCTCATCGCCACCGGGCACCCGCCGGGCGGTCCGACGATCACGCGCCAGGCGATCGAGCTCGGGATGAAGGCGTTCATCATCGGCCCGTGGTACCCGACCGAGTTCATGGTCCAGCGCGTCGGGCCGTCGATGTTCGGCCGCTACGTCGACTACAGCTGCGTCGACTTCGAGCACCCCGCCTACAGGCCGCTCGCGGAGAAGTACAACAAGGCCTACAAGCGCCTGTTCGACAACAACGCGTTCTCCGGCTACGCGATGGTGAAGATGGTGGCCGACGCGGTCAGGCGCAGCAACTCGACCGACCCGAAGGTGGTGGCCGAAGCGATCCGCACCGGGAGCTTCGCGCAGCCGGGCTACGGCTGGGCGCTGTCCTACACCGAGTGGGGCGAGATGAAGGCGGCGCAGCCGCTGCTCTACACCTACGAGAAGGGCGACCCGGGCGCGATCAACGCCGGGGCCGACTGGCGCCCGAAGGTGTTCTTCCGCTCCCCGCCGGTGCAGCCGTATGTCCCGAAGGAGTGAGACGCTCCTCGAAGGCGAGACGCTCACCAAGTACTTCGGAGGACTGCCCGCGCTGAAGGACGTCACCTTCACGGTGGCGCAAGGCGAGATCCTCGGGCTGATCGGTCCGAACGGCGCGGGCAAGTCGACCCTGCTCAACCTGCTGAGCGGCGTCTTCCGCCCGAGCCACGGCAGGGTGCTCTTCCGGGGCCGCGACGTCACCGGGCTGCGGCCCCACCAGATCGCAAAGCGGGGGGTCGCGCGGGTGCTGCAGACCCCCCGCTCCTTCCCGAGCATGAGCGTGCGCGACAACATCGCTATCGGCGCGCTGTTCGCCGGCAGGGACCGCGCGGCGGGACGGTCCGGGCGCGACGAGCCGGAGTACCTGCTCGAGCTGACCGGCCTGCTGGACAAGCGGGACCTGCCCCTGGAGGGCCTCACCCTGCAGGAGAAGCGGCTGCTCGAGCTCGCCCGGGCGCTGGCGACCGGACCGGAGCTGCTGCTGCTCGACGAGGCGATGAGCGGGCTCAATCCCACCGAGATGGAGCGCGCGATGGCCCTGATCCGCCGCATCCGCGACGAGCTCGGCGTGGCCATCATCTGGGTCGAGCACGTCGTGAAGGCCATCATGGGCGTGGCCGAGCGCGTGCTGGTGCTCAACTTCGGGCAGCTGATCGCGACCGGGCCGCCGGCCGAAGTCGCGCGCGACCAGGCGGTGATCGACGCCTACCTGGGCCGCGCCGAGTGAGTGCGCTCGTCGAAGTCGCCGAGCTCGAGGTCGCTTACGGGGACATCGCCGTGGTGAAGGGCGTGAGCCTCGAGGTCAGGGAGGGCGAGGCGGTGGCGGTCATCGGCCCGAACGGCGCGGGCAAGACCACGCTGTTCAAGGCGATCGCGGGCGTGGTGCGGTCGCGGCGGGGCGCGGTCCGCCTGCACGGCGAGCGCATCGACGCGCTGCGCCACTACGAGATTGTCCGGCGCGGGGTGGTGTACGTTCCGGCCGAGCGCGAGCTCTTCCCGCAGATGTCGGTGCTCGAGAACCTCGAGCTCGGGGCCTACGCGAGCTATGCGTCGCGGTCCGAACGCATGCGGTTCGTGCTCGACCTGTTTCCGAGGCTGCGCGAGCGCCGGAAGCAACTGGCCGGGACGCTGAGCGGCGGCGAACAGCAGATGCTCGCCATCGGTCGTGGGCTGATGGCGCGGCCGCGGATCCTGCTGCTCGACGAGCCGTCCACCGGCCTCGCGCCGTTCTTCGTCAAGGAGATGTACCGGCAGCTCGCCCGGCTGAAGCAGGAGGGGCTCACCATCCTGCTCGCCGAGCAGCAGGTCCCGCACGCGCTCGCGTTCACCGAGCGCGCCTACGTGCTGGAGAACGGCCGCATCCGCCTGTCGGGCGCATCGAGGGACCTGCTCGGCGATCCGGAAGTGCAGCGGTCGTACCTGGGAGTGGCCTAGCAGGCCGCTGAGATATGCAACCGGTGCGGACTTCGTCAGAGGGAATCAGCGCGCAACCCGAACCCCAGTCGTACGAACAAGGGGGAAGCTCCCTTGTATATCCCCTCCCGTGCGAGTGTTGGGTTCTTCGACAGGTTGCCGAGCCGTGATCGCCATCCTTCTCGACGGCATCGTACAGGGGCTGCAGCTCTCGCTGATGGCGGTGGGGATCACGCTGATCTTCGGGCTCGGCGGGGTGCTGAACCTCGCCCACGGCCAGTTCGCGGTGGTGGGCGGCATCGCCACCGCGCTCTTCGTCGGCGAGGGCCTCCACCCGCTGGCGGCGTGCGTCCTCGGCGTCCTGACCGCCGGGCTCTTCGGCCTGGTCGTCGACCGCACGCTGCTCGTGCCGGCCTACCGCTGCGCGGGCGAGGAGCGGCTGCTCCTCGGACTGCTGATCACGCTCGGCCTCTCGTTCGCGGTCAACGGCTTCCTCGACCTCAGGTACGCCGACGTCGCGCTCACGCTGCGGCTGCCGACCCCGTCGTACGAGCTGGGCGGCGTCACCGTCCGCAGTGCGAGCATCGTCGCCGCCCTGATCGCGCTCGGCGCGTTCGCGCTCCTGTTCGCGTTCCTGAAGGGGACGCTGCTCGGGAAGGTCATCCGGTCGATCATCCAGAACGAGGTCGGCGCCGGGCTGTGCGGCATCAATCCCGGCAGGATCCGCACCCTGATCGTGGTGCTGAGCGCGATGCTGGCCGGGCTGGGCGGCATCGCCCAGGGACTGTTCTCCTCGGTCGGCACCGAGATGGGAAACGAGCTCACCAGCTTCGCGCTGATCGTCGCGGTGGTCGGGGGCGTGCGCAGCATCAACGGCACGCTCGCCGCCGGCGTGCTGCTCGGCATCGTGAACGCCTTCGCGAGCTACCTCGTCGGGGCCTACATGACGCTGCTCATCCTGCTCGCGACCGCGGCCTTCACCATCCTGCTGCGGCCGCAGGGGCTGTTCGCCTACCGCACATGAATCGCGAGCGCCATCTTGCCGACTACGTCGCGCTCGCCGCGGTCGTTGCGGTGCTCGCGCTGGTGCCGCTGGCGGTCGGCGACAGCGCCCACTTCATGCGCCTGGCGACGCTGATGCTGGTCTACATCGCCTACGCGGTGGCGTTCAACATCATCTTCGGCCACACCCGGCAGCTGTTCCTGTGCCTGGGCGCGCTCGCCGGCTCGTCCGGCTACGTCTCGGTGGTGCTCACCATCAAGCTCGGGCTGTCGCCGTGGCTGACGATCCCGCTCGGCGTCGCGTCCGCGGCGCTGCTCGGCGGCGTGTTCAGCTACGTGTCGGTGCGCCGCGGGCTCGGCGTGATCTTCGTCGGCATCGTGACGCTCGTCTTCTCGCTCATCTTCCACAACCTCGTGCTGGGCCTGCGCGAGCTGACCAACGGCGAGACCGGCATCGAGACCAAGGGGCTCGGCCCGGCGGTGCTGCAGAGCGCGCCGGCGAGCTACTACGCGGTGCTCGCCGTCGTCGCCGCGTCGCTCGTCATGTACCACCTGCTGATGCGCTCGCGCGCCGGCAAGGCGTTCCAGGCGATCGCCGACGACGAGCTCGCCGCCGAGCTCGCCGGCATCGATGTCACGTTCTACAAGGTGCTCGCCGCCACCATCGGCTCGGCGCTGCTCGGCACGGTGGGTGCGGTCTACGCCTACTACAGCGGGTTCATCAGCCCCACCGTGTACTCGCTGGTCAGCGTCGACATCGTGGTGCTGGTCACGCTGCTGCTCGGCGGGATGGGCACCCTGCTCGGGCCGGTGCTCGGCGGCGCGGTGTTCGCGGTGCTCGACGAGGTCGTGCGCCCGCTCGGCCGGCTGAATGTGCTGGTCTACGGCGTCCTCATGATCGTGCTGGTCGTCACCTTCCGGCACGGGCTGGTGGCGATGCTGCGCAAGGTCCTCCGGGTCCGCATTCCCTAGCCGCGCCATGTCCGCGCGGTCCGCGCGCATGCGCGTCCGCTAACGCTTGCCGATCCAGCGCTCCCGCGCCGCGCGGCTGCCCGCGTCGCCGCCCGCCTCCCGCGCGATCATGTCGGCAAGGCGCTCGGTCTTGGCGGGAGTGTCCTCCGGGATCGCATCGAGCGCGCCGGCGAGCATTGCCTCGTAGTCGGCGCCGACCGGACAGACGTCGGCGCAGCGCCTGCAGCCGGTGATCACGCCAGCGCCGCGCAGGATGCTCTGCCACAGGTAGAAGCTCGTCTCCGAGCGCAGCAGCGCCTTCTTCTGTTCGGCGCTCTCGGCCGCGACGATGCGCTCGACGTGATCGGTAAGCTGGGCGAAGCCGTACGGCGAGCGGTACTCGTCGCACGCCGGCCAGTCGCGGTCCCAGTGCCGGACCGCGTCGGCCGGGCATGCCTTCAGGCAGCGGCCGCATTCCGGTCCGCGGCAGAGCGGGGTTTCGATGCGCCGATCGCATTCGACGGGGATCGACGCGAGCACCGCGGTGAGCAGCACGCGCGGTCCGTACTCGGGCGTGAGCAGCTGCAGGTTGAGTCCGAGGGTGCCGAGCCCCGCCTCGACCGCGGCGTGCGGCAACGACAGGAGCGTGGTCATGTGCTCGCGCGGGTTACCGCCGTAGCGCCACGGATCGACGTGCGTCGGCGGCACCGCGATCGACGGATAGCCCTGGTCCTCGAGCCAGTACACGAGCTCGAGCGATGCCTCCTCGAGCAGCGTCAGCGCGAGCTCGTCGTTGTAGAACTTGTGCCGGTCGCTCCAGGACGCGATGCGCGAGACGCCCGCGCTCAGCTTCTTCGCCATGACGACGACGCGCCCGCCGTCGAGCTCCGTGATGTCCTTCGGCCCGCGCGGATCGGCCGGGTCCCACGGGTGCGCGTCGAGCGTCGCGCCGTCGGCGATGCCGACCAGGTCCGCGCCGAGCGCGCGCGCCTTCTCCTTTACGGCCTCTGCCGTGATCGGCGCCTTGAACATCGCCACCATGCGCTACTCCCCGTCCGGCGCCGCTGTCGTCGCCTCCGGCACCGCCCGCGCGCGCTGCGCCGCCTTGAAGGCCTGCAACTGGCGCGCGACGATGCCCTGGTAGCCCTGCGGCCCGACCCAGCGGCGGTTCCACTCGCTCAGTCCCGGCGCCTCAAGCGCGCCGCTGTCGTGCCGAGCGCGCAGCTCCTTGTACTGCCTGCCGAGCGCCACCTTCTCCGGTGTCTTCTCCGGGATCGCTTTCTGGACGTCGGCGAGATGCGCGTGGTAGTCGTTGCCTACCGGACAGACCGCGAGGCAGCGCGGGCAGTCGCCGAACGAGCCCACCACGCGCAGGAGTCCCTGCCAGAACCCGAAGAAGTCGCGCGAGCGGAAGGCCGCGGCGTGATCGGGATGCGCGCCGTCCGCCAGGCCGTCCAGGAAACGCAGGATCTGCGCGAAGCCGAACTCCTGTGCCTCGGTGGCGCAGGCGCGCTTGTCGATGCCGAAGTGCAGCACGGCGTCCGCCGGGCACGCATGCAGGCAGCGGCTGCAGGACTCGCCGATGCATACCTGCTCGGCCATCGGCTCGTCCGGCTCGAGCTCGAGCTCGGTGAGGATCCCGGTGAGATACAGGCGCGGACCGTACTCGGGCGTGAGGATGTTCACCTCGAGCCCGAGGGTGCCGAGCCCCGCCTCCACCCCGAGGTGACGCGTCGACAGCCGCCCGTAGCTCGCGCGCTTGTAGCTCCAGTCGGTCTCCTGCGCGGCGGTCACGAAGCTCGGGTGGCCGGCCGCCTCGAGCTCCTGCGCGAGAACATAGGAGATCTTGTCCATGCGCCGCATGACCAGCATGTCGAGATACTGCACCGGCACGTTGTTCCTGCAGCGGAACGCGCCCACCGGGATGCGGCTGACGATGACGATGACCGACTTGCAGTACGGCGAGATGCGCTCCGGGGTCTGCGGCCAGCGCGGGTCGGGCGGAAAGGCATTGAGCTTCGCCGCGCTTGCGATGCCGACCAGGTGCGCGCCGAGCGCGATCGCGCGCTCCTTCACGTACGCGCTGGTGATCTCGCGCGGTGGGCGTGCCGCGGTGCGTCCGTGCGGGCGCGGCTGCGTGGCGCGTTGCCGGGAATCACTCATTGCGCGTTCCTGGGTCCGTGATAGTAATGGCGGCCCCGTCGCGCGCGCTGGGAGGCCGCTTCGCGAAGCTTACCCCGCCCGGTCCGGGTCAGGCGAGCATGCCGACCACGCATACGCTGGAGATGTTCTGATAGGGAAAGCCGCCCAGATTGTGCGTCAGGCCGAGCCGCGGGGACGCAAGCTGGCGCTTCCCGGCCCTGCCCAGGAGCTGGTTGTACATCTCGTAGAGCATCCGCAGGCCCGAGGCGCCGATCGGATGCCCGAAGCACTTGAGGCCGCCGTCGATCTGGCACGGCTGCGCGCCGTCCGCGTTGTAGCGCCCGTCGAGCACGTCGCGCCAGGCTTTCCCATCCGGCGAAAGCCCGAGGTCCTCGAGGGTCACGAGCTCGGTGATCGAAAAGCAGTCGTGGCACTCCAGCATCGAGATCTCCGCTTCCGGCTTGCGAATGCCCGCCTCGGCGTAGGCACGCTCGGCCGCGCGCCGCGTCGTGAGGACGTAGCTGCCGTCCCAGGAGTTGTGCCCCGCCTCCTGCCCGTTCGACACCGCGATCTGCAGGGCTTTCACCGAGACGAGGTCGGTCTTGCCGAGGCTGCGCGCCAGCTCGGGGGTCGTCACGATCGCCGCCGCAGCCCCGTCGCTCACCCCGCAGCAGTCATAGAGGCCCAGGGGCTCGGCGACGATCGGCGCGCGCAGCACAGCATCGATGTCGATCTTGCGGCGCAGATGCGCGCGCGGATTCTCGAGTGCATTGTCGTGGCTCTTCACCGAGATCTGCGCCATTGCGCGCTTGAGGTCGGCCGGGGCCACCCGGTGGCGCGCCGCGTAGGCGCTCGCGAGCTGTGCGAAACAGCCGGGCGCGGAGAGGTTCGGGATGAACAGCGCATTGGTCACGCCGCGGGCGCGCTGCGGCAGCCCGCCGTAGCCGGTGTCCTTCAGCTTCTCGACGCCGAGCGCGAGCACGATGTCCGCCGCGCCCGAGGCGACCGCGTAGACCGCGCCGCGAAACGCTTCGGTCCCGCTCGCGCACAGGTTCTCGACGCGCGTCACCGGGATGAGCGGCAGCCGCAACGCCATCGCCAGCGGCATCGCCGACTTGCCCACGTTCACCTCGTCCATTGCGGTAGCGAACCAGGCGGCATCGATGTGCGAGGTCTCGATGCCGGCGTCGACGAGACATTCGTCGAACGCCTCCAGCATCAGATCCTCGGCATCCTTGTCCCAGCGCTCGCCGAAGCGGCTGCACCCCATGCCGAGCACCGCCACCTTGTCCCTAATCCCGGTCGCCACCGTTCTCCTCCGCCGGGGCGCGCCCCGGAACCGCCTTCCAGAAGTACTTCACGAAGCCGCGCCGCAAGTCGCGCTCCTTGACGCGAAAGACCATTCGCACCGGGGCGCCGGTGGCAATGGTCTCGCGATCGACGTCCGCGAAATCCACCATCATGCGTCCGCCGCCTTCGAACACCACCATGCCGAAGTACTGCGGCGGATCCGGGCAGTAGGTCAGGTTGTCGGCCGTCCAGCTCTGCACGTGCGCGAGGAGGTCGGCGAACCGGTACGGCTCCTGCTCGCCGCGCGCCCGGCACTCGGGGTTCACGCACACGCCGGTGGCCGGGAACTGGGGAGTCCCGCAGCGCGTACAGCGCCCGCCGACCAGCGCCGTCACCATGTCACGGTGGCGATAGAACGCGCTGAGCGCGGTCTGCCGGTCGGCCTCCGCGCGCATGCCCTGCTCCTGCACGAGAAGGCGGTTGAAGGCGAGGTAGCGCATGTAGTTCGAGTCCGCGACGCCGCGCGCGATGCTCTGCCCGATACCGCCGGCGGCACGCCGACGCGTCGCCGCGGCGCCGGCGCGGAACGCGATCGCGTCGCAGCCCTGGCCCCACCCGACCACGACGATGATCTCCCCGGGCCTCGCCTGCTCGAGCGCGTGCGCGAGCATGACGAGCGGGTGCGCCGCGCCGCTGTCCCCGACGCCCTGCGCGAGGTCGTCGCACACGCTCTGCGGCGGCGCGCCGACTGCCTTGGCGATCGCCTGCGCGGCGCTGCGGCCGGTCGGGATCACCAGGCGGCCGAACTTCGCCGCGTCGATCCCGGTAGCGGCCGCGAGCCCGCGCAGCGCGCTCGGCACGATCTTCAGGTAGCCCTCGTCGCGGATCCAGCGCTCTTCCCACTGGTAGTCGAACGATTCGTGCTGACCGCGGTAATGGTCGACGAAGTCGACCGCCACCTGATGCGCACCCAGGAACTCGGCGATCGGCGCGCTCGTCTCGGCGACCACCAGGGCCGCGGCTGCGTCGCCGTAGCTGAGCTCCTGCGCGCTGGCGGCCTTGGCGCGCCGCTGCTCCGCGGCGACCACCATTGCCGCGCCCGGACGCCCGCGCCGCGCCTGCAGCGCCGCGATCAGCGCGGACGTCCCGGCGCGCTGCGACGCCGTGATGTCGAGCGTCATCATGTGCTCGGGCAGCGCCAGCGCGGCGCGCACCACGCCGGCGTTGTGGCGTTCCAGGAACGGGAGCGTCGTCGACGCGAGGAACAGGGTGTCGACCTCCGGTAAGCCTCCGCATGACAGGCAGTCGCGCGCCGCCTCGACCGCCATGGTCAATGCGTCCTCGTCCCAGTTGCAGATCGCTCGCTCGCCTGCGGCATGCGATCTCAGACCGGGGTTGAACCAGGCGTTGGCCTCGACGATCGCGCGCCGCGCCAAGCGGAGACGCGGGACGTATCCGCCGCAGGCCGCGATCCCGAGCATCGACTCGCCGCTCACGGTGCCACAATCATCGCGCTCCGCCGCGCGGCGCCAGCCGCCGCAGCGCCTGCTCGTGCGCGTCGGTATGGTGGGCGATCGCCTGCAACGCGGCCGAGAGCTCGAGCACGCTGGCAAGCCCGGCATGCCGCGCCTCGCGCATCAGGCGCTTCGCCATGCGCACTGCGCCGGTCGGGTTCGCCGCCATCCGCCCGGCGAGCGCGCGCGCCTCGTCGAGCAGCCGCTCCGGGGCGACGACCTTCGACACCAGGCCGCAGGCAAGCGCCTCGGCGGCGTCGATCGGCTCGCCGCAGAAGGTCATCTCGGCCGCCTTGGCCAAGCCCACGGCGCGCTGCAGGTACCATGCCCCGCCGTCGCCCGGGATCAGCCCGAGCTTCACGAACACCTCGCCGAACGTCGCCCGAGTGGACGCGATGCGGATGTCGCACATGCACGCGAGATCGCACCCTGCGCCGATCGCCGGACCGTTGACCGCGGCGATGATCGGCACCTCGAGGGCGTCGATGGCGAGCGGAATGCGCTGGATCCCGGACCGGTAGCTGGCGCGCACGCCCTCCGGGCCGCCGCCGAACATCCCGGTGCGCTCCGCCATGTCCTTGACGTTGCCGCCGGCGCAGAACGCCGGACCCGCGCCAGTCAGGATCACCACGCGCGTGGCCGCGTCGGCGTTCGCCTCGCGGCAGGCCGCGACGAACTCGTCGAACTGATCGTCGTCGCCGAGCGCATTGCGCTCGTCCGGCCGGTTCATCGTCCAGGTCGCCACCCCGTCGCGCACGTCCCGCAACAGAAAGCCGCTCATGTCTCCGTCTCCGCAGTGTGGGCGCCCGACAGCGCTCCGGTGATCCACGGCCACAGCCCGTCCCCGCCGCGCGCGACAGCGTCGCGGCCGAGCCGGTCGGCCCAGGCGGTCTCGGCGCCGAACTCCGCTCGCCACGACCACAGCCGGCGCGTGAGAAAGTGCAGCCGGTGCTCGCGCGCGAAGCCGATCGCGCCGTGCACCTGGTGCGCGATCGCGGCGGCGCGCCCGGCCGCCTCGCCGGCGCGGATCTTCGCGATCGCGGCGGCGTCCTCGACGCGGCCGCCCGACGCGACCAGGAAGAACGCATGCTCGGCGGCCATGCGCGCCGCCGCGGCCTCGGCGGCGAGCACGGCGAGGCTCTGCTGCACCGCCTGGAAGCGGCCGATCGGGCGGCCGAACTGCCGGCGCGTGTTGGCGTAGCTCACCGAGAGCTCGAGCACGGCCTGCACCGCGCCGGCGATCTGGGCCGCGCGCATCAGCGCGCCGAGCGCGCGGGTGTCGACGCCCGCGAGCGCCGCCGGAAGCGGCGCCGCGGCGACGGCGGCGCCGGAGAACGCGAGCGTGTCGCGCGGCTCGCCCGCCAGGTTCTCGCCCGGGCTGACCAGGCCGTCGGCAATCGCGGCGCAGACCACGAACCGCTCGGCGCCGACGGTCGCGGTGAGCACGGCGTGCGTCGCGCGCCGGCCCCACGCCACCCGCGCCGCCGTGCCGGCGAGCCGCCAGCCGCTGCCGTCGCGCGCAAGGCGCATGTCCTCGTCGCTCGTCGCCGCGAGCGCGACCGGGCCGCCGGGCGGCTCGAGTCCCGCGGCGGAGAGCAGCCAGACGCATGCGATCGTCTCGGGCAGCGGGAGCGGGGCGCAGTGGCGCCCCGCTGCCACCACGATGTCGAATGCCTCGGGCCAGCCCGCCCCGAGCGCTGCGCCCTCGGCCGAGAGCACGCCGGCCAGGCCGCTCTCGACGACGGTCTGCCACAGCGCTTGCGGCCACTCGTCGCGCTCGGCGCCGGCGAGCAAGCGGTCGTCGACCGCGTCGCGCAGGATGCGATCGACGGTCTCGCCGAGCAGCGCCCGCGTCTCGTTCATCTCAGGCCGAGCCCTCTCGCGATGATGCCGCGCAGCACCTCGCGCGTGCCGCCGCGCAGCGAAAAGCACGGCGCGAGCTCGAGGAGAACCGCATGGACGCGGCCGAGATCGGTGTCCGCGGCCCGGTCGGGCTCCACGCCGAGGAGTTCGTGCACGACCTCGGGCAGGCTCTGCTCGAAAGCCGTGCCGAGATCCTTTACGATGGCCGCCTCCTGGGCGGGGTTCGCGCCCGCCTCCAGCATGCCCGCGATCGCGAGCGACATCTGCCGCAGCGTCACCATGCTCGCCACGGCCCGTCCGACGGCGACCCGGGCGCGCTCGCCGGCAGCGGGGCCCGCCGCGCGCACGAGCTCGAGCAGGAGCTGCACGCCGCTCAGGTAGCGCTCCGGCCCGCTGCGCTCGTAGGCGAGCTCGGCCATCACCTGCGCCCAGCCGTCGCCCTCCGTGCCGACCAGAGCCGAGTCCGGCACGAACACCTGGTCGAGCCGCACCTCGTTGAAATGCTCGCGCCCGGCCATGTCGGTGATCGGACGCACGCTCACCCCCGGCGAGCGCATGTCGACGAGGAACTGCGACAGGCCGGCATGGCGCTCGGCCGCCTCGGGTGCGGTGCGGAACAGGCCGAGCATGGAGTGCGCGCGATGCGCGTTGGTGGTCCACACCTTGGCGCCGCTGAGCTCCCAGCCGCCCGGCACGCGGCGCGCCCGCGAGCGGATCGCCGCCACGTCCGAGCCGGCGTCCGGCTCGCTCATGCCGATGCAGAAGAACAGCTCGCCGCGCGCGATCGCCGGCAGGATGCTGACGCGCTGCGCCTCGGTCCCATAGCGCAGGAGCAGCGGGCCGGTCTGCCGGTCGCCGAACCAGTGCGCCGAGACCGGCGCGCCGGCGGCGAGCATCTCCTCGATCACCACGTAGCGCTCGAGCGCGCTGCGTTCCGCGCCGCCGTACCGCCTGGGCCAGGTCATTCCGATCCAGCCGCGCGCGCCGATGCTGCGGCTGAACTCGGGATCGAATCCGTCCCAGGACTGCGCGCGTGCCGCGGCGCCGCGCCCGGCAAGCGCCCCGGCCAGGAACTCGCGGACCTCCTGCCGCAGCGACTCGGCCTGCGGCGGCAGGCTGCAGTGCGCGAGGCCGAGGAAGCTCACGCCGCCCGCGCCTGGATGCGGCGCGCGCCGCCGGCGAGCGCACGCGCCGGCGGCCGCGAGATCCCGGTGAGCAGCACGCCGCGCAGCGCGCGCACGACCTCCGGCCCGCTCAGAGCCGGCGAGCGCCGGTACCACTCGAGGAACGTGCCGTCGTGGATCGCCATCACGATGGCGGAGAGCTCGCGGGCGCGCACGTCGGCGCGGATCTCGCCCGCGCGCTGGCCGTCCTGGACCAGACGCTCGACCAGCTCGTACAGCTGCCGGTAGACGCGGCGCAGCATGTTGCGCGCCGCTCCCCTGCGCTCGCTGAACTCGAGCGACATGAGGATGAGCAGCAGCACCGCGTCGCGGTGCGTGACGCCGAGCTTGCTCTGCTGGTGCAGGAACGCCACCAGCCGGTCGACCGCGCCCGGCCCCGCGCCCGCCACGACCTTGCGCGCCTGGTCGACGACGATCGCCTGGACCCGCTTGAGCAGCTCGAGCAGCACCGTCTCCTTGCTGCGGAAGTAGAAGTAGACGGCGCCCTTGGTGAGGCCGGCGGCGCTCGCGATCTGGTCGAGGTTGGTCTGTCGGTAGCCCTGCGACACGAACAGCCCCTGGGCCGCGTCGAGCAGCCGGCCGATGCTCGCCAGGCGTTGCGCGCGCTTCGTCGTGGCGCTTTGCGGACGCACGCTGCGTCGGACCTCCCGCGGTGCCGCTCCGGTCATTGCGGAGTCCGCGTTCATTCCCCGGCGAAGCGCGGCAGCCGCTTCTCGCGGAACGCCGCCAGCCCCTCGCGGAAGTCGGCGCTGCGCACCGCCTCGAGCATGTCCGCGGCGGCGAGATTCACCGCCTCGCCAAGCGTCTGGAACGGCGCCTCCCACGCCTGGTGCTTGATCGCCCGCGTCGCGCGCGGCGAGACGCGCTCGGCGATCTCGCGCGCGTAGGCGTAGGTCGCCTCGGCGAGCCGGTCGGCCGGATGGACCTGGTTGACGAGCCCCATGCGCAGCGCCTCGCGCGCGTCGATGCGACGGCCCGAGAGCAGCATATCGAGCGCGTTGCCGTGGCCGACGACGCGCGGCAGGATCCACGCGGCGCCGTACTCGGCGCCGAGCCCGATCCTGCAGAACGCAGTGGTGAAGAAGGCGTCCTCCGCGGCGAAGCGGACGTCGCAGAACAGCGCGTGCATGAGCGCGATCCCGGCGGTCGCCCCCTGGTGCATGGCGACGATCGGCTTCGGCACCGCCGCCGGGAACGCGCAGCGCGTCTGGTAGTCGGCCCGGATCCGCATGTCGAGCGGCCGCGGCAGCTTCGCCAGGAGCGCCTCCGAGTCGACGGTCGCGAGCGCGTCGACGTCGGCGCCGACGCTGAACGACCCGCCGGCCGCGGCGAGCACGATCACGCGCACCGTGCGATCCGCCGCGGCGGTGCGCATCGCGTCGTACAGCTCGCCCGCCATGACGTCGGTCCACGCGTTGTGGCGCTCGGGCCGGTTGAGCGTCACCGTCGCGATCGCGTCCCGCACTTCGTACAGCACTTGCTGGTAGGGCACCTGTTCCTCCCGTCCGCTCGGGCAATCGCGCGGCGCGCCGGATGCGACCGCCTCAGCGGCCCTTGAAGCGCGGCTTGCGCTTCTCCACGAAGGCCTGCGCGCCCTCGAGATGGTCCTCGGTCTTCTTCAGGATGCTCTGCCCGAGCCGTTCGAGGTTGCGGCCGGTGTCGGGGTCCACGTTCGCGCAGGCGTTCAGAACCACCTTGGCGAGCCCGAGGGCGAGCGGCGCCTTGCCGGCGAGCTGCCCGGCGAGCTCCCGGGCGCGGTCCATCAGGCGTTCGGGCGCCAGCACCTCCTCGACCAGGCCGAGCTCGAGCGCGCGCTCGGCGCTCACCATCTCGCCGGTCATCACCAGGCGTTTCGCCTGGGCCAGTCCGATCAGCTTCACCAGCCGCGAGCATCCGCCCGAGCCCGGAATCAGCCCGACGTTGTTCTCCGGGAAGCCGAGCCGCGCCCCGCTCGCGGCCAGCCGGAAGTCGCAGGACAAAGCGAGCTCGAGCCCGCCGCCGGCCGCGACGCCGTTGATCGCGGCGATCACCGGGACCTCGATCGCCTCGAGCTCGTCGAACACGTTGTGGATCCCGCGCGCCACGCGGCGGAAGCCGCGCGTGCCGAGGTCGGCCAGCCCCTGCATGCCGCGCACGTCCTCGCCGGCCGAGAACGCGCGCCCGGCGCCGGTGATCACCAGCACCCGCAGATCGTCGTCCTCGACCAGCGCGCGCACCGCATCCCGCAGCTCGGCGCGCATCGGCTGGTGCCACGCGTTCAGCGCGGCCGGACGGTTCAGCGTGAGCGTGGCAACGCCGCCATCGCGGTCCAGCGTGAGGAACTGGTACGAGGCAGCGGCGCTCACTTGACCGGGACCCGTTTACCGTTCGGCGCGCCGGCCCGGATCACTTGCCGGAAAATCTCGCCGGGCGCTTCTCGAGGAACGCCTTCACGCCCTCGCCCGCGTCGTCAGACGCGAACAGCATGTTCTGATGCGCGCGCTCGATCGCGAGACCCTCGGCGAGGCTGGTCTCCAGCCCGGCGTTGACCGAGAGCTTGATGTAGCCCTGCGCCATGGTCGCTCCCGCAGCGAGCTTGCGCGCCGCGTCCATCACCTCGCTCCAGAAGGACTCCTCCGGGTAGAGGCGGTCGACGATGCCGGACCGCAGCGCCTCGTCCGGCCCGAGCATCTCCGCGGTCACCATCATGTGCAGCGCGCGGCTCTTCGGGATGAGCCGCGGCAGGCGCTGGGTGCCGCCCATGCCCGGCGCGAGCCCGAGGTTGACCTCGGCGAGCCCGAAGCGGTACTTGCCGGCGCTCGCCCAGCGGAAGTCGCACGCGAGCGCGATCTCCAGGCCGCCGCCGATGCAGTGCCCGGCGATCGCGGCGATGAACAGCTTCGGGGTGCGCGCGATCAGGTCGACGGCCTCGTGCGCGAGCGCGAGGAAGCTCGCGAACTGCGCGCGGTCGGACCCGCGCAGGGTCGCGATGTCGGCCCCGGAGCAGAAGAACTTCGGCAGCGCGCTGCGCACCACCGCGACGCGCACCGCCGGATCGTCGCGCGCGCGGCGCACCGCGTCGGCCAGGCCGCGCAGCATGTCCCAGTCGTAGGCGTTTGCGGGCGCGCGGTTCAACGCGATGACGCCGACGCCCTCCTCGATCGCGAAATCCACGCTCATCGCGCGCCCTCCTAGAGGAACCGCCGGTTGGCGAGGTTGTCGGGCACCTCGAGGCCGAGCTTCCCGATCTCGGGTACGGCCTCGGCGATGTACTTCTGCCGCAGCGCCTCGTTCTCATGGGTCTTGATCCCCCACTTGACGTAGAGCGGGGAGTTCTTCGAGTCGGAGCGGCCGAACATGTCGAGCGCCGCGGGCCACCACTTCCTGAGGCGCTCCTGCGCCGCGGCCTTGCCTTCGGGCGTCGCGCAGATCGCCCGCAGGTGCGCGAAGCCGGCGCGCGTGTGAAACCGCTCGTCGGCCTCCAGGCGCGGCGCGACCTTCGCGAGCGGTCCGTACGGACTGCCGGCCCACTCCACGCCCACGTAGAGCCCGACGCGGTCGATCAGGGCGTGGAACCACGCCAGGTCGATCCAGTCCTCCAGCGGGATGTGGAACGCGTACTGCTTGATCGCGCGCACCTGGTTCGGGTCGGCGCCGAGGCCCTCGATCAGCTCGGCGACGATCCTGCCGTGATGCACCTCCTGCTTGACGATCTCGGCCTCGATCTCCATCGCGCGCCCGTCCGGCGCGAAGCGCAGTCCGGCGTTCGCGATGTTGGCGAGGATCTTGCGGTATTCCGGATTGCCGTTGTTCTCGAGATGCTCGTCGAGCAGCAGCTTGACGAGCAGCTGGCGGAACTCGGCCGGCATGCTCGGATCGTTCGCCGAGTAGGTCCGGCGCGGGGCGGTGGCGGTTTCCACTGGCGTCTCCTGGCGGTCGCGGCGCGGCGGCTCGGGCCGGCGCTCTACATACTGTCCAGATAGTATCTAGGCGCTGCGCCCGGCGTCAACCCGCGCCGTCTCACCGCGGCCGCTCCGCCGGCGGGTACTCGAGCTCCGGCCGCAGCTCGACCGCGACGCCGAGGTTCCATAGCGCCCAGTGCAGCTCCATGTCGGCGTTGCGCAGCATCGTCTCGATCTGCGGCGCGTCGCAGTCCGCCATCGCGGCCTGGACCAGCGCGCGCGCCGCCTCTATCTTCGCGATCCGTTCCTCGATGCGCATTGCGTCCCTCCTCACCGGTCGAGCGCGCGGCGGAAATCCTTCGGCCGCTGATCGATGATCCGCTTGGTCTTCAGCTCGTAGCGCGGCAGGCTCTCCGGCGGCACCGCCACGGTCTTGAGCCGCACGTGCAGCGACTGGTGGATGTGGTCGCTCAGCCGCCGCTCGAGGGCGCTCCAGGCCGCGCGATCGTTCGCCAGTGCCTTGACCGGCTCGAAGCGGATGGTCATCACGTCGTTATCGTCCTCGCGCGTGAGCACGAGCTCGTAGGAGTGGCTCACCTCCGGGATCTGGCCGATCAGGTGCTCGACCGCAGTCTGGTAGACGTTGGTGCCGCGGACGGTCACCATGAAGTCGGTGCGCCCGAGCACCGAACCCTCGAACTTGACCCAGGTGCGTCCGCAGCTGCAGCCCGAGCGGCGCCGCACCAGGTCGTGGCTGCGGTAGTTGAGCAGCGGCTGGGCGGTGTTCGAGAAGCTGGTGATCACGTTCTCGCCGATCTCGCCGTCGCCGACCTCCTGCAGCGTCTGCGGGTCGATCGACCAGGTGAAGTTGTCGAGCTCGTTCACGTGCACGCCGTCGCCGTTCGGGCAGCTCGGGGCGAAGGCGTCGACCTCGGCGATGCCGAGCAGCTCGCCGGCCCGGGCGTCCCACGCCTGCTCGATCTGCCTGCGCATCGCCGGCAGCGCGGTCGGGCCGGGCTCGCCGGCGTGATAGGTGAACTTGATCGAGGAGGCCGCGACGTCCACGCCCATCTCGGCTGCGACCGCGGCCATGCGCAGCGCGAAGGTCGGGGTCGAGATCAGCACCGTCGGGCGCATGCGCATGATCGCCTGGACGTGCCCCTTCGTATCGAGCCCCCCGCCGGAGATCACGCGGCAGCCGAGGCGCCGGGCGCCCCAGTAGGCGCTCCAGAACCCGGCGAAGTTCCCCCAGCCGAAAGCGAAATAGAACGTGTCGCTCGGCCGGATGCCGAGCGCCCAGTAGCCGCACGCCCACGATTCGCCGTAGCGGACGGTGTCGTACATCGAGTAGGGGATCGCGAGCGGCTTGCCGGTCGAGCCGGAGGTCTCGCAGTGGTGCACGATGAAGTCGTCCGGCAGCGCGGCGGTCGGGCCGTAGGGCGGCGCGTCGAGCTGCTGGTCGATGAACTCGCTCTTGTCGGTGAGCGGCACCTTGTGCTTGAAGTCCTCGAGGCTGCGGATGTCCGCCGGTTTCAGCCCGACCGAATCGAACTTCCTGCGGTAGAACGGGCTGCGCTCGTAGGCGTAGCGCACCAGCTTCTGCAGCCGCTGCAGTTGCAGCGCATCGAGCTGCGCACGCGGCATGGTCTCGATGTGCGCGTTCCAGAACTTGCTCTCGCGCGCCGGCTTCCCGAGGGCGTGGCTCAGAGCGTCTGTCATTGCGACTCCTCCTTCGTTCGCCAGGTCGATCGATCGCGCCGGCACGCCACGCGCTCCGCGGCCACAGCCCAGGCTACGGCCGGCGGGCGGGGCGGCGTTTGATCTGGATCACGCAATCGCGCACGCCGGATGCGAGGACACCGGCTTCAGCGGTTTAATACTATCCAACCAGTATGTGAATGTCTAATCGGCCGCCGGCCGGCGCGCGACCGGCGTCGCGCCGTGGTGCCGAAGCGCACCGGCCGGCACGCGGCGCGAGCGAGAAGGGAGCACGAGTGGACTATCAGAGATACCGCGCGCTGCGCGTGAACCAGGTCGAGCCCGGCATCCTCGAGCTGGTGATGGGCGAAGAGGGCGGCAGGCTCTCGACCGCGGGCGTCGACCTGCACCGCGAGCTGAGCGAGATCTGGCTCGACATCGACCGCGACCCGGGCGTGCGCGCGGCGATCATCCGCGGCGCCGGCAAGGGGTTCTCGGCGGGCGGCGACCTCGCCATGGTCGAGGCGGTGGCCGACGACTTCGCGGTCCGCGCGCGCGTCTGGCGCGAGTCGCGCGATCTCGTCTACAACCTGATCAACTGCAGCAAGATGGTGGTCTCGGCCATGCACGGCCCGGCGGTCGGGGCCGGGCTCGTGTGCGGGCTGCTGGCCGACGTCCCGATCGCCGCGCGCGACGCGCGCATCATCGACGGCCACACGCGGCTCGGCGTCGCCGCCGGCGACCATGCCGCGATCATCTGGCCGCTGCTCTGCGGCATGGCGAAGGCCAAGTACTACCTGCTGCTCTGCGAGGCGGTGAGCGGCGCCGAGGCCGAGCGCATCGGCCTAGTCGCGCTCGCCTGCGAAGAGCGCGAGCTGCGCGACAAGGCGCTCGAGGTGGCGCGCAAGCTCGCCGGCGGGGCGCAGTCGGCGCTGCGCTGGACGAAGTGGAGCCTCAACAACTGGCTGCGAATGGCGGGGCCGACCTTCGACACGTCGCTTGCGCTCGAGTTTCTGGGCTTCACCGGGCCGGACGTGCGCGAAGGCATCGCCTCGCACCGCGAGAAGCGGCGGCCGAACTTCGCTGGCCCGGCGCGCGACTGAGACCGGCTGCGCCCGAGCGCGTCGGCGCGCCGCGCCCGCGCAAGGCCGGCGAGCCCGCCTCCGCGCCGCGACGCGGCGCACGTCTTGCCAGTTCGTTCGATGTCTTGCTCGACGAGGCTTTGACTCAGGACGCTAGGTCCGAGGCGCGCCGGCGTCGAGCCGCGTCACCGGCAGATCGAGACGCCGGATCGTTTCGGCGACCTTCTCTGCCGCTGCGGGTCGCGCGAATCCCCTGCGCCACGCGAGCGCGACGCGGCGCATCGGCACCGGCGGGGCGAAGTCGATCACCCTGACGAGCGGATCGGCGTGGCGCTCGGTCACCGCGCTCGCCGGCAGCACCGTGACGCCGACGCCCGAGGCGACCATGCTGCGCAGCGTCTCGAGCGAGTTCCCCTGCCGGCCCGGCGGCGGCGGGCGCGTGAACTCGCGGCAGGCGTCGAGGACCTGGTCGCGCAGGCAGTGGCCGACCGGCAGCAGCAGGAGCTCGGCGGGGTCGAGCTCCTCGGCCGGGATCGCGCGCCGCTTCGCGAACCGGTGCCCGCGCGGCGCGACGACGTGGAACGCCTCGTCGTAGAGCGCGCGCGTGACGATGCCGGGCTCGTCGAACGGCAGCGCGACCACGATTACGTCGAGCTCGCCGCGCGCGAGCAGTCCGGCGAGCGTCGCGGTCGTGTTCTCCTCGATGTCGAGCGGCATCTCGGGGGCCGCGCGCTTGAGCGCCGGCACTAGCTTCGGCAGCAGGTACGGCGCGACGGTGTGGATCACGCCGAGGCGCAGCACCCCCTTGAGCGGATTGCGCCCCTGCCGCGCGACCGCGCGCACGCGGGCGGCCTCCTCCAGCGCGCGCCGCGCCTGCGCCACCACCTCGACGCCGATCGGCGTCACGGCCACCCCGCGCTTGCCGCGCTCGAAGAGCTTCACGCCGAGCTCGTCCTCGAGCTTCGCCACCGAGGCCGACAGGCTCGGCTGGCTGATGTGGCAGCGCTCGGCGGCGCGGCCGAAGTGGCGCTCGTCGGCCACCGCGACGACGTATCTCAGCTCGGTCAGGGTCATTGTGGCGCGCGGTTCCCGGATGACAGCAGCGATAGGCGTTGCCTATCTGAAGCATCCTAACAAAGTATTGGGCGCGCGGCGAACGCGCAGCTACATTGGCCGGCATCCGAATCGTTCGCTCAATTTCCGGAGACGGCAATGCAAGGCATGGAAGGCAAGAAGGTCCCGCAGGTCACGTTCCGCACCCGCGCGAACAACGACTGGGCCAGCATCTCGACCGACGCTATCTTCAAGGGCAGGACCGTGGTGGTGTTCTCGCTTCCGGGCGCGTTCACCCCGACCTGCTCGTCGACCCACCTGCCCCGCTACAACGAGCTCGCGCCCGCGTTCTTCGCGAACGGCGTCGACTCGATCGTGTGCGTCTCGGTCAACGACCCGTTCGTGATGAGCGAGTGGGCCAAGGACCAGGAGTCCGACAACGTCATGCTGCTGCCCGACGGCAACGGCGAGTTCACCGACAAGATGGGGATGCTGGTCGACAAGGCCGACCTCGGCTTCGGCAAGCGCTCGTGGCGCTACTCGATGCTGGTGCGCGACGGCGTGGTCGAGAAGATGTTCATCGAGCCGCAGAAGCCCGGCGACCCGTTCGAGGTATCCGACGCCGACACGATGCTCGGCTACGTCAACCCCAAGGCGAAGAAGCCCGACCAGGTCGCGATCCTGACCCGCGAGGGCTGCAGCTTCTGCGCGAAGGCGAAGCAGCTGCTCTCCGACCTCGGCTACGACTTCGCCGAGGTTCCGCTCGACCACAAGGTGCGCACGAAGGCGGTCGGCGCGATCACCGGGCGCGGCACGGTGCCGCAGGTCTTCATCAACGGTCAGCTCATCGGCGGCTGGGAAGACCTCGAGCGCTGGGCGAAGAAAGCCGCCTGAGCGCCATGCAGCGCGTCACGACCGACGTCGCGGTGATCGGGGCCGGCACCGCCGGCCTCGCCGCCTACCGGGCGGCGATCGCCGGCGGCAAGCGCGCCCTGCTCGTCGAGCGCGGCCCGCACGGCACGACCTGCGCCCGCGTCGGGTGCATGCCGTCGAAGCTCCTGATCGCGGCCGCCGAGGCCGCGCATGCGCCCGCGCGGTGGGCCGAGTTCGGCCTCGCGCTCGACGGCGCGGTCCGCGTGGACGGCACGGCGGTCATGGCGCGCGTGCGCCGCGAGCGCGACCGCTTCGTCGGCTTCGTCCTCGACGGCGTCGAGGCGATTCCTGCGGAAGACCGGCTCGAGGGCGAGGCGCGGTTCGTCGCGCCCGGCCGGCTCCTCGTCGGCGGGCGCACCGAGGTCGCCTTCTCGCGCGCGGTGATCGCGACGGGCTCCGCGCCGGCGATCCCCGCGTTCCTTCGCCCGCTCGGCGAGCGGCTGGTGGTGAACGACGACGTCTTCGAGTGGCAGACGCTGCCGCGCGCGGTCGCCGTCTTCGGGCCGGGCGTGATCGGGCTCGAGCTCGGCCAGGCGCTCGCGCGGCTGGGCGTCCGGGTATGGATGTTCAGCATCGGCGGCGTCCTCGGGCCGTTCAGCGACGCCGCAGTCCGGGACTACGCCGCGCGCACCTTCGCCGGCGAGTTCGAGCTCGATCCTGACGCCCGGGTGCTCGGCGTCGAGCGCACGCCCGAGGGCGCCGAGGTGCGGTTCGCCGCGCCGGACGGCGGCGAGGCGCGCATTGCGGTGGACTACGTCGTCGCCGCGACCGGGCGCGCGCCCAACGTCGCCGGTCTCGGACTCGAGAACCTCGGCATCGCGCTCGACGGGCGCGGCGTGCCGATCTACGACCCGTCGACGATGCAGTGCGGCGCGGACCCGGTGTTCATCGCCGGGGACGCCAACGCGGACCTGACGCTGCTGCACGAAGCGGCCGACGAGGGGCACATCGCGGGCGCGAACGCCGCGCGCTTCCCGGCGGTCAAGCCGGGGCTGCGCCGCGCGCCGCTCGCCGTGGTCTTCACCGATCCGCAGCTCGCGGTGGTCGGCGCCCGGCGCGCCGGCCTCGCCGAGGGCCGCTACGTGGTCGGCGCGGTGTCGTTCGAGAACCAGGGGCGCAGCCGCGTCATGCTGCGCAACCGGGGGCTCCTGCACGTCTACGCCGACGCGGCGAGCGGTCGCTTCCTCGGCGCCGAGATGATCGGGCCCGACGCCGAGCACCTCGCGCACCTGCTCGCCTGGGCGCTGCAGATGAAGCTGACGGTCCCGCAGATGCTGGAGATGCCCTTCTACCATCCGGTCGTGGAGGAAGGGCTGCGCACGGCGCTACGCGACGCGGACGCGAGGCTCGCGGCACGGCGCGCGCCGCCGCGCCTGGCGGCCTGACGCCATCCGCCGCGGCCCGGGTCGGACCGGCGCCGCGAGCGTCGGGCTCAGGCGAGCGGCTTGACGAACCCGAGCCGCTCCGACTGCTCGAAGCCGACGCCGTAGAGGAAGCCGAGCAGCGCGAAGTTGTCACGCGAGACGACCGTCTCGACGCGCTCGACCCGCAGCGCCTGCAGGTTCACGAAGAGCTGCGAGAGCAGCGCGTGGCCGACGCCGTGGTGGGCGTAGTCCGGATCGACTGCGATCGTGTCGAGCACGGCGACCGGCTCGGTGCGCCCGAAGTCGCCGAAGTCGGCGCGCGCGGCGACGAACCCGGCGACGATGCCGTCGACCCGCGCGGTGAGCGACACGCGCACCGCCGAGTCGTTCAGCGCCTCGTCGACGAGCTGCTTCACGTACGCGGCGCGGTCCTGGCCGGTCACGCGCCGGTCGACGCGCACCAGGTCCGCGAGGTCGTCGGCGGCGAGCGTGCGCACGTCGGCGTGGTCGCGCTCCAGCGCCTCGTAGTCGTTCTCCTTCTGCGCGCCGTAGTCGATCTCGTGCGACCAGCTCCGCGGCTCGGGGAGCGTGACCTCCTCGCGCCCGCTGCCGGTGAGCCGCCCGGCGTGGACCGAGCAGTCGACGATGACGTTGCGGCCGAGCTCGAAGCCCGCATGCTCGAGAAAGCGCAGCATGTCGTGCCGCTTCCAGGCGGCGCTGGTGCGGATCTCGCGGATGCCCTGCTTGCGCGCCTCGGCCTCGAGCGCGCGCATGAGCGCGGTGCCGACGCCGCGCCCCTGCGCGTCCGGCCCGACCGCGATCATCTCGAGCCGGAACGCCGGCGCCGCGCGGCCGAACTGGCCGTGGAGCTTGCGCGCGAGCACGTAGCCCGCGAGACCTCCCGGCCCGTCGGCCGCGAACTGGACGTGCAGGCCGGGCTGCTGCCGCGCCGCCCGCAGGCGCCGCTCGTGGTAGTCGCGCCGCGACCGGCCCATGATCGGCGCGTCGATCGCAACGACGGTGTCGAGATCGGCCGGGACCAGCTTGCGCACCTTGATCGTGGCCGCCGCCGCGCGCGGCGCGGTGGGCCGCGGCTTCGGCGCGGGAGTGCGGGCGCGCCCGGCGGCGCCGGCGCGCGCAGCCGGTTTGACGCGTTCCGCCGGTGCCCTGGCGCGGGTGCGGGCTTTCGCCTTGGATGACGCCTTTGCCACGATCGCCTCCTCTTCGAGCGCTGGGGGCGCGCCGCCAGCCAAGGCTTGGCTCGCCCGGTAATTTGGTACCACAATACCGATTTAGGCCCCGTTTGTCAATCCGCCCGAGCCGAACGCCGCGATCTCCCCGCCGCCAGGCCAAAGATGTATTATCGTACTTAAATGCCTATTTCACCGGCGAAAACCGCATCGGCCGCGGCGGCGCGAGACGCCGACCGGTTGCGGGCGCGCCCGATGCAGGCGGACGATCTCGACCAGGTCATCGCGATCGACGCACGGGTGACCGGCGTCGAGAAGACCGACTACTGGTACGAGGTGTTCCACCGCTACGGCACGCGCGGCGGCAGGCAGCGCTTCTGCTTCGTGGCCGAGCTCGACGGTGCGGTCGAGGGGTTCGTGGTCGGCGAGGTGCGCGACTGGGAGTTCGGCGAGCCGCCCTGCGGCTGGGTGTTCGGCATCTCGGTGCGGCCGGAGGCGCGGCTCGGCGGCGTCGCGACCCGGCTCCTCGAGACGATCTGCGGCGCGTTCCGGTCGGCGGGCGTCACCAAGGTCCGCACGCTGATCGCGCGCGACAACCACCTGGTGCTCTCGTTCTTCCGCAGCCAGGGCATGATGGCCGCGCCGTTCATCCCGCTCGAGATCGACATCGCGTGACGGCATGAAGCTCCAGAAGAGCACCAGCCTCGCCCTGGTGAGCGTTCTCGAGGCAGCCGCCAATCCGGACCGCCAGGTCGCGGCCGCCGAGATCGCCGAGAAGTACGACGTCTCCCCCCACCACCTCGCCAAGGTGCTGCGCGAGCTCGGCCGCGCCGGCATCATGGAATCGGCGCGCGGCGTCGGCGGCGGGTACCGCTTCACCGGCAACGCGCGGCGGCTGACGCTGATGGACCTGATCGAGCTCTTCGAGGACCTCAGCGGCCGCGCCGGCGACGAGGAGCGGATCGCGGCGACCGCCGAGGACCGGGCGCTCGGCCGCGTCCTCGCCGAGATCGACGAGATCGCGCGGGCCACGTTCCGCTCGATCACCATCGACACGATGCTGAAGCTCGTCGAGCGCGAGCGGCACGCCGCCGCCGCGCCCCAGGCCGCCGCGGTTTAATCCTGATCAAGGCCGGCGCCCGGCGTCCGGGCGAGCATCGGTGCTGGCGCCCCGGGCCCCCCCGCGGGTGAGCGCATCGAGGAGGACGCATGGCCACGCCTCGCCCCGGCGAGCTCAAGCTCAAGCACCTGTTCCAGCCCGGCCGCATCGGGAAGTTCGAGACGGCGAACCGCATCAAGTACGGCGCCTGCTGCGTCTCGAACTACAACACCCGCGACGGCTTCATCACCGCGCGCGAGCTCGCCCGCATGCAGGTCATCGCGCGGACCGGCTGCGGCATCATCACCAATCAGGGCGCGTACCCGGATCCGCTCGGGGAGGGCAAGGCCTACTTCCGCCAGGTCGCGCTCCACGACGACAAGTTCCTGCCCGAGTTCGAGAGAATCGCGGGCTACATCCGCGACGCCGGCGCGATCGGCATCCAGCAGATCCTGCACGCCGGACGCTACGGCGGCATCGACCTCGGCTACTGCGTACAGCCCTCCGACGTGCCGCAGACGCTCCCGCACTTCCGCCCCCCGCGCGTGCTGACGAAGGACGAGATCCGCGCGGTCGTGCGCCAGCACGCCGACGCCGCGAAGCGCTCGATCAAGGCCGGCTTCCACGGCACCGAGGTGACGAGCTTCATGGGCTATCTCCTCGCCACCTTCAACTCGAAGTTCACCAACCAGCGCAGCGACGAGTACGGCGGCTCGCTCGAGAACCGCGGCCGCTTCATGCGCGAGCTGATCGACGCGATCAAGCAGGCGACGCCCGACCACCCGCTGGTCGTGCGGCTGAACGGCGCCGAGCTGATGGACCGCTGGGGCGGCAACACCGAGGACGAGTGCTTCGAGCTCATGCAGCAGGCGGCCGGCTGCGGCGTCGACATGATCAGCGTCACCGTCGGCTGGCAGGAAGCGCCCGAGTCCTCGATCGGGCGCGACATCCCACCCGGCCACTGGAACAGGCTTGCCGCGCGCG
>JAHDYJ010000048.1 GCA_023383795.1 Burkholderiales bacterium | reverse complement strand
TGTCGAACGCCTGCATGCCCCACTTCATGAACTGGTAGCGCTCGGCGTTGCGCTTGAACTCGAGCTGCATGTTGAGGTCGAGCGCGTTGCGGGTGCCGTAGTGGTCGATCTGGACCGAGTGGTCGACGACGAGATCCACCGGCACGAGCGGCTCGATCAGCTTCGGATCCTTGCCCATGCGCGCGGCGACGCCGCGCATCGCGGCGAGGTCGGCGAGCAGCGGCACGCCGGTGAAGTCCTGCAGCACGATGCGCGCCACGACGAACGGGATCTCCTCGGTGCGCCTGGCGTTCGGCTTCCACGCCGCGAGCTGCCTGACGTGCTGCTCGGTGATCTTCTTGCCGTCGCAGTTGCGCAGCACCGACTCGAGCACGATGCGGATCGACACCGGCAGTCGGGACACCTTGCCCAGCCCCGCCTTCTCGAGCGACGCGAGCGAGTAGAGCTTCCCGGTGCGCCCCGAGGCGAGGCGAAATTCCCGCAGGCTGTCGAACAGGCTGTGTGGCATCTAGCTTCCCTTCCGGTTTGTCGTGGTCTGTCTGGCGCGGGACTTGTACTCGGCGAACGTCTGGCCGCGATAGGCGCCGCTCGCAACGAACTCCCCGAGCAGCATGAACTCGGCCGGATCGGGAACGCGCCCCACGTGCCGCGCGACCGGGCGGCCGTCCAGGTCGTAGAAGATGAACGTCGGCGTCGCGCGGATCGGGATCGACCGGGCGAACGCCTTCTCGGTCCACTCCTTGCCCTGGTAGTCGGTGATCGGCACCGATCCGAGCGTGTCGATCGGCAGGAGCTGGAACCGCTCGCGGTAGAACGCCTGTACGTCCGCGCGCGAGAGGATGTGGGCCTTCATCCATTTGCACCAGGGGCAGTCCTCGAAGTGGTACATGACCATGATCCCCCGCTTGCCCGTCGCGCGCGCGTCGGCGAGATCGGCCTGCATGTCGCCGAGGAACGGGTGGAAGAAGCGGTCGGGGTCGCCGTCCGCCCGCGCGGCGCCGGCGGCGAGGGCGAGCACGAGCGCCGCAACGTGGAACAGACGGACGAGCGGTTGCATGCCGGGTGACTCCGTGAAATGTCCGCCCGCCGGGCGCGCGGCGCACGGCGCGCGCGGGCGCGACATTTTAGCGAGACTCGGCCGCGCCGTCCCGCGGGGTGTGCGGGCAGGGAGCGGCGAGGAGGCCGGCCGCCGCCGCGCGGTGTCCGCGCGGACCGACGAATCCGCCGCGCGAGCGGACCGCGGTCAGATCTTCGGGTAGGGCAGCCGCAGACAGCGGTAGGGCGTTCCGTTCGGGCTGCGCTTGACCGTCATCGCGCCGTGCGCGCCGCCGGTTCCCGGCTGCACGAGAAACGGAGCGCCGCTCTCCGGAGCCACTTGGGTCCAGCCGCCGTCGGCGGCCGACACCTTGGCCATGCCCGAGACCGCGCGCGCGAACCCGTCCACCTCGACGAGATCTGAACGGACCTCGCCGCCGGACCGCGCCACGCCGATGTACAGGATCGGCGGCGTCGTCGATCCGACGTGTTCGGGCTGCCGGCACTCCCAGGCGCCGGCCAGGGACTGCACGTTTGCCTGCGCATGCGCCGGCGCCGCCGCGGCGGCGGCCAGCGCGACCGCAACAAGTGCTGCACGAGCGTTCATCGGTGGCTCTCCCTCGGTCCTTGCGCCGCGCGCGGCGCACTCGCGACAGTTTACCGCGCATGTTTACCACAGAACATGCGCCTGTCATGCCCGGGATCGCGCCGCCGAGGCGAAAAACGCCCGCTCGGCCGCCTCGGGAAGGCGTACCCCGGTCAGGCGGGCGCTCTGCAGGAGCTCCCAGTAGTAGCGGTAGCTCGCCCGGTCGTGCAGTTCGCCGGCATGCTGGATGGGGCCCCAGTCGGCCTGCTGCGCGGCGAGCAGGATCGCCGCGGCGGCGGCGACCTCGGAGTGGTCGGGTTGCATCGCCTCGACGATCGGCCGGATCTGCGCCGGGTGGATCGAGTACATGCGCAGGAAGCCGAACTGCAGGCGCGCCCGCCGCGCGTCCGACCGGATCCGGTCGGCGTCCTTGAGGTCGAGCGTCACGTTGTGCGCCGGCACCACGCCGAGCGCGAGCGCCGCGGCGACGAGCTCGGTCTTCGCGCGCACCAGCAGGTGGTGCTCGAACTGCCCGGGCGAGCGCATCGCCGCCGCCGGGATCGCGCCGTGGTGCCCGGAAACGAAATCGAGCAGCCCGAAGTCGAGGGTCTGCACCCACGGCAGCGCGGCGATCTCGTGCACCTCGCGCAGCGCCCCGTGCGTCTCCACCAGGACGTGGATCGGGATCTCGCGGCGCACGCCGTGGTGGGCGGCGACCTGCTGCACGTGAATGATGGTGTCGGCGACCTGCGCCGCGCCGGTCGCCTTGGGGATGGTGACGTAGGCGAGGGTCGCGCCGGCGCCGCCAACCGTGATCTCGACGTCGCGCCGGCACTGCGGGTGGGCCGGATCGTGGATGCGGACGCCGGCGCGGGCGTGGCGGTTGGCCGGGCCGGTCAGCACGCGCACGATCATCTCCGCGTGCTCGATCTCGCGCCCGGCCGGCGCGCCGTCCTCGCAGTCGCAGGTCACGTCGAAAAGCGGACCCATCTCGGCCTGCAGATCGAGCGCCTTGAGCATGAGGCGCTCGGTGCCCGCGTAGTGCTCGCAGGACGGGATCGCCGGAAAGGGCTTCTCGCCCTTGAACAGCGCGTCGTTGGGGTGCATGCGGGTGACAGGTGATGGGTGATGATGGGTGATGGGGATCGGCCGTGGTGCGTCTCTCTACCCCGGTGCCGGGCCGAGGAGCACTACCGGCAGTCGATCAGAGGCAGCACCGGCAGCCATCACGCATCACCCATTACCCGTTAGCCATTTCGCCCCGCGGGCTCAGCCCAACAGGTGCTTCACGGCGTCGCGCTCCTCGAGCAGCTCCTTCAGCGTGAGGTCCATCCGCTCGCGGCTGAAGGCGTCGATGTCGAGTCCCTGGACCACTCGATAGTCGCCGCCCGAGCAGGTGACCGGGAAGCCGTAGATGATGCCCTCGGCGATCCCGTATGCGCCGTCGGACCGGACGCCCATGGTGACCCAGCGGCCCTGCGTGCCGAGCGCCCAGTCGCGCATGTGATCGATCGCGGCGTTCGCCGCCGACGCGGCCGACGAGGCCCCGCGCGCCTCGATGACCGCGGCGCCGCGCTTGCCGACGGTCGGAATGAAGGTCTCGCGGTTCCACTTCTCGTCGTCGATAAGCGCCTTGACCGGCTTCCCGCCGGCGGTCGCGAAGCGGTAGTCCGGATACATCGTCGGCGAGTGGTTGCCCCACACGGTCATCTTCTCGATCTCGTCGACCGGCCGGCCGATCCTCGCCGCGATCTGCGACACGGCGCGGTTGTGGTCGAGCCGCATCATGCCGGTGAAATTGCGCGGATCGAGTCCCGGTGCGCAGCTCATCGCGATGAGCGCGTTCGTGTTGGCCGGGTTGCCGACCACCAGCACCTTCACGGTGCGCTTGGCCACCGCGTCGAGCGCCTTGCCCTGCACGGTGAAGATCGCCGCGTTCGCCTCGAGCAGGTCCTTGCGTTCCATGCCCTTGCTGCGCGGGCGCGCGCCGACGAGCAGTGCGTAGTCGGCGTCGCGGAACGCGACCTTGGGATCGTCGCTCGTCACCACGCCGGCGAGCAGCGGGAAGGCGCAGTCCTCGAGCTCCATCACCACGCCGTTCAGCGCGCCGAGCGCCTGCGGTATCTCGAGCAGCTGGAGCACCACCGGCTGGTCCTTGCCGAGCATCTCGCCGCTCGCGATGCGGAAGAGCAGGCTGTAGCCGATCTGGCCGGCGGCGCCGGTGACGGCGACCCGAACGGGGGATTTGGGCATGGGATGGGACTCCTGCGCGGTGACCGATAGGCGGGATGGTAGAGACGTTCGCGGCGCGTCGCTTGAGCGAGCGTTTGATGCGCCGCAACACGCGAGCGACAGTGTAGGCGGCCCCTCGGACAGGTGTCAATCTTGTCCTATGTCTCTTATAAGACTTAAGATACAGGAAAGGAAGCACCGCGATGACTGCGACGATCCAGGCCCCCACGGTCAGCCCCGTCGCGCCGACGTTCCTGCCGCTCTACCGGCAGATCAAGGCGCTGGTGCTGCGCGGCCTCGAGGCCGGCGAATGGAAGCCGGGCGAGGCGATCCCGAGCGAGAGCGAGCTCGCGGCGCGCTACCGCGTCAGCCAGGGCACGGTGCGCAAGGCGATCGACGAGCTCGCCGCCGAGAACCTGCTGGTCCGGCGCCAGGGGCGCGGGACGTTCGTCGCGACGCACGGCGAGCCGCGCCAGCAGTTCCGCTTCCTGCGCCTGGCGCCCGATCATGGCGAGCCGGGGCCATACGCGAGCCGCACCTTCGAGTGCCGCCGCGGCCGGGCGAGCGCGGAGGCGGCGCGCATGCTCGAGCTCAAGCCGGGCGACGCAGTCGTCGCGATCCGCCGCGTGCTGCTGTTCGGCGGCGAGCCGATCGTGCTCGAGGACATCACCCTGCCCGGCGCGGTCTTCAAGGGGCTCACGGCCGAACGGCTCGCCGAGCACGAAGGCGCGTCGATCTACCACCTCTACGAGACCGACTTCGGGACGCGCATGATCCGCGCCGACGAGAAGCTCAAGGCGGCCGCGGCCGACCCGACTGCGGCGCGCCTGCTCGGCGTCGCCGCGGGCACGCCGCTCCTGAGCGTCGAGCGGGTCGCGTTCACCTACGGCGATCGTCCGGTCGAGTGGCGCCGGGGGCTCTACCGGACCGACAGGCACCACTACACGAACGCGCTGTACTGAGGCCGAGAGCCAATAATTCCGCTGATGGCTTGATATAATCCCGCGCGCTCCGCGTGCCACCGCGGCGCCGGGCGCGACGGAGCGAGGACGACGACGCAGATGGCCGAACTGACCGCGAAGAGGAAGCGCCCCGTCTACCTGAATCTGGTGCGGATCCGGCTGCCGCTCCCCGGGTTCGTCTCCATCCTGCATCGCGTGAGCGGCGCGCTGCTCTTCGTCTCCGGGTTCTGGCTGCTCTGGCTGCTCGACGCGAGCCTGCGCTCGCCCGAGCAGTACGACGCGATGCGCGCCGCGGCGGCGCACCCGTTCGCGAAGCTCGCGCTGACGGCGCTCGCGTGGGCGTTCCTGCACCATCTCTTCGCCGGCATCCGCTATCTCTTCATCGACGCGGACGTCGGCGTGGCGCTCGGCCCGGCGCGCAAGTCGAGCTGGGCGGTACTCGCGGCGAGCCTCCTCGTCACCGCCCTGGCGGCGGTGTGGATCTGGTGAGGCGGCCATGACGCGGCGGATCGTCGTCGGCGCGCACTACGGCTTTCGCGACTGGCTCGCCCAGCGCGTCACTGCGGCCGTCATGGCCGTCTACAGCGTCGTCTTCGTGGTCGCTTACGCCGTCGCCGGCCCGGCCGATCACGCCGCCTGGCGCGCGTTCTTCTCGCAGGGGTGGCTGCGGCTCGCGACGCTGCTCTTCTTCGCGAGCCTCTTCTTCCACGCGTGGATCGGCATGCGCGACATCCTGATGGACTACATCAAGCCGGTATGGCTGCGGCTGCTGCTGCAGGTGCTGGTCATCCTCACGCTGGCCGGCTACGCCGGCTGGGCGGTGCAGATCCTCTGGAGGGCCTGAGCGATGGCGCTCCCGATCAGGACGTTCGATGCGGTGGTGGTCGGCGCGGGCGGCGCGGGGCTGCGCGCCGCGCTGCAGCTCGCGGAGGCCGGGCTGCGCGTAGCGGTGCTCTCGAAGGTGTTCCCGACCCGCTCGCACACGGTGGCCGCGCAGGGCGGCATCGGCGCCGCGCTCGGAAACATGGGCGAGGACTCCTGGCTGTGGCACATGTACGACACGGTGAAGGGATCGGACTGGCTGGGCGACCAGGACGCGATCGAGTACGTGTGCCGCGAGGCGCCCAGGGTCGTGATCGAGCTCGAGCACTTCGGCATGCCCTTCGACCGCAACGACGACGGCACGGTCTACCAGCGCCCGTTCGGCGGCCACATGCAGAACATGGGCGCCGGGCCGGCGGTGCAGCGCTCCTGCTGCGCGGCCGACCGCACCGGGCACGCGCTGCTCCACACGCTGTATCAGCGCAACGTCCGCGCAAACACCCAGTTCTTCGTCGAGTGGATGGCGCTCGACCTCGTCCGCGACGCCTCGGGTCAGGTCCTCGGCGTCACCGCGCTCGAGATGGAGACCGGCGAGGTGTACGTCCTGCACGCGCGGGCGACGCTGTTCGCCACCGGCGGCGCGGGCCGCATCTTCGCCTCGACGACCAACGCGTTCATCAACACCGGCGACGGACTCGGGATGGCCGCGCGCGCCGGCATCCCGCTCGAAGACATGGAGTTCTGGCAGTTTCACCCGACCGGCGTCGCCGGTGCGGGCGTGCTGATCACCGAAGGCGTGCGCGGCGAGGGCGGCATGCTCCTGAACAGCACCGGCGAGCGCTTCATGGAGCGCTACGCGCCGAACGCGAAGGACCTGGCGAGCCGGGACGTGGTGTCGCGCGCGATGGCGACCGAGATCAAGGAGGGCCGCGGCTGCGGCCCGAACAGGGACTACGTGCTGCTCAAGCTCGACCATCTCGGCCCCGAGGTGATCGAGAAGCGCCTGCCGGGCATCCGCGAGATCGCGAAGAAGTTCGCCAACGTCGATCCGGTGCGCGACCCGATCCCGGTCGTGCCGACCGTGCACTACATGATGGGCGGCATCCCGACCAACTATCGCGGCGAGGTGGTCGCGCCGCGCGGCGGCGACCCGAACGCGGTGGTGCCCGGCTTCTACGCCGCCGGCGAGTGCGGCTGCGCCTCGGTGCACGGCGCCAACCGGCTGGGCACGAACTCGCTCACCGACCTGGTGGTGATCGGCAAGGCGGCCGGCGACTCGGTGATCCGCTTCCTCGCCGAGAACCCGGGACGGAAGGACCTGCCCGCGGACGCCGCGGAGCCGACGCTCGCGCGGCTCGCGCGCCTCGACGGCCAGAAGAACGGCGAGAGCGTGCACGCGGTCGCCGAGGAGCTGCGCCGCACGATGCAGGCGCACTGCGGCGTGTTCCGCTTTCCGGACCTCCTCGCCGAGGGGGTGCGCAGGGTGAGGGAGCTCGTGCAGCGGGTCGCGCGCACCGAGGTGAAGGACAAGAGCCGGGTCTTCAACACGGCCCGCGTCGAGGCGCTCGAGCTCGACAACCTGATCGAGGTCGCGCGCGCGACGATGGTGTCGGCCGAGGCGCGCAAGGAGTCGCGCGGGGCGCACGACCGCGCCGACTGCCACGACCGGCCGGGCTTCCCGAACGGCCGCGACGACGCCAACTGGCTGAAGCACACGCTCTGGTACCACGACGGCGACCGGCTCGACTACAAGCCCGTCAACCTCAAACCGCTCACCGCCGAGTCGATCGCGCCCAAGGCGCGGACGTACTAGCGCCGATCACAGGACCGCCATGCGCATCTCGATCTACCGCTACGATCCCGACCGCGACGAGAAGCCGTACATGAAGGAGTACGACGTCGCGGTCGAGCCGGGCGATCGCATGCTCCTCGACCTGCTCGTCAAGGTGAAGGCGATCGACGACGGCGTCGCCTTCCGGCGCTCGTGCCGCGAGGGCGTCTGCGGCTCGGACGCGATGAACATCAACGGCAAGAACGGGCTCGCCTGCATCACCCGGATCGCCGACCTGAAGGAGCCGGTCGAGCTGCGGCCGCTGCCCGGCCTGCCGGTGATCCGCGACCTGATCGTGGACATGACGCAGTTCTTCGATCAGTATCACTCGATCAGGCCCTACCTGGTGAACGACGAGCCGCCGCCGGAGCGCGAGCGCCTGCAGTCGCCCGAGGAGCGCGCCGAGCTCGACGGCCTGTACGAGTGCATCCTCTGCGCGTGCTGCTCGACGTCGTGCCCGTCGTTCTGGTGGAATCCGGACAAGTTCGTCGGCCCGGCGGGGCTGCTGAACGCGTACCGCTTCCTCGCCGACAGCCGCGACCGCGCGACCAACGAGCGGCTCGACAACCTCGAAGACCCGTACCGGCTGTTCCGCTGCCACACGATCATGAACTGCGTCGACGTGTGCCCGAAGAGCCTGAACCCGACGCGCGCGATCGGCAAGATCAAGGAGATGATGGTCAAGCGGACCGTCTGACGGCGGCGAGGGCGAGCGCGTGAGCGGGCGGGCGAGAACGCGGGTGAGCGAGGCGGACCTGCGCCGGCTGCGGTGGCGCTGCCGCCGCGGCATGCTCGAGAACGACCTCGTGCTCGAGCGCTTTCTCGACCGGCACGCGGCCACGCTCGATGCCGAAGGGCTCGCGCTGCTGAACGCGTTGCTCGAGCTCGGGGATAATGAGCTCTGGGACGTGCTGAGCGGCCGGCGGGAGTGCGCCGACGCCCGGCTCGGGCCGATGGTGAGGATGCTGCGCGAGGCCTAGGCGGAGGCAGGCGCGGGCAGCCGACCGGAGCGGGTGGTCCGCTCGAGCTTCCCGCGCCCGGCGGGGTCGCGGCCGCAGCGCGCGGCGCGAGACGCAAAGGAGAATGCAATGACCGACAAGGCGACGTTGACCTGGGGGGCGGGCAAGTCGGCCGAGTTCCCGATCCTGAAGGGGACGATCGGTCCGGACGTCATCGACATCCGGACGCTCTACGCGAACACCGGGATGTTCACGTACGACCCGGGCTACATGTCGACCGGCAGCACCAAGTCCGCGATCACCTACATCGACGGCGACAAGGGCATCCTGCTCTACCGCGGCTACCCGATCGAGCAGCTCGCGGTGCAGTGCGATTTCCTCGAGGTCTCGTACCTGATCAAGCACGGCGAGCTGCCGACCAAGACGCAGTACGAGGACTGGGTCGGCAGGGTGAAGCGGCACACCATGGTGCACGACCAGCTGACCCGGTTCTTCAACGGCTTCCGGCGCGACGCGCATCCGATGGCGGTGCTGGTCGGCGTGGTCGGGGCGCTGTCGGCCTTCTACCACGACTCGCTCGACATCAACAATCCGGAGCACCGGATCATCGCGGCGATCCGGCTGATCGCCAAGCTGCCGACGATCGTCGCGATGGCCTACAAGTACAACATGGGCCAGCCGTTCATGTACCCGCGGAACGAGCTGTCGTACTCGGCGAACTTCATGCACATGATGTTCGCCACGCCGTGCGAGACCTACGTTCCGAACCCGGTTCTGGTGCGGGCGCTCGACCGCATCCTGATCCTGCACGCGGATCACGAGCAGAACGCCTCGACCTCCACGGTGCGCCTGTCGGGCTCCTCGGGCGCGAACCCGTTCGCGTGCATCGCGGCGGGCATCGCGTGCCTGTGGGGGCCGGCACACGGCGGCGCGAACGAGGCCGCGCTCGCGATGCTCGAGCAGATCGGCGACGCGTCGAAGATCCCGGAGTTCATCGCCAAGGTCAAGGACAAGAACTCGGGCGCGAAGCTGATGGGCTTCGGGCACCGGGTCTACAAGAACTACGACCCGCGCGCGAAGCTCATGCGCGAGACCTGTCACGAGGTGCTCGCCGAGCTCGGGCTGCAGAACGACCGGCTGTTCAAGCTCGCGCTCGCGCTCGAGAAGATCGCGCTCGAGGACGACTACTTCGTGAGCCGCAAGCTCTATCCGAACGTCGATTTCTACTCGGGCATCGTGCAGCGCGCGCTCGGCATCCCGACCAATCTGTTCACCGGCATCTTCGCCCTGGCCCGCACGGTCGGCTGGATCGCCCAGTGGAACGAGATGATCGCCGACCCGGAGCAGAAGATCGGGCGGCCGCGGCAGCTCTATACCGGGCCGACGACGCGCGAGGTGGTGCCGATGGACAAGCGTTGATCGAGTGAGGAGCGAGGGGTGCGGAGCGAGGAGCAGATGCGATCGAGACGCCTGCCCCGGAGCCCCGCCCGCGAACATCGACGCCTCACTGCCGACTCCTCACTCCCCACGGGCCGTTGAACCATGAGCGCGATGAAGCAGTTCCAGGCGAGCTCCTACCTCTTCGGCGGCAACGCCGCGTTCGTCGAGGAGCTGTACGAGGCCTATCTCGACAATCCGCAGTCGGTGCCCGAGACCTGGCGCGAGTACTTCGACAAGCTGCAGCTGGTGCCGGGCGGCGCCGAGGGCGGCTACGCCGGACGCGACGTCGCGCACTCCTCGGTCGTGGAATCGTTCGCGCAGCGCGCGCGGCAGGGAACGCTCGGCCGCGCCGCGACGGGCGAGCGCGCCAGCAGCCGCAAGCAGGTCTACGTCCTGCTGCTGATCGGCGCCTACCGCACGCTCGGCACGCGGTGGGCGCAGCTCGATCCGCTCAAGCGGATGCCGCGGCCGCAGATCCCCGAGCTCGAGCCGGCGTTCTACGACCTCACCGAGGCCGACATGGAGACGGTGTTCAACACCGGCACCCTGGTCGGCCCGGAGGAGGCGACGCTGCGCGAGATCCTGCAGATCCTGCGCGACACCTACACCGGATCGATCGGCGCCGAGTACATGTACATCTCGGACCCGGCGCAGAAGCGCTGGATCCAGAGCCGGCTCGAGCCGGTCCGCGGCAAGTTCAACATGTCGACGGAGCAGAAGCGCCGGATCATCGAGCGCCTGACCGCAGCCGAGACGCTCGAGAAGTACCTGCACACCCGTTACGTGGGCCAGAAGCGCTTCTCGCTCGAGGGCGGCGAAACGCTGATCGCGGCGATGGACGAGATCGTGCAGCGCGCCGGCAGCCACGGCATCGAGGAGCTGGTGATCGGCATGGCGCACCGCGGCCGGCTGAACGTGCTGGTGAACACGCTCGGCCGCACGCCGAAGGACCTGTTCGCCGAGTTCGAGGGCAAGCACGTCTCCGAGCTCTCGTCCGGCGACGTCAAGTACCACAACGGGTTCTCGTCGGACGTCTCGACCCCGGGCGGGCCGGTCCACCTGACGCTCGCGTTCAACCCGTCGCACCTCGAGATCGTGAACCCGGTGGTCGCGGGCTCGGTGCGCGCGCGGCAGCACCGGCGCAAGGATCTCACCGGCGACCGTGTGCTTCCGCTCGTGCTGCACGGCGACGCCGCGTTCGCCGGGCAGGGCGTCGTGATGGAGACCCTGAACCTCTCGCAGACCCGCGGCTACTCGACCGGCGGGACGGTGCACATCATCGTGAACAACCAGATCGGGTTCACGACCTCGGATCCGCGCGATGCGCGCTCGAGCACCTACTGCAGCGACGTCGCGAAGATGGTCGAGGCGCCGATCTTCCACGTGAACGCGGACGACCCGGAGGCGGCGCTGTTCGTGACGCAGCTCGCGATGGACTATCGCAAGGAGTTCAAGCGCGACGTCGTGATCGACCTGGTGTGCTTCCGGCGGCTGGGGCACAACGAGCAGGACGAGCCGTCGGTGACCCAGCCGCTGATGTACAAGAAGATCATGCAGCACCCGGGCACGCGGCGGCTGTACGCCGAGAAGCTCGCCGCGGAGGGCGTCATCGCCGAGGGCGAGGCGGACCAGCTGATCGCATCGTACCGGCAGGCGCTCGACGAGGGCCGGCACACCTCGAGCACGGTGCTCTCCAACTTCCAGCGCAAGTACGCGGTCGACTGGACGCCGTTCCAGAACACGAAGTGGACCGACCAGGCCGACACCTCCGTGCCGCTCGACGAGCTGAAGCGCCTGGCCGAGCGGGTGACCACGGTGCCCGACAACTTCAAGCTGCACCCGGCGGTCGAGCGCGTGATCGTCGCCCGCAGCGAGATGGGCAGGGGCAAGAAGATGCTCGACTGGGGCATGGGCGAGACGCTCGCCTACGCTTCGCTGCTCGTCTCGGGCTACGGCGTGCGGATCTCGGGGCAGGACTCCGGGCGCGGCACGTTCGCGCACCGGCACGCGGTGCTGCACGACCAGAACCGCGAGCGGTGGGACGCCGGCACGTACGTGCCGCTCTCGAACCTGCAGGAGAACCAGGCCGACTTCGTCGTGATCGACTCGGTGCTCTCCGAGGAGGCGGTGCTCGGCTTCGAGTACGGGTACGCGTGCGCCGAGCCGAACGAGCTGGTGGTGTGGGAGGCGCAGTTCGGCGACTTCGCGAACGGCGCGCAGGTCGTGATCGACCAGTTCATCACCTCGGGCGAGGCGAAGTGGGGTCGCATGTGCGGCGTGGTGCTGATGCTGCCGCACGGGTACGAGGGCCAGGGTCCCGAGCACTCCTCGGCGCGCCTGGAGCGCTTCCTGCAGCTCACCGCCGAGCACAACATCCAGGTGTGCGTGCCGACGACGCCCGCCCAGATCTTCCACCTGTTGCGCCGGCAGATGCTGCGGCCGTTCCGCAAGCCGCTCGTGATCCTGACGCCGAAGTCGCTGTTGCGCAAGCCCGAGGCGGTGTCCAACCTGCGCGAGCTCGCCAAGGGCGGATTCCAGACCGTGATCGGCGAGGTCGACGCGCTCGATCCGAAGGCCGTCACGCGGGTGATCGCCTGCAGCGGCAAGGTCTACTACGACCTGCTGGCGGCGCGCCGCGAGCGGCGGCTCGACAACGTCGCGATCATCCGCGTCGAGCAGCTGTATCCGTTCCCGCACAAGCAGTTCGCGGCCGAGATCAGGCGCTGTCCCGGCGCGACCGAGGTGGTCTGGTGCCAGGAAGAGCCGCAGAACCAGGGCGCGTGGTACCAGAGCCAGCATTACCTGGTCGAGAACATCCGCTCGGACCAGAGACTGCACTATGCCGGCCGGCCGTCCTCGGCGTCGCCGGCGGTGGGCTACACGGCCAAGCACAACGAGCAGCAGAAGAAGCTCGTCGACATGGCGTTCGGCCGGTTCAAGGGCTGACCGCGCGAACCGGAAGGGGAAGGGAGCGACTAGACTACTGAAGGAAAGCAGGACGTCCACTGGACGAGCGGCGGGTCGCACCGCCGAATTGATCCGGGCGCTGCCTGAGGCGGCGCCTCGGGCTGCCGGCGTTTCCACCGGCGGCCCGGTCCGGGCACCTTGGGTGCATCTGTTTGACACGCCGCGGCAAGGCTCGGCCGAACCCGGCGAAACGAATCGGAGCGATCATGCTGGTCGAAGTGAAGGTGCCGCAGCTCTCGGAGTCCGTCTCCGAGGCCACGCTGCTCGCCTGGCACAAGAAGGAAGGTGAGGCCGTCAAGCGCGACGAGAACCTCATCGACATCGAGACGGACAAGGTGGTGCTCGAGCTGCCGGCGCCCGCCGACGGCGTGATCACCAAGATCCTGAAAGGCGACGGCGGCTCGGTCGTCGCCGGCGAGACGATCGCCCAGATCGACACCGAGGCCAAGGCCGCCGCGGCCGGCGCGCCCGCCGCGGGCGTGCGGGCCGAGCCTGTCGCGGTCCAGCCCACGCCCGCCCCGTCGCCCGAGACGGCGCGCGCGGATGCGCGCCTGATGCCGGCGGCCCGCAAGCTCGTCGAGGAGCACGGCGTCGACACGACGAAGATCGCCGGCAGCGGCCGCGACGGCCGCGTCACCAAGGCCGACGTCATGGAGCAGATGGGACGCGCCGCCGCGCCGGGCGCACCGGCGGCGGCGGCGCCCGCCCCGGCGGCGGCCAAACCCACGCTGCCGCCTGCGCCGACGCCGGCCGGTCTCGAGTCGGTCCTCGAGGGCCGCCCGGAACAGCGCGTGCCGATGTCGCGGCTGCGCGCGCGCGTCGCCGAGCGCCTGGTGCAGTCGCAGCAGACCGCGGCGATCCTGACGACGTTCAACGAAGTGAACATGCAGGCCGTCATCGACCTGCGCAAGCGATACGCCGAGCGATTCGAGAAGGAGCACGGCGTGCGGCTCGGCTTCATGGGCTTCTTCGTCAAGGCGGCGGTGCACGCGCTGCGCAAGTTTCCGGTGATCAACGCCTCGATCGACGGCAACGACATCGTCTATCACGGCTACTTCGACATCGGCATCGCCGTCGGCAGCCCCCGCGGCCTGGTGGTCCCGATCCTGCGCGACGCCGACCAGCTGCCGCTCGCCGCGATCGAGAAGAAGATCGCCGACTTCGGGCAGCGCGCGCAGAGCGGCAAGCTCGGCATCGACGAGCTCACCGGCGGCACATTCTCGATCTCGAACGGCGGAGTGTTCGGCTCGATGCTCTCGACGCCGATCATCAACCCGCCACAGAGCGCGATCCTCGGGATCCACCTCACCAAGGAGCGGCCGGTCGTCGAGAACGGCCAGATCGTCATCCGGCCGATGAACTACCTGGCGCTCTCCTACGACCACCGGATCATCGACGGCCGCGAGGCGGTGCTCGGGCTGGTGGCGATCAAGGAGGCGCTCGAGGACCCGGCGCGGCTGCTGCTCGACCTCTGAACGACGAAAAATGGCTCAGATATTCGACGTGATCGTCATCGGCGCCGGTCCGGCCGGCTACATCGCCGCGATCCGCGCGGCGCAGCTCGGCATGAAGACCGCCTGCGTGGAGGAGTGGAAGACGCCGAAAGGCGAGGCCGCGCTCGGCGGGACCTGCCTCAACGTCGGCTGCATCCCGTCCAAGGCGCTGCTCGAGTCGTCGGAGAACTACGAGCGCGTCGCGCACAAGTTCGCGAGCCACGGCATCACCGTCAGCGGGGCCAAGATGGACGTCGCACGGATGATGGCGCGCAAGGATGCGATCGTCGCGAAGATGACGAAGGGCATCGAGTTCCTGTTCAAGAAGAACAACATCACCTGGCTGAAGGGACACGGTCGGTTCACCGGGAAGGGCGCGAACGGCTGGCAGCTCGCGGTGCAGGGCGACGGTCCGGCCGAGGCCGCCGAGGCAAGAGCGGTGATCATCGCCACCGGGTCGAAGGCGCGCAACCTGCCGGGGATCGCGGTGGACAACGAGACCATCTGCGACAACGTCGGCGCCCTCGCGTTCGACGAGGTGCCGCCGCGGCTCGGCGTGATCGGCGCCGGCGTGATCGGTCTCGAGCTCGGCAGCGTGTGGCGGCGGCTCGGCTCGAAGGTCACCATTCTCGAGGCGCTGCCGACCTTCCTCGGCGCGGCCGACGAGAGCGTCGCCAAGGCGGCGTGGAAGATCTTCGCCGACCGCCAGCAGCTCGACATCCGGCTGGGGGCGACGATCGGCAAGGTCGACGCCGGCCGGAAGGGCGTCGCGGTCGAGTACGAGCGCGGCGGCAAGCGCGAGAAGCTCGAGTGCGACAAGCTGGTGGTGTCGGTCGGGCGGATTCCGAACACCGACGGGCTCGGCGCCGAGAACGTCGGCCTGAAGATCGACGCCAAGGGCTTCATCGAGGTCGATGCCCACTGCCGCTCCAACCTGCACAACGTCTTCGCGATCGGCGACGTCGTGCGCGGGCCGATGCTCGCCCACAAGGGCGAGGAGGAGGGCGTCATGGCCGCCGAACTGATCGCCGGCCAGAAGGCGCACGTGAACCTGGAGACGATCCCCTGGGTGATCTACACCTCGCCCGAGATCGCCTGGGTCGGCTGCACCGAGCAGCAGCTCAAGGAGGAGGGCACGCCCTACCGGGTCGGGCAGTTCCCGTTCACGATCAACGGGCGCGCCCTCGGGCAGGACGAGACCGAAGGCTTCGTGAAGATGCTGGCGCACGCGAAGACCGACGAGATCCTCGGCGTGCACATCATCAACACCCACGCGTCCGAGCTCATCGCCGAGGCGGTCGTCGCGATGGAGTTCCGCGCTTGCTCGGAGGACATCGCGCGCATCGTCCATGCCCACCCGTCGCTCTCGGAGGTCATGCACGAGGCGGCGCTCGCGGTCGACAAGCGGGCGCTGAACATGTGACGCGAGTTGGCAGTGGACAGTTGGCAGTGGGCGGTTGGCGGTGCGTCTGGAACGGCACTGCCCGCTGCCTGCTGCCGACCGCCGACTGAGAACTGACGACTCGCGTTTCGCATGCACGACGGCGTGCTGGAAGGAGAGCATCAGGCGCCGCTGCCGCCGATCGGCGGCAGCGTGTTCGACGCGGCGGAGTACACCGAGCCGGCCAAGCGGCTGCCGGTGACGGTGCTCGAGTACTACCGCGAGGCGGTGGCGCGCCGCGGGTTCGTCGCCGACGACGCGCAGTACGCCGCGGTGCAGCGGCTGCAGCGGATCTACGAGCAGTGGGTCGGCTACAAGGAGAAGCGCAGCTCAGCGCTGCGCCGGCTGGTCGTCAGGCCGCCGCTCCCGCGCGGGGTCTATCTGTGGGGCGGGGTCGGCCGCGGCAAGAGCTTCCTGATGGACAGCTTCTACCTGACCGTCCCGCTGGTGCGCAAGCGCCGGGTGCACTTCCACCATTTCATGCGCGACGTGCATCGCGAGATGGAGAACCTGAAGGGGCGCGAGGACCCGCTCGACGCGGTGGCGTGGCGCATCGCGAAGCGCTACCGCCTGATCTGCTTCGACGAGTTCCACGTGAACGACATCGCCGACGCGATGATTCTCGGCCGCCTGCTCGAGCGGACGATGGCGCGCGGCGTGGTCTACTGCATGACCTCGAACTACCATCCCGGGGAGCTGTATCGCCACGGGCTGAAGCGCGACCGCTTCCTGCCGACCATCGCGCTCCTCGAGGAGCGCCTGGACGTGGTGCACGTCGAGGGCGGCGTCGACTACCGCCGGCGCGCGCTTGAGCACGTCGAGATCTACCATGCGCCGCTCGGGCCCGAGGCCGATCGCGCGCTCGCGGCCGCGTTCGAGCAGCTGAAGGACGTGGAGGAGGAGCATCACGAGCTCGACGTCGAGGGGCGGCTCATCCCCTACGTGCGCCGCGCCGGCGGCGTGGTGTGGTTCCGCTTCGAGGACCTGTGCGGCGGGCCGCGCTCGCAGCTCGACTACCTCGATCTCGCGCAGCGGTTCCACACGGTGCTGCTCTCCGACGTGCCGCGCATGGGCCCGGCGAACTCCGACCAGGCGCGCCGCTTCACGCTGCTGGTGGACGTCTTCTACGAGGCGAAGGTGAAGCTTGTGGTCTCGGCCGCCGCGCCGGAGGACGAGCTGTACCGCGAGGGCGCGCTCGCGCACGAGTTCCAGCGCACGGCGAGCCGGCTGGCGGAGATGCGCACGAAGGAGTACCTTGCCCAGCACCGGCGGGCCGACGCGGCGACCGGAGCGGGCGCGCCGTCCGGCTGACGGGCGGACCGCAAGCAAGAGGAGGCATCCCGGCATGGAGAAGTTCAAGGTCTATCGGCTGCGCGAGGCCGACAAGAAGGTGGTGGCGGGCTTCGAGGAGGCGGCGATCGACGACCTGGATCCGGGCGACGTCGTCGTGCGGGTCGCGTACTCGAGCGTGAACTACAAGGACGCCCTCGCCGCGACCGGCGCCGGGCGGATCATCCGGCGCTTCCCGTGCATCGGCGGCATCGACCTCGCGGGAACCGTCGTCGAGTCGGGCGACGCGCGCTTCAGGAAGGGCGACGCGGTGATCGCCACGAGCTACGACATCGGGGTTGCCCACGACGGCGGGTTCGCGGAGTACGCGCGGGTGCCGGGCGACTGGGTGGTGCCGATGCCGAAGGGCATGACGCTCAAGGAGGCGATGGCGCTCGGCACCGCGGGCTTCACCGCGGGCCTCGCGGTCGCGCGCATGGAGCACGAGGGGCTGCGCCCCGGCAAGGGGCCGGTCATCGTGAGCGGCGCGACCGGCGGCGTCGGCAGCGTCGCGATCGACATCCTCGCCGGGCTCGGACACCGGGTCGTGGCGCTCACCGGCAAGGAAGGCGAAGGCGACTACTTGAAGGGCCTCGGGGCGGCGGAAGTCGTGCTGCGCTCGAGCCTCGACCTCGCGAAGATCAAGCCGCTCGACAAGGCGACCTGGGCGGGTGCGGTCGACAATCTCGGCGGCGACGTGCTCGCCTGGATGGCGAGCACGATGCAGATCGGTGCGCCGATCGCTGCGGTCGGCCTGGCGGCGAGCATGTCGCTCAACACCACGGTCGCGCCGTTCATCCTGCGCGGCGTGAGCCTGCTCGGCGTCGATTCGGTGAATTGCGAGATGCCGGTGCGGCAGCAGGTGTGGGCGCGCCTGGCCGGGGACATGAAGCCGAAGCATCTCGCGGGCGCGATCCGCACCGTGCCGTTCGAAGCGCTGCCGAGCGTGTTCGAGGACTTCGTCAAGGCGCGCGTGAAAGGCCGCATCGTGGTGGACATGGCCGCGTAGGCGCACCGCCGCGGGGCGGCCGCGCGGCTTTGACATGGCTCAATGCGGCGCGGCGGCGCGGGGCGAGAATCGAAGGCTGCCGGCGTGCGAGACCGCGCCGGCCGGAACGAGGAGGAAGCGATGGGCACGAAATACCGCGCGTTCTACGAGCGCTCGATCAAGGATCCGGACGGGTTCTGGGCCGAGCAGGCGAAGCTCGTCGATTGGGCGAAACCCTTCGCGAAGGTGCTCGACTACAGCCGGCCGCCGTTCGCAAGATGGTTCGTCGGCGGCGAGACCAACCTCTGCCACAACGCGGTGGACCGCCATCTCGCGGGGCGCGGCGCGCAGAAGGCGCTGGTGTACCTCTCCACCGAGGTGAACGAGGAGCGGAGCTTCACCTTCGCCGAGCTGCACGCCGAGGTGCAGCGGGTCGCGGCGATGATGCTGAGCCTCGGCGTGCGCAAGGGCGACCGGGTCATCGTCTACATGCCGATGATCCCGGAGGCGTGCTTCACCATCCTCGCCTGCGCCCGGATCGGTGCGATCCATTCGGTCGTGTTCGGCGGGTTCGCGGCGAACAGCCTGGCGGCGCGCATCGACGACGCGCGGCCGAAGCTGATGGTGACCGCCGACGGCGGCATGCGCGCCGGAAAGAGCATCCTGTACAAGCACCTGGTGGACGAGTCGCTGCGGCTCGCGAAGCACCCGCCGGAGAAGGTCGTGATCTTCGACCGCGGTCTCGACAAGAACATGGCGCGCACCGCCGGGCGCGACCTCGACTACGCCGAGCTGCGCGCGCGGCACATGGACGCGCAGGTCCCGGTGACGTGGCTCGAGGCGAACGAGCCGTCGTACATCCTGTACACGTCCGGCACCACCGGCAAGCCGAAGGGCGTGCAGCGCGACGTCGGCGGCTACGCGGTCGCGCTGGCGGCGTCGATGAAGCACATCTACTGCGGCGAGCCGGGCGAGACGATGTTCACGACCAGCGACATCGGCTGGGTGGTCGGCCACTCCTACATCGTCTACGGCCCGCTGATCGCGGGCATGACGACGATCATGTACGAGGGTGTGCCGATCCGTCCCGATCCGGGGATCTGGTGGAAGATCGTCCAGGACCACAAGGCCTCGGTCATGTTCTCGGCGCCGACCGCGATCCGCGTGCTGAAGAAGAGCGACGTGTCGTACATGCGGAAGCACGACCTGGCGAGCCTGAAGCACCTGTTTCTCGCCGGCGAGCCGCTCGACGAGCCGACCCATCGCTGGATCATGGACGCGCTCGGCCGGCCGGTCTACGACCACTACTGGCAGACCGAGACCGGCTGGCCGATGCTGACGGCCGTGCCGGGCATCGAGAAGACCGAGATCAAGTTCGGCAGCCCGTCGTTTCCGGCATTCGGGTACGATCTCAGGCTGCTGCGCGAGGCCGACGCCGCCGAGGCCGGCGTCGACGAGAAGGCGGTGGTCGCAGTCGTTCCGCCGCTGCCGCCGGGGTGCCTCTCCACCGTCTGGGGCGACGACGAGCGCTTCGTCGACACCTACTTCTCCAGCTTCCGCGACAAGTTGGTCTACTCGTCCTTCGACTGGGGCATCCGCGACAAGGACGGCTACTACTTCATCCTCGGGCGCACCGACGACGTGATCAACACCGCCGGGCACCGCCTCGGCACGCGCGAGATCGAGGAGGCCGTCAGCATGCACCCGGCGATCGCCGAGTGCGCGGTGGTCGGCGTGAGCGACCAGGTGAAGGGGCAGATGCCGCTCGCCTTCGCGGTGGTCAAGGATCCGGCGCGGATCTCGACGCCGGACGGCCGCGCGGCGCTCGAGAAGGAGGTCATGAAGACCGTCGACGACGCGATCGGCGCCATCGCGCGCCCGCGGCGCATCCACTTCGTCACGCTGCTGCCGAAGACGCGCTCGGGGAAGACGCTGCGCCGGTCGATCCAGGCGCTCGCCGAGGGGCGCGACCCGGGCGACCTGACGACGATCGAGGACCCGGGCGCGCTGGAGCAGATCAAGACGGCGCTCGGCGGCGGGCAGTAGCCGGGCCCGCGGCGCGCGGCGCCGCGCTTGCGTAAAATGCGGGCCCGAAGCAACTCTGAACGAAGCACATGACGCGCAACAGCAAGGCAATCACGCACGTGAACGGCGCGCGGCGGGCGAAGCCGCTCTACTTCGTGCGCAGGTCCGGGATCCACGGCCGCGGCGTCTTCGCCGCCCGGCAGATCCCCAAAGGCACCCGCATCATCGAGTACAGGGGCGAGCGCCTCACCCATGCCGAAGTCGACCGCCGCTACGCCGACGTCGCCGACACCGACAACCACACGTTCCTGTTCGAGCTCGACGACGAGTGGGTCATCGACGCCGGCGTGCGCGGCAACGCCGCTCGCTGGATCAACCACGGCTGCAGCCCGAACTGCGAGACGGTGGAGGAGGACGGCAGGATATTCATCGAGGCCACGCGCGACATCCGGCCCGGCGAGGAGCTGACCTACGACTACAACATCACGCTCGAGGAGCGGCACACGCCGCGGATGAAGCGGATCTGGACGTGCCTGTGCGGCGCGCGCCGCTGCCGCGGGACGATGCTCGCCAGCAAGCGCTGAGCGACGCGCCGCGACGCGTGCCACCATCGGGCCGACCACGAGGACGAGCATGATCTTCACGCCACCGGGGCAGATCCCGCAGGCCGATCCGGAGTACCTCGCCGCGACCCGGTTTCTCGACTTCGACGCGCCGCCGGTGCGCTCGTTCGCCGAAGCGGCGGTCGCGGGCGAGACCGACCCGACCGGGAAGGCGATCAGGCTGTTCTACGCGGTGCGCGACCGGATCCGCTACGACCCGTTCTCGATGCGGCTCGATCCGGCGACCTACGCCGCGAGCTACGTGCTCGCCACCGGCTACGGGTTCTGCCTGCCGAAGGCGGTGCTGCTGGCGGCGACCTTGCGCGCGGTCGGCATCCACGCGGGCATCGGGCTGTCCGACGTCGTGAACCATCTCACGACCGAGAAGCTCAAGGCGCGCATGGGCGGCAAGACCTACTTCATGCACCACGGCTACGCGGTGCTGCTGCTCGACGGCGTGTGGGTCAAGGCGGCCCCCGCGTTCAACATCGAGCTCTGCACGCGCTTCGGCGTCCATCCGACCGAGTTCGACGGCCGCTCGGATGCCGTCTTTCAGGAGTTCGACGCGTCGAACCGGCGCCACATGGAGTACGTGAAGGACCACGGCGTGTGGTCGGACTTCCCGTTCGAGCGCGTCGCCGCGGACTTCCGCGCGTTCTATCCGCCGGTCGCGTTCGGCGAGGAGGGCGAGCGCTTCGAGGACGGCGCGCCGGTGCACTGACGGCTAGGGCGGGCGCCCGCCGGGGGCGTTTGCCGGTCGCATGGGTCGGCCGCCTCGACGGCTGCGGAGAGTGGGCCGCGGAAGTGCGCGCCGCTGCGGCGCGCGATTTCTGCCACCGGCGTCGTGGTTTCGCGGGGTGTGCGACTGCGATCCGCCGCGCGGGGTTCGAGCGAGCGCCCGCGTGCCCGCGTGAGGCGATTCGGTTTACAAAACCGTGGTTTAGTGCTTTTATACGCCGGGTCGACGCGCGCGCGGGAGAGGCGCCCGTGGCGCGGTGAAGCACGCGCATGAGATCGAGCGCACCTCCCGGCCTTTCGCACCCGGCGGCGGGGGCTTTGTTCGAGACGGATCTTCCAGGCACAACAAGGAGGAGTTGGTTCATGGCTGCAACCATCGAGTCGGTCCTGCACGAGAAGCGGGTTTTCCCGCCGTCGCCGGAGTTCGTGAAGCAGGCGAACGTCTCTGGCATGGCCGCCTACAAGGCGCTCTGCGACGAGGCCGAGCGCGACTTCACGGGCTTCTGGGGCCGGCTCGCCAAGGAGCATCTGCACTGGTCGAAGCCCTTCACGAAGGTGCTGGACGAGTCGAATCCGCCGTTCGTCAAGTGGTTCCACGACGGCGAGCTGAACGCCTCCTACAACTGCCTCGACCGCCACCTCGCCGCCCAGCCGGACAAGACCGCGATCATCTTCGAGGCCGACGACGGCAAGGTCACGAAGATCACGTACAAGCAGCTCTACCACGAGGTGTGCCGCTTCGCGAACGCGCTCAAGGCGCTCGGCATCAAGCAGGGCGATCGCGTGCTCATCTACATGCCGATGTCGATCCAGGTCGTGGTCGCGATGCAGGCGTGCGCGCGCATCGCCGCCACGCACTCGGTCGTGTTCGGCGGGTTCTCCGCGAAGAGCGTGCAGGAGCGCATCATCGACGCCGGCGCGGTCGCGGTGATCACCGCCGACGGACAGTTCCGCGGCGGCCGCGAGATCCCGCTGAAGCCCGTCGTGGACGAGGCGATCGGCATGGGCGGCTGCGATGCGGTGCGCAATGTGATCGTCTACAGGCGCTCGGGGAGCCAGGTCGCGATGGCCGCCGGCCGCGACCTGTGGTGGGACGACGCGGTGAAGGGGCGGGCCGACGCCTGCGATCCGGTGCCGGTCAACGCCGAGCATCCGCTGTTCATCCTCTACACCTCGGGCTCGACCGGCAAGCCGAAGGGCGTGCAGCATTCGACCGGCGGCTACCTGCTCGGCTGCATGCTGACCGTGAAGTGGGTGTTCGACAACAAGCCCACCGACATCTTCTGGTGCACCGCCGACGTCGGCTGGGTGACCGGCCACAGCTACATCGTCTACGGTCCGCTCGCCTGCGGGACCACGGTCGTGATGTTCGAGGGCGTGCCGACCTACCCGGACGCCGGCCGCTTCTGGAAGATGATCCAGGCGCACAAAGTGAACGTGTTCTACACCGCGCCGACCGCGATCCGCTCGCTGATCAAGGCCGGTCCGGAGGAGCCGAAGAAGTACGACCTGTCTTCGGTGCGCATCCTCGGCACCGTCGGCGAGCCGATCAACCCGGAGGCGTGGATGTGGTACCACACCACGGTCGGTCGCGAGCGCTGCCCGATCGTCGATACGTGGTGGCAGACCGAAACCGGCGCCATCATGATCACGCCGCTGCCCGGCGCGATCCCGACCAAGCCCGGCTCCGCGACGCTGCCGCTGCCGGGCATCATGGCCGACATCGTGGACGAGACCGGCAACTCGGTCGGCAAGGGCAAGGGCGGGCTGCTGGTGATCAAGCGCCCCTGGCCGTCGATGCTGCGCACCATCTGGGGCGACCCCGAGCGGTACAAGAAGACCTACTTCCCCGACGACTTCAAGGGCAAGTACTACCTCGCCGGCGACGGGGCGAGCATCGACGAGGACGGCTACTTCCGCATCGTCGGCCGCATCGACGACGTGCTGAACGTCTCCGGCCATCGCCTCGGCACGATGGAGGTCGAGTCCGCGCTGGTGGCGAACTCGAAGCTCGTCGCCGAGGCCGCGGTGGTCGGACGGCCGGACGAACTCACCGGCGAGGCGATCGTCGCGTTCGTCGTGACCAAGGGGCCGCGCCCGACCGGCGAGGACGCGAAGCGGGTGGCGCAGGAGCTGCGCGACTGGGTCGCCAAGGAGATCGGACCGATCGCCAAGCCGAAGGACATCCGCTTCGGCGAGAACCTGCCCAAGACGCGCTCGGGCAAGATCATGCGGCGGCTGCTGCGGTCGATCGCGCGCGGCGAGGAGATCACGCAGGACGTGACGACGCTCGAGAACCCGGCGATCCTCGAGCAGCTGAAGCAGGCGCAGTAGCGCTGGACGCGCGGCGGCGGCCGGCCGGCCCGCCGCCGCGCGAGCCGCGGCCCGCATGCCCATGGACGTCGTCACGCTCGCGCAGCAGCTCGGCCGGATCGTGGGTCCGGCCAACGTGCTGACCGGCGGGGCCGAAACCGGACCGTTCGCGACGGACTGGCGCAAGCGCTACTTCGGCCGCGCGCTCGCGGTGGTGAAGCCGGGCACGACCGCCGAGGTCTCGGCCGTCGTGCGGCTGTGCGCCGAGACCGGCACCGCGATCGTCCCGCAGGGCGGCAACACGAGCCTGTGCGGCGCGGCGACGCCCGACGCGAGCGGTACGCAGCTCGTCGTGAACCTCTCGCGCATGCGCCGGATCCGTGCGCTCGACACGGTGAACAACACCGTGACGGTCGAGGCGGGCTGCGTGCTCGCGAGCCTGCAGGCCGCCGCCGCCGAGGCGGAACGCCTCTTTCCGCTGAGCCTCGCCGCCGAGGGCAGCTGCGAGATCGGGGGCAACCTGTCCACCAACGCCGGCGGCGTCCAGGTGCTGCGCTACGGGAACATGCGCGATCTCGTCCTCGGGCTGGAGGTCGTGCTGCCGTCGGGCGAGCTCTGGGACGGGCTGCGCGGCTTGCGCAAGGACAACACGGGCTACGACCTCAAGCACCTGTTCATCGGCGCCGAAGGGACGCTCGGGGTCATCACGGCCGCGGTCCTGAAGCTCTTCCCGAAGCCGCGCGCGCAGGCCACCGCATTCGTCGCCGTCGCTTCCCCGCGCGACGCGCTGGCGCTCCTCACGCACGTGCAAGAGCGCTGCGGCGACCGGCTGACCGCGTTCGAGCTGATGTCCGCGGCGTGCGTCGAGATCGTCACGCGCCACATGCCGGGCGTGCAGACGCCGCTCGACCGCGTCCACCCGGAGCACGTCCTGCTCGAGCTGTCGGACACGCATGCGGCCGGCGGCGTGCGCGAGCTTCTGGAGGGCGCGCTTGCCGAAGCCATCGAGCGCGGCGTCGCGCTCGACGCCGCCGTCGCGACGAGCGAGGCGCAGGCGCGCGGACTGTGGGCGCTGCGCGAGAACATGACCGAGGCGCAGGTGCGCGAGGGCCGCCAGGTCAAGCACGACGTGTCGGTGCCGATCTCGCGCATCCCGGAGTTCATCGACGCCGCGCGCGCGGAGCTCGAGCGGGCGTTCCCCGGCGTGCGCGTGATCTGCTTCGGACACGTCGGCGACGGCAACCTGCACTACAACGTGGCAGGGCCGGCGTCGATGAGCGAGGATGCGTTCATGGCGCGCATGGCCGAAGTGAACCGCATCGTGCACGATGCGACCGCGCGCCACGGCGGGTCGATCAGCGCCGAGCACGGCCTCGGCGTCTACAAGCGCGCGGAGATCCTGCGCTACAAGTCGCCGCTCGAGATGGAGCTGATGCGCCGGATCAAGCGCGCGCTCGATCCGCACGGGATCATGAACCCCGGCAAGGTTCTCTAGGACCTGTCTCGAAGCGGCGGCGCCTCTTCGGGCGCGAAAGATCGTGCGCGCAGGGGGCGAGTCATCCCGCGTCCTTTCCTTGCATATCCCGGAGCAACCAAGCGCGAAGCCCCCTCATCGACGAGCGTCGTCTCGTCCCGAAATGGCTTCCAGGCGAGCGTGTACGGTAGAATCCGCGTGCCGCGGATGGTGACGCGCTCACCACGCCTGCTTAGGATTCCCGATCACGGAGAGATGGCCGAGCGGTCGAAGGCGCACGCCTGGAAAGTGTGTATACGTGATGAGCGTATCGTGGGTTCGAATCCCACTCTCTCCGCCACCCATCGTCGCAGTCCCAGGTACCTGCCGCCCGGCCGCGCTCCCGGCGGCTTCATCGGAGCACCGATAGGTTCCCGCGCCCCCCGCCTCGGCTGCGGCGCGTCGTTCGCAGGCGGCGGGTTGCGACGCGGTTCCTCGATCGTCCCTGTCGGGCAGGTTTACATTTTTTCGACCTGTGAAACCCGGCGGTCGGTATCGCCTTGATTCATAAGGGTCGGCGTCCGCTGGTGTGAAACTTGCGCCAAGCGGTCGGAAACTTTGTTCGGCTGGGGTCGTCCGGCCGGAAAGGGGCATCATGCGCAAGCTCATCGTCGTGGCGGTGTTGACGCTCGCTCTGCTGCCGGGCGCGGCTCGGTCCGGGATCATCGACTGGGCCGACTGGGCCGCGTCGGATCTCTCCATCTCCACCGGCAGCGCCGCCGGCGTCGCGCTCACGTTCAGGGGCACGCTGCAGTTCGCCCAGCTCGCGAACGGTGTCATGGTGGGGAGTGGCGCATCGTCCACCACCGACTACTGGATCGAGAACGCGCCCGCGCCGTACACCGCGAGCGCGGTCGTCGACAATCGCCCGCCGGGATTCGAGCTGTTGGCATTCAACGCCGCGAGCACCAATACGCTCCTGTTCGGCTCTCCGGTCACGAATCCCGTCATGGCGATCGTGAGCATGGGGCAATTGGGGCTCGGCGTCAGCTACGACTTCGACACGCCGTTCACCGTGCTGAGCGAGGGGTTCGGCTTCTGGGGCGACGGCACGTTCTCCACTGCCGCGGGCGACATCCTGACGGGCAACGAGCTCCACGCCGTGATCCAGTTCAGCGGCACCCTCACGTCGATCAGCTGGGCCTCGACGCAAGAGTTCTGGCACGGATTCACGATCGGCCTGGTGCGGGAATCGTCGGCGCCGGAGCCGGGCGCGCTCGCGCTCTTCGGCATCGCGCTCGCAGGACTGGCCGCCGCGCGGCGCCGCAAGCCGCGGTAATCCCCGCGCGACGCGGGCTTCCTGCCAGCGCTCCGCTGCCAGGCGTAGGGCGTCGGCGCCGCCTGCGGCTCAGGCCGGCCGCTCGCCGATCACGGTCGCGCGGTAGAGCAGCCGCTCCTCGCCGGGATAGTCGTTGATCGCGTTGTGCAGGACGCAGCGGTTGTCCCAGAACGCGACGGATCCCGTCTGCCAGCGGAAGCGGCAGGTAAACGCCGCCCGGACCGCGTGCTCGAACAGGTACTCGAGCAGCGGGCGGCTCTCCTCGCGCGTCATGCCTTCGAAGCGCTCGGTGTAGGAGGCGTTCACGAACAGGCACCGGCGGCCGGTCTCCGGGTGCGTGCGTACCACCGGATGCACGTATTCGCGGCGCGCCTGCTCGCTCGGCCGCACCTGCGTGCCGCCCATGCGCTGGTACTCGTCGGCGGCGTAGTAGCCCGTCGGCGCGTATACGCGGGCGGCGCTGTGCACCGCGCGCAGCCCGGAGAGCATCCGCTGCATGCCCTCCGAGAGCGCGTCGTAGGCCATGTACTGGTTCGCGAAGAGCGTGTCGCCGCCCCAGGCCGGCACCCGCTCGGCGTACAGGATCGAGCCGAGGGGCGGGGTCTCGCTCCAGGTCACGTCGGCGTGCCACTCGCCGCCGAAATTGAACCGGTCGGTCTTCGCCTTGCGCACCACCAGGATCTCGGGATGCTCCGCCATGCCTTCGGCGAAAGGGTGGACGTGCAGCTCGCCGAAGCGGCGGGCGAGCGCGGCGAGGCGCGCCGGGGTGAGCGCCTGTTCGCGAAAGAAGACCACGAGATGGTCGAGGAGCGCGCGGCGCACTTCCGCGACCGTGGCATCGTCGAGCGTGCCCGCGAGGTCGACGCCGCGGATCTCGGCGCCGCAGGCGCCTGACAGCGGGGCCACCGCGATGCGGCGGTAGTCGGTCGCGGGCGTGTTGTACGCGCGGTCCAGGGCGAACTGCTGCTCGAGCATCATGCGGCTCCTGCCTCCTTCGGTCGGCTGCGCCCGGCGCAGTATATGTTCCCCGGACGACGACCGCAGGCGCGGCGCTGGCCGGTTCCGCTAGAATCCGGGTGCGTCGGTCGCCGGGCCTGCGACGCCTCGACATGACAGGGAGCGAGAACGAATGAAGCCGCGTGGAACCCGCCTCGCCGCATCGCTGCGCACGAGCGACGGCGCGAGCGGCGTCTATTCGGTGTATCCGGGCGAGGAGGCGAAGTCGGTGGCCAAGGTGGACCCGGTCACCTGGGACAAGCCGCCGTCGGGCAAAGTGGTCGAGGGCGCCTTCACCGTGATCGGCGAGCTCGGCATGACCGGGCAGATCATCCTGCTGAACGGCTACCAGTGGGAGGCGCTCGCCAAGGCCAAGCTGGAGAGCCACTTCTACGCTGCGATCCTGTGGGGCGGAAGCCCCCTGAAGGTCGTCGACGACGCCCAGCTGATCGCCAAGCGGCTGGGCGGCTAGGTAGCCGTTCGGAGGGATGTAGATGCGCTGGGGCGGCATGCGCCGGAGCGAGAATGTCGAGGACCGGCGCAGTGCCGGCTTCGGACGGCACGCGGGCCCGGTCCGCATCGGCGGCCTCGGTCTGGTGATCTTGCTCGTGGCGAGCCTGCTTTTCGGCATCAATCCGCTCGAGCTGCTGGGTCCGGTCGCGGAGATGTCGGGGCCCGCGCCGGGCGTGGAGGCGCCGGCGCCACCGCAGGACGATCGGCAGGCCGATTTCGTGCGCGCGATCGTGGGCGACACCGAAGACACCTGGCGCGCGCTGTTCACCTCCGGCGGACGGCAATACAAGGATCCCACGCTGGTGCTGTTCCGCGGGCAGGTCGGCTCGGCCTGCGGTTTCGCGAGCGCGGCGGTCGGTCCGTTCTACTGCCCGGGGGACCAGAAGGTCTACCTCGACCTCGGATTCTTCGACGAGCTTGCGCAACGGTTCGGCGCGCCGGGCGAGTTCGCGCGCGCCTACGTGATCGCGCACGAGATCGGACACCACGTCCAGACCCTGCTCGGTGTCTCGGAGCAGGTCGAGCGCGAGCGCCGCCGCCGTTCGCCCGAGCAGGCAAACGCGCTCTCGGTGCGGCAGGAGCTCCAGGCCGACTGCTTCGCCGGCGTGTGGGGCCATTTCGCCACACGGCGCAGCCTGATCGACGCGCGCGACATCGAGGCGGGCCTGCGCGCCGCGGCCGCCATCGGCGACGACCACATCCAGCGCCAGACGCGCGGGTACGTGGTGCCCGAAGCGTTCACGCACGGCTCCTCCGAGCAGCGCGTCCGCTGGTTCCGCCGCGGCCTCGAGAGCGGCGACGTGCGCGCCTGCGACACGTTCGCCGCGGCGCAGCTCTAGAGGGGTCGACCCGCCGCGCGCTGCCCCGGCGCGACCCGGCCGGCGGGGAGTGCCCATTTCGCCGCATTCCAGCTTGCCGGACGCGCTGCACGCCGCCTTCGAGCGGAGTATGATCGCAACCCGTCGTGGTCGACGATTTCTTCGACCCCAACCTGTGGTAGACCAGCAGCACGATGGCACGCAAGGCAGGCGAGTACCGCGCAGAAGACATTGAAATCCTTGAGGATCTCTCGCCGATCCTGCATCGGCCGGGGATGTACACCGATCCGGTCAACCCCAATCACGCGCTGGTCGAAGCCATCGACAACGCGTCCGACGAGGGGCTCGCCGGCTACGCCAGGAACGTCTCGGTCGTCCTGCACGAGGACGGCTCGGCCGCGGTCGAGGACGACGGCCGCGGCATTCCGGTCGACCCGCATCCGAAGAAGAAGGTCCCCGCGGTGCAGGTCATCTTCACGACGCTGCACTCGGGCGGCAAGTTCCGCAAGACGGACGCGGACGCGGTCTACCGCATCGCGGGCGGCCTGCACGGGGTCGGCGTCTGCGTCACGAACGCGCTCGCGAAGCGGCTCGAGGTCGAGGTCAAACGCGACGGTGCGCTGCACCGGCTGGTCTTCGCCGACAACGGCAAGGTCAAGGAGCCGCTCAAGAAGGTGCGGGCGGTCGGCCCGCGCGAGACCGGCACGCGCATCCGGTTCTGGCCCGACCCGAAGTACTTCGACTCGCCGAAGATCGTCGCCGCCGAGATCGCCGCGCTGCTGCGGGCGAAGGCGATGCTCCTTCCGGGCGTGAAGTTCACGCTCGGCGTCGAGAAGAACGGCAAGGTCGAGACCACGACCTGGCACTTCCCGACCGGAATCCGCGGCTACTTCGGCGAGGCGATGGCCGAGCGCGGCGCCGTGGCGGAGCCCTTCCTCGGCGAGCGGTACATCACGGCGCAGTCGGAGGGCGACAGCTTTGCCGAGGGCGAGGGCGCGCTGTGGGCGATCGCCTGGACTCCCGAGGGCGACGTCGTCGCCGAAGCGTACGTGAACATGATCCCGACCCGCCAGGGCGGCACTCACGTCGCCGGCCTGCGCGAGGGCGTCTACAACGCGGTCAAGAACTTCGTCGACCATCACGCGATGGGGCAGCGCGGGCTGAAGATCGTGCCGGAGGACGTGTGGTCGCGCGCATCCCACGTGCTGGCGGTCAAGATGCTCGACCCGCAGTTCAAGGGGCAGGTGAAGAACGAGCTGATCTCGCGCGACGCGGTGAAGCTCGTGGCGCAGATGGTGCGCGACCCGTTCGAGCTGTGGCTGAACCAGCACGTCGACGAGGGCAAGCGCATCGCCGAGCTCGCGATCCGGCAGGCGCTCGCGCGCACGCGCGCGGCGCAGAAGGTCGAGCGGCGCAAGCTGTCGGGCGTCGCGGTGCTGCCGGGCAAGCTGACCGACTGCGCGTCCGACGACCCGGAGCGAAACGAGCTCTTCATCGTCGAGGGCGACTCGGCCGGCGGCTCGGCGAAGCAGGCGCGCGACAAGGAATTCCAGGCGGTCCTGCCCCTCAAGGGCAAGCCGAAGAACACCTGGCAGGACAGCCCGGACTCGCTCTACTCGAACAAGGAGATCGAGGCGATCGCGCTCGCGATCGGCGTCGAGCCGCACAAGCTCGACGGGGCGGTCGACCTCTCCGGGCTGCGGTACCGGAAGATCGTGATCCTCGCCGACGCCGACGTCGACGGCTCGCACATCCAGGTGCTGCTGCTGACGCTCTTCTTC
>JAHDYJ010000047.1 GCA_023383795.1 Burkholderiales bacterium | reverse complement strand
GGGCAGTGAACGAGCTTGGTTCGAAGACGGTTCATGCGCCGGGCTGATCGAGCGCGCGCTGCGGCGATCTTGGGCATGCCGGCCCGGGGCGCAGTGCTCCCGCTCGCACCCGGTATTGCCCCGGGCCGCCGAGCCCAAGCTCGCTCGCCGCGTCGGCGCTTGCGCGCCGACCCTCACGGGCGCCTCGCCATCATCTCGATCCCCTGTGAGAAACCCGGGCTAGCGCCGGACGGTCCCGGGCGGCGCTCGCGCCGCCGGCGCGAAAACCGTTAACATACGAGTCGCATATCAAACGTCGGGCAGGAGGGGCCATGGCCGCAGGCGAGCGCAAGAAGCGCACGATCACCGAGATCCGCGACTCGAAGCGGACCGGCGAGAAGATGGTCTACACGTCGGTGCTGGACTACACCTCGGCGAAGTGGGCCGAGGCCGCCGGCGTCGACGTCTGCGTGGTCGGCGACAGCCTGGCGATGACCTGCCACGGCCATCCGAACACGATCCCGGCCACCATGGACATGATGGTCCTGCACTCGCAGGCGGTGCGCCGCGGCGCACCGAACACGTTCGTGCTCGGGTGCATGCCATACCAGAGCTACAACACGGTCGAGCGCGCGCTGACCAACGCCGCCCGCTTCATGCAGGAGGCGCTGTGCGACGCGGTGAAGCCGCAGGGCGGCAGGAGCCAGGCGCACATCCTCAAGGCGCTGGTCGACGCCGGCATCCCGACCGCCTCGCACATCGGGCTCACGCCGCACACGATCGCGATGTTCGGCGGCTTCAAGATCCAGGGACGCACCGCGGAGGGCGCGATGAAGATCCTGGAGGACGCGCTCGCGATCCAGGACGCGGGCTGCTTCATGCTCGAGTTCGAGGCGGTGCCGGCGAAGATCGCGCGGCTGATCAGCGAGCAGCTCGAGATCCCGACCATCGGGATCGGCGCCGGTGTCGGCACCGACGGCCAGATCCTGCTCTCCTACGACCTGCTCGGCGTGTTCACCGACTTCAAGCCGAAGTTCACGAAGCGCTACGCTAACCTCACCGAGGTCGCCGTGAACGGCCTGAAGGCGTACGTGAAGGAGGTGAAGGAGGGCAGCTTCCCGGACGACGACCACAGCTACGGGGTGGACGACAAGGAGTACGAGAAATTTCTCGGCATGGTGCAAAAACGCCGGCACGTCTGATGCCGGTCGCGCGGCGGCGGCGCCGGCGCGCCGACGCGCCCGAGGTGGTGGAGACGCTCACCGACAAGGCCTACACCTACCTCGAGGAGCTCATCGTCACGCTGAAGCTGCCGCCGGGATCGGCGGTGTCGGAGGCGATGCTGTCCCGGCGGCTCGGCATCGGGCGCACCCCGATCCGCGAGGCGCTGCAGCGGCTCGCGCGCGAGCGGCTGGTGACGATCCTGCCGCGCCGCGGCGTGATCGTCTCCGACATCAACGTGAAGAGCCAGCTGCGGCTGCTCGAGGTGCGCCGCGAGGTCGAGCGGCTGGTGGCGCGCAGCGCCGCGCGCCGCGCGACCGCGGCCGAGCGCGCGCAGTTCGCCGCGCTCGCCGAGCAGTTCGAGAAGAGCGCGCGGCAGAACGACGACACCACCTTCATGCGCGTCGACCGCGCCTTCAACGAGCTCTGCGTCGGCGCCGCGCGCAACGAGTTCGCCGCCGGGGCGATGGGGCTGATGCAGTCGCTGTCGCGGCGCTTCTGGTACCACCACTACAAGCAGGCGGCGGACCTGCCCGAGACCGCCAAGCTGCACGCCGACATCGCGCGCGCGATCGCCGCGGCCGACGAATCGGCGGCCGCGGTGGCGACCGACCGGCTGCTCGACAAGATCGAGTCCTTCACCCGCGCCACCGTGAGCGCCGATTTCTGAGCGGCCGCGCCGCGGCGTGATCCGCGTCAAGTCCTGGCGCACCGGCGTGGACAGGGCGCGAGACATACGCCTAATATGTCAGCGATCGCATGCGGGCCGCGGGGCGCGCGGCGGGCGGGAGGTGAGCGATGTACACGCACAGAGCGCGCATTGCCGCGGCGTTACGCGGCGACACGGTCGACCGGTTGCCCTACGTGCCGCGGCTCGACCTGTGGTACCTGGCGAACTCGACCGCCGGCACGCTGCCGCCCCAGCACGCCGGGCGGGCGATGAACGAGATCGCGCGGGCCGAGGGCTGGGCGGTGCACCACCGCTTCGCCGACAACCAGCTCGACCCCGCCTTCCAGCCGCAGTACCTGCATCGCGGCATCAACGTGTTCTACAGCCGCGACACGGTGTTCGACGTCGTGCTGCCGCGCGGCGTCGAGGTGAAGGTCGCGCGCAGCGGCGCACGCACCCGCGTCGAGTACCACACGCCGCTCGGCGTGGTGAGCACCACCACGCACTACGACGTCGAATCGCAGAAGAACGGGATCACCATCCCGGCGCTGGTCGAGCACCTGATCAAGACGCCCGCCGACTACGCGCCGGCCGGATACCTGTTCGAGCACATGGAGGTGGTGCCGAACTTCGAGCGCTTCCGCCGCTGGTCGGCCGAGGACATGCGCGACGACGGCCTGCCGATCGCCATCGGCTCGCTCGACGCCTCGCCGTTCCACCTGATCCAGCGCGATCTCAGCGACCAGACGCAGTTCTTCATCCATTACCGGGACCACTACGCCGAGATGCGCGGGCTCGCCGAGCGCATTGCGCCGCTGATGGACAAGATGATCCGCATCCTCGCCGATTCGCCGGCCGAGGTGGTGTGGTGGGGCGCGAACTTCGACGACATGCTCACCTTCCCGCCGTACTTCGAGAAGGAGATCCAGCCCTGGATCCGCAGGGCCGCCGCCGCCATGCAGGCGGCCGGGAAGCTCGTGCTCTGCCACACCGACGGCGAGAACCGCGGCCTGATGGATCTGATCCGCGACTCCGGCATGCACGTCGCCGAATCGATCTGCCCGGCGCCGATGACGCGGGTGACGTTCGCCGAGTACTACCGCCGCTGGAGCCCGCGCCTCACGCTCTACGGCGGCATTCCCTCGACGGTGGTGCTGCCCGAGACGAGCGACGCCGATTTCGAGGCCTACCTGGACGGGTTCTTCCGCGCCGTGGCGCCGGGCAACCGTCTGGTGGTCGGCGTCGCCGACGAGGTGCCGCCGAAGGCGATCTTCGCGCGCCTGCAGCGGATCGGCGAGCGCATCGCGCGCGAGGGCGCGCTGCCGCTGAAGGCGGGGGCCGCGCGCACGCTCGAGGCCGCGCCGGCGCGGCCGGGGGCGGCGGCCGCGGCCGCGCCGGCCGGCGACACGGCCGATGACGCGTACGCGCAGGTGCGGAACGACGTCTTCAAGGGCCGGCACGTCGACATCACCGGCCACGTGCAGGCGCTTCTGGACCGCGGCGTGCGCGCGGCCGACATCCTCGAGCACGGCCTGATCGCCGCCATCACCGTGGTCGGCAACCGCATGGCGGCGGGCGATGCGTTCATCCCCGAGGTGCTGCTCGCCGCCCGCGCGATGACCGCCGCGGTGAAGCTGCTCGAGCCGCACCTCGCCGCGAGCGGCGAGCAGCAGCGCGGCCGGGTGCTGGTCGGCACGGTGCACGGCGACATGCACGACATCGGCAAGAATCTCGTCGTCACGATGCTGCGCGGGGTGGGCTTCGAGGTGCGCGACCTCGGGGTGAGCGTCTCGCGGGAGCGCTTCTGCGAGGAGGTTGCGGCGTTCGGGCCCGACGTGCTCGGCCTATCGGCGCTGCTCACCACGACGATGGTCGAGATGGGCGAGATCATCAAGGCGCTCGACGCCAACGGGCTGCGCGGCCGCTGCCGCGTGATCGTCGGCGGCGCGCCGGTGAGCGAGCAGTTCGCCGACAAGATCGGCGCCGACGGGTATGGCGCGAACGCGGTGGAGGCGGTGCGGCTCACCAAGCGGCTGGTGGCCGAGGGCGCGGCGGCGCGGCACTGAGGCCGGGCGGCGCCCGGGAATGGAGCGCGCTGCGTGACGCGGCGCAGCATCCGCCCCGCGATGCGCCCGGCTTGATATCGCGGGCGCGCCGGGGGACAATCGCTCACCAACAAATATACGCCTGATATACCAGGCGGTGGGCGAGCCGTCCCGGCGCTGCCGCGTCCGGGCGGCTCCGGATCGAGCGGCGGCCGCGGCCGCCGGCACTGCAAGGAGACACGCCATGGGGCAGCTTGGAGACACCACCCTGGTCGAGCGGCATACGATGGGCGAGCGCCAGCGCAAGTTCCGCTCGGAGTACATGTCGCAGGTCCATCCGCTCTACAACGGCCCGGTGCACATCGGGGTGATCTACGTCGTCGGCATCGCGGCGATCGCGTGGTGCGTGAGCCGGATGGAAAACGCCACCTGGGAGTGGCTCCTGGTCGTCCCGGTGTTCGTGCTCTCCAACCTCTTCGAGTGGTGGATCCACAAGAGCGTGATGCACCGCCTGGTCGACGTCTGGGCGCTGCGCGCGATCTACGACCGCCACACCCGGCAGCACCACCAGTACTTCACCGACAACGAGATGACGGTGGACACGACGCGCGAGTGGCGGATCATCTTCTTCCCGTGGCGCGCGCTCTTCACGTTCATGGCGCTCGGCACGCCGTTCGCGCTCCTGCTCGGCTGGCTGGTCAACCCGAACGCCGGCTACATCCTGATGGTCACGATCGTCGGGCAGTACCTGATCTACGAGACCTTCCACTACTGCTGCCACGTCCATGACAACTGGTTCGTGCGGTACGTGCCGTTCATCAACACCATCCGGCGCCATCACACCGTCCATCACAACCAGGGCATCATGATGGACGTCAACATGAACCTGACCTTCCCCATCGCCGACTGGCTCATGGGGACGAGCGACCTCGACCGCGGCCTGATCGGGCACCTGTTCAACGGCTACAGCATGCGCCACCTGAAGCCCGGCCTGCGCGCGAAAATGGAGAGATACATCAATGACCAGCCCGCCGCGGCCGCGCAGGATGCGTCGGTGGCGCGAGCGGCTTGAAGTGAGCCACGGATCCAACCACGGAAGGAGGAGATGGCGATGAAGAAACGCGAGTTCCTGAAGGCGGGTGCGGTATCGGCGGCGGCGGCCGCGGCAGCGGCAGCGGCGCTTCCCGCGCGCGCCCAGGGCGGTCCGAGCTACAGCTGGAAGATGGCGACCGCGTGGTCGGGTGGCCCGCTGATGGACATCGGCGCAAAAGCGTTCGCCGAGCGGCTCGAGTTCCTCTCGGGCGGCCGCATGAAGATCCAGGTGTTCACCGGCGGCGCGCTCGGCAACGCGCTCAAGGTGTCGGAGACCGTGAGGAACGGCGTGGCCGAAATGGGCCACACGTGGATGGGCTACGACTGGGGCGCCGATCCGACCACGGTCGTGTTCGGCGGCTACGCCGGCAGCTTCAACTCCGAGTACATGCTGCACTGGCTGTACGAGGCGGGCGGCGCCGAGCTCGAGCGCCAGTTCCGCGACGAGAAGTTCGGCATCGTGTCGATGCCGCTCTTCATCCGCACCGCCGAGGTGTTCCTGCACTCGCGCAAGCCAGTCAAGACGCTCGCCGACCTGAAGGGGCTGAAGCTGCGCACCGCGGGGGCCTGGATCGAGATGTCGAAGGAGCTCGGCGCCTCGCCGGTGACGACGCCGGGCGGCGAGATCTATCCGGCGCTCGAGCGGGGCGTGATCGACGCCACCGAGTGGGGCACGCTGTGGGAGAACATCACGCCCGGGTTCTACAAGGTGGCCAAGTACCTGATCATTCCCGGCGTGCACCAGCCGACCGCGCCGTTCGAGCTCTGCATCAACAAGGACGTCTGGGCGAAGCTGTCGGCGAACGACCAGAAGCTCATCGAGCTGACGGCGAAGCTCGTGACCTACGAGACGTTCACGCGGATCGGACAGGAGGACGCGAAGGCCCTCGAGTTCTTCCGCAAGAGCGGCAACGAGATCATCGAGCTCGATCCCGAGGTGCAGTACGCGGCCCGCGAGCGCGGCATCGCGTGGGCCGAGAAGACCCGGGTCGGGAACCCCTGGTTCGACAAGGCGTACAAGAGCCAGCGCGAGTTCGAGGCGCTCTGGAAGGACGCGCCGCGCTACCGCAACGTGAAGGTCAAGCAGGCCTGATCGGCGCCGGCCGGCCGCCGCGGCGAATCCCGCGGCGGCCGGCTTTGTTTTGTCCGGCTATCCGCGCGTGCTGACCCGACTCCTGCGCCTGCTCGACCGCGTGAGCGGCACTTCCGGGGCCGTCGCTGCGTGGCTCATCGTCCCGCTCATCGCGGCCAGCTGCTACGAGGTGTTCTCGCGCTACGTGCTCGCGGAGCCGACCTTCTGGGCGTTCGAGGTCGGCTACATGGTGATGGGCACGCACTTCCTGATCGGGCTCGCCTACACCCTGCGCGAGAACGAGCACGTCCGCGTCGATATCCTCTACGCGCGGCTCTCGCGCAAAGCCCGGGCGCTGGTCGACGCGTTCACCTACGTCGTGCTGCTGCTGCCGCTCGCCGGCTGGCTCTCGTTCGGATTCTGGGAGAAGGTGCTGAAGGCCTACGCGAGCCAGGAGCGATCGGGCATGTCGGCCTTCAACCCGGTGATCTGGCCGTTCCGCCTGGTGATGTGCGCGGCGTTCGTGCTGCTCGCGCTGCAGGCCGTCGCGCAGCTCATCCGCTGCTATCTCGCGCTCACCGAGCGCGCGCCCGCGGACGAAGAGCGATGACCGAGTACCTGCCGCTCTTCATGCTCGCCGCGATGTTCGTGCTCATTTTCCTGGGCGTGCAGGTCGCGTTCGCGCTGAGCGGCACCGCGCTGATCTTCGGCCTGATGGTTTTCAAGGGCGCGATCATCTTCCAGCTCATGGAGAAGATCGAGGACATCGCGTCGAACTTCGTGCTCGCCGCGGTGCCGCTCTTCGTCTTCATGGGCACCATGCTCGAGCGCTCCGGGATCGCCGAGGCGCTGTTCGAGGCGGTGCACCTGTGGACCCGGCGGCTGCCGGGCGGGCTCGCGCTCGGCACCGTGATCATGTGCGTCATCTTCGCCGCCTCCACCGGCGTCATCGGCGCCACCGAGACCGTCGTCGGCCTGCTGGCGGTCCCGGCAATGCTCAAGTACGCGTACAACAAGCCGCTCATCTGCGGCACGATCTGCGCCGGCGGCTCGCTCGGCACGATCATCCCGCCGTCGGTGGTGGTGGTCGTGCTCGGACCGGTGGCGAACGTCTCGGTCGGCGACCTGCTGGTCGGGATGATCTTCCCGGGCCTGATCATGGCCGGACTGTACGTCGTCTACATCTTCGTCCTGTGCCTGATCTGGCCGTCGGCCGGGCCGCGCATCCCGCCCGGGCCGGACGAGCCGCCGCTCGGCGTGCGGCTGCGCGTCACCGCGCACGCGATGGTGCCGCCGCTCGTCATGATCTTCGCGGTGCTCGGGTCGATCATGCTCGGCTGGGCGGCGCCGACCGAGGCGGCGGCGCTCGGCGCCTTCGGCGCCATCCTGCTCACCATGTTCTACCGCAAGTTCAGCCTCGCGATGCTGGCCGACTCGGTGCTGAAGACGCTGCGCATCACGTCGATGATCATGGCCATCCTGCTCGGGGGCACGATCTTCACCGGCGTCTTCTTCGCTGCGGGCGGCATCACGCTCACCAATCAGCTGGTGACCTACCTCGACCTGCACGCCTGGGCGCTGCTCTTCCTGCTTCTCGGGCTCGCCTTCCTGGCGGGCTTCGTGCTCGACTGGATCTCGATCCTGCTCATCTTCATCCCGATCTTCATGCCGCTGGTGAACGGCGCGGGCTTCAACCCGGTCTGGTTCTGCATCCTGTTCCTGATCGTCATCCAGACGAGCTATCTCACGCCGCCGCTCGCGCCGGCGATCTTCTACCTGCGCGGCATCGCGCCACCCTCGATCACGCTGCTCGACATGTACAAGGGCGTGATGCCGTTCATCCTGCTGCAGATCCTCACGCTGGCGATCATCATGCTGTTCCCGCAGACTGTCCTGTGGCTGCCGACGAAGCTGCTCGGCTTCAACTAGGGCGGCGCGAGAGGTGGCCAGGGAGGACGCACCCATGATCCCGACCGATCGGCGCCCGGGCTTTGCAATCGAGGTGGACGTCGCGGTCGCCGGGGGCGGCGCCGCCGGCGTGGCGGCGGCCGTCACCGCGGCGCGCCGCGGCCTGCGCGTCGCCCTGGTCGAGCGCCACGGCTTCTGCGGCGGCGGCGCCGTGGCGGGGCTTTCCGGGACGGTGTGCGGGCTGTACGCGGCGAGCGACGCCGCCGACGCGCGACCCGAGCAGGTGGTCTTCGGGTTCGCCGACGAGTTCGTCCGCCTGCTCGAGCGGCGCGGCGGGATCACCCCGCCCGTGCGCTACGGCAAGACGTTCACGCGCGTGCACGATCCGCTGGTGTGGCGCGAAGCCGCCGACCACCTGCTGCGCGAGGCGGGCGTGCGCGTCTTCCTGCACGCCACCGTGACCGAGACCCTGCTCGACGGGGACCGGGTCTGCGGTGTGCTCGCCTACACCAAGCAGGGCAAGCTCGCGATCCGCGCCGGGATCACGATCGACGCGAGCGGCGACGCCGACCTGCTGGCGATGGCCGGACTGCCCACCTTCGTCGGCGACGACGGCAAGGTCCAGAATCCCACCATGATCTTCCGTCTGGGCGGCGTGGATACCGAACGGTTCCTGCGCGCCTACGGCGCCGACACGATCATGCCCGAGGAGGTGTCCGAGCTCCTGCGCCGCCACCACGGGAAGGGCTATTTCCTGCCGCGGGCGAAGATCTGGCTGTTCGCGACCACGCGCCCCGGCGAGCTGCTCTGCAACTGCACGCGGGTGCTCGGCCCCGACGGGCGGGAGCTCAACACGCTCTTCGCCGCCGACTTCACCGACGCCGAGACCGAAGGCCGCCGTCAGGTGCGCGAGTACGCCCGCTTCTTCCGCGACCACCTGACCGGATGCGAGGCGAGCTGGGTGATCGACACCGGCGTGCAGGTCGGCGTGCGCCAGACACGCCAGGGCCGCGGCATCGCGCAGCTCGGCAACGCGGACGTGGTGCGCGGGACCAAGTTCGCCGACGGCATCGCGCGCTCGCCCTGGCCGATCGAGCTGCATGCGGGCGCCAAGCCGCGCGTGGAGTGGCTCCTGAACGACTGGTACGAGGTGCCTTACGGGTGCTTCGTCCCCGCGCGCGGCGAGGGCCTGCTCTTCGCCGGGCGCTGCCTCTCGGCGCAGCACGAGGCGGTCGCCTCGGCACGCGTCACGGCGCAGTGCTTTTCGTACGGCCATGCGATCGGCCACGCCGCCGCGATGTGCCTCGAGGCGCGCTGCGCGCCGCGCGCGCTCCGGGGCGAGGATGTCCGGGACCGCCTGAACGCGGACGGCGCGCGTCTCGACGCGGCACGGTCGGCTGCGCCGGCCTGAGAGCCGCCCGCGCCGCGGCTCGCCCCGGGGGAGGGGCGATCTCGCGCAGTTCGCGCGACGCGGTGCGCGGATTCCGGGCGCGCACGCGCGCCGGTCTTGACGTCGATCAAACACGGGCGAGAAAGCGATTGACGTTCCGGCCCAGAGCCGTAATATATCAGTCACATACCAGGCGCGACGGTCGCGCCTGACGCGAGGGTGCCATGGCGGACGCGATCGAGGCGATCAGGAACTGGGTGATTGGCGGCAAGCGCAAGGAGGCGGTCGAGGAGGCGCGGCGCGCGCTCGCCGCCGGCGTCGACGCCTCGGCCATCATGAAGGACGGGCTGATCGCAGCCATGTCCGAAGTCGGGCGGCGCTACTCGAGCGGCGAGTTTTTCCTGCCGCAGATGATGATCGCCGCGCGCGCGATGACCGAGGTGATCCCGGTGCTGAAGCCGCACCTGGCGGGCGAAGCGGCCGCGAAGCGCGGCAAGGCCGTGATCGGCACCGTGGCCGGCGACTTTCACGATATCGGCAAGAACATCGTGAAGATGATGCTCGAAGGCGCCGGCTACGACGTGGTCGATCTCGGCGTGGACGTCGGCCCGGAAAAGTTCGTCGAGGCGGTGCAGAAGGAGGCGCCGAACTTCGTCCTGATGAGCGCGCTCATCACGCTCACGATGGAGAGCATGCGCCGCACGATCGACGCGCTCGACGCGGCGGGCGTGCGCACCGGCCTGCGGGTCGGAGTCGGCGGCGCACCGCTCACCCAGAAGTTCGCCGACGAGATCGGCGCCGACTTCTACGGCGAGGACGCCTATGCGTGCGTCCAGACCTGCAACCGGCTTCTGCACTGAGCGCAACTCCGGGACGACCGGGCGAGGAGAGAGGGATGACCCCTAGAGAACGCGTGCTGACGGCGCTCAGGCGCGGGCAGCCCGACCAGGTGCCCTGGATCGAGAACGACATCGAGGAGGACATCCAGGTCCGCATCATGGGCGGGCGCACCGACTTCACTCCGGGCGAGCTCTGCCGCGCGCTCGGCATGGACGGCTTCGGCTACCACTTCCCGAGCGGGCAGCGGGCGAGCGACGGCCAGTCGATCCAGACCACCGGGACGACCGGCAAGGAGGCATGGTACCGGCCGACCCGGATCACCTTCGACTTCGTGCCGCCCTGGATCGCGGAGATGGGCACCGACGCGAAGACCGGACGCACTTACGTGAAGCGCGGCCTGCTCACCGACCGCGACTCGCTCGAGCTCTTCGACCGCTTCCTGCCCGATCCCGACAACCCGGGCCGCTACGACAAGGTCGCCGAGTGGCTGGAGAAGTACCGCGAGGATTACGCGGTCTTCGCGCGCATCCGGCTCGGCAGCGCGAGCACGTTCGAGAGCATGGGGCTCGACGTGTTCTCGATCATGATGTACGAGGACCCCGACCTCGTGAAGGAGATCCACCGCCGCTTTTCGGAGTGGTCCGCGCGCGTGGTGCAGCATCTCAACAAGATGGACTTCGACTTCATCTGGGCGAACGACGACCACGCCGACACCAAGGCGCCGTGGATCAACATGGAGATGTGGGAGGAGTTCTTCAAGCCCTACCAGCTGATGGTCGCGAACGAGATCAAGAAGCCGTGGATCTTCCACAGCGACGGCAACCTGTTCCCGATCCTCGACGGGCTCGTGCAGCTCGGGATGAATGCGATCCACCCGGTGCAGCCTTCAGCGATGGACATCAACGACCTGAAGGCCCGCTACGGAGACCGCGTATGCATCGTCGGCAACATCGATCTCGACTACACCCTGCCGCGCGGCACCGAGGCGGAGGTGGAGGCGGAGGTGAAGGACCGCATCGAGCGCGTGGGCAAGGGCGGCGGCTACATGATCTCGAGCGCGAACAGCATCACCGACTATTGCAAGGTTGAGAACGTGTGGGCCATGTCGCGCGCCATCAACAAGTACGGGAAATACAAGTGAGCGAGCGGCCGGCGCGGAGGCGGACATGCTGATCGTCGCCGAGCGCATCAACGCGTCGCGCAAGACGATCCGCGCCGCGCTCGAGGCGATGGACGCCGCCGCCATCCGGCGCGAGGCCGTCGACCAGGACGCCGCCGGCGCCGACTACATCGACGTGAACGGCGGCACCTTCCCGGGGCGCGAGCCCGAGCTGCTCGCCTGGCTGGTCGACACCGTCCAGGCCGTCACGGACAAGCCCCTCTGCCTCGACTCGCCCGATCCCGCGGCCCTCGCCGCGGCGCTGCCCAAGGTGAAGACGCGGCCGCCGATGATCAACTCGATCAACCTGGAGCGCGAGCGCTTCGATCGCGTCCTCGCGCTCGCGCTCGAGCACCGGGCGAAGCTCATCGCGCTCTGTCAGGGCGAGGGCACACCGGCCACGACCGTCGACGGGAAGGTCGCGCTCGCCGCGGAGCTCGTCGAGCGGCTCACGCGCGCCGGCGTCGCGCTCGACGACATCTACGTCGACCCGCTCGTCTTCCCGCTCGGCACCGACTCGCAGTCGGCGCAGGTGACGATCGACGCGATCGGCGAGATCATGCGCCGCTATCCGGGCGTGCACACCATCTGCGGCCTGACCAACGTGTCGCACGGGCTGCCGGCGCGCAAGCTGGTGAACCGCACGTTTCTCGTCGCCGCCATGGGCCGCGGCATGGACGCGGCGATCGTCGATCCCACCGACGCGCAGCTCGTCTCGGCCATGCACGCGGCGAAGGCGGTGTTCGGGCGCGACGAGTACTGCATGGGCCTGATCGAGGCGTTCCAGGCCGGACGCGTCGCCGCCTGAGGAGACGTCCGCCAGCGCCGCGAGCGATCACCATGCCCCGCGTCACCTTCCATCCCGACTCGCGCGCCGCCGAGGTCCGGCGGGGCGAGCGGCTGCTCGCGGCCGCGTGGAAGGCCGGGGTCGGCATCAAGTCGGTGTGCGGCGGGCGCGGGAAGTGCGGCAGCTGCCTGGTCGAAGTCGACGCCGCGGCGACGGCGGCCGACGCGCTGACGCCGCTCTCGGCCGACGAGCGCGCGTTGCTGCCGCCCGGGGGCGAGGCGCGCGGATACCGCCTGGCGTGCCTGTGCGACGTGCGCGGCGACCTCGCGCTCTCGGTCCCGCCGGAGAGCCAGGCGGTGCGCAGCGCTCCGCGCAAGCCCTACACCGTCACCCGCGTCACGCCGCGCCCGATCGTTTCGCGGGCGAGCGCGGAAGTCCCGGGCGCCTATGCCGAGCCGCAGCGCCCGCTCGCCGCGCGCCTGCGCGGCGCGATCGCGCGCGCGGCGGGCCGCAAGTCGGTGGAGCTGCCGGTCGAGGCGCTCGCCGAGCTCTCCGCGCAACCGGGCTTCGACGGCGCGCGGGAGGTCACGGCGACGCTCTACCAGGAACGCCGCGTCCTCGATCTGCGCCCCGGGCGCGCCGAGGCGCTGTACGGCGTAGCCATCGACGTCGGGACGACGTCGGTCGTCGCGTTCCTCTGCGATCTCGCGCAGGGCGAGATCGTCGGCATGCGCACCGCCGGCAATCCGCAGGCGATCTACGGCGAGGACGTCATCTCGCGCATGACGCACATCCAGAAGGATCCGGAAACGCTCGCCGAGATGCGGCGCCTGCTCGTCCTCGAGCTGAACCGGCTGATCGCGGAGGCCGCCGCCGCCGTCGGAGTGGCGCTCGCGGACATCGTGGACGGCGTCGTCGTCGGCAACCCGACGATGCAGCACATCCTGCTCGGCGTGAACCCGGAGCCGCTCGGGCGCGCGCCCTATCTGCCGGTGTGGGCCGACGGCGTCGAGGTCGAGGCGGCGCGGCTCGGGCTCGACATCATGCCGCGGGCGCGGGTGTTCGTCTTCCCGTCGATCGCGGGCTACATCGGCGGCGACACGCTGGCGGCGGTGCTCACCCGCGGGCCGGAGTTCTACCGCGGCACGCACCTCCTGGTGGACGTCGGAACGAACGGCGAAGTCGTGCTCGCGCGCGACGGCGTGCTCACGGCGACCTCGTGCGCGACCGGGCCGGTCTACGAAGGCGCCCACATCCGCTGCGGCGTGCGGGCCGCGCCGGGAGCGATCGAGCGCACCTGGGTGGAGCCGTCCGGGCGCATCCGCTGGGCGGCGATCCGCGAGGCCGACGGCAAGGGCGATCCGCGGCCGATCGGCCTCTGCGGCTCCGGCGTGATCTCGAGCGTCGCGGCGTTCGTGGCGAGTGGCCTCCTCGGGGAGGACGGCGCGCTCGCCGAGGCCGGGCGGCACGCGCAGCTTCGCGGGGGCGCGAACGGTCGCGCCGAGGAGCTGGTGCTGGTTCCGGCTCCTTACACGCGCACCGGGCGCGATATCGTCCTCACCCAGCAGGACGTGAGAAGCGTCCAGCTCGGCAAGTCGGCGCTGCGGGCGGGCATCGAGATCCTGCTCGCCGAGAGCGGTGTCGGCGAGATCGACCGCATCTATCTCGCCGGCACGTTCGGCAATCATCTCGAGCCGGAGGACATCCTCAAGATCGGGCTCGTCCCGCCGGTGCCGGTCGAGCGCATCCGCTCGATCGGCAACGCGGCGGGCGACGGCGCGCGCATGGCGCTGTTCAGCCGCAGCCACCGGCGCCGCGCCGCGGCGCTCGCGAAGCGGCTCCGGGTGCTCGAGCTCTCGACGCGCGCCGATTTCCAGGATCTTTTCGTCACGCACACCGCGCTCGCGCCCTCGCCCGAGGCGCTCGCGATGGCGTAACCGGGGGAAGAGCCATGCTCGCCATGCGCAAGTGGGCGGTACGCAACGCGGGGCTGCTCGAGCGCGCCTACAACGCGCTCGCCGCGGTGCTGCGCGCGCTGCGGCCCTTCGCCCACGCGATCGGCCTCGAGCGGCTGGAGCGGCCGCTCGCGGCCGCCGAGCGCGCGGTCAAGGGTTTTCTCTTCGACTGCCGGATGTGCGGGGGCTGCGCGCTCGCGGTCAGCGGCATGTCCTGCCCGATGAACTGCCCGAAGCAGGTGCGCAACGGGCCGTGCGGCGGCGTGCGCGCCGACGGCACCTGCGAGGTGAATCCGCACATGCGCTGCGTCTGGGTCGAGGGCTGGCACGGGAGCCGGAAGATGGCGGCGGGCGCCCTGCCGGCGGCGCCGAACCCGCCGGTCGAGCACAACCTCGCCGGGCGCTCGAGCTGGCTGCGGGTGATCGCGGGCGGCGACGACGCGGCGCGCGCGGCGCCGGCGGCGGCGCAACGGGCCCCGGCGAGCGCGCTCGAGCGGCTCATGGCGTCCGGCGCGTTCGTCGTCACCGCCGAGTTCTCCCCGCCCGACTCCGCCGATCCGGACGACGTGCGCGCGCGGCTCGCGCCGTTCGCCGGCTGCGTGGACGCGCTGAACGTGACCGACGGGTCCGGCGCGAACTGCCACATGTCCAGCCTCGGCGTGTCGGTGCTGCTGCTGCAGGCGGGCTGCGAGCCGGTGATGCAGATCTCCTGCCGCGATCGCAACCGCATCGCCATCCAGGGCGACATCCTCGGCGCCGCCGCGCTCGGCGTGAGGAACGTCGTCTGCCTCACCGGCGACAACGTGGCGAACGGCGACCACCCGGGCGCGAAGCACGTCGGCGACCTGGACGCGGTGTCGCTGCTCGCCACCGCGCGCACGATGCGCGACGAGGCGCGCTATCTCTCGGGCCGCAAGCTCGCCGCCGCGCCGCAGCTCTTCCTCGGCGCCGCCGACAACCCGTTCGCGCCGCCGTTCGACGCCCGCGTCGTGCGGCTCGCGAGGAAGATCGCCGCCGGCGCCCAGTTCGTGCAGACCCAGTACTGCTTCGACGTCGAGCGGCTGGAGCGCTACATGGCGCGCGTGCGCGACGCGGGGCTGCACGAGCAGGTGCGCATCCTGGCCGGGGTCGGCCCGATCGGATCGGCGAAGACCGCACGCTGGCTGCGGAGCCGGGTGCCGGGCGTGCACATCCCGGACGCGGTCGTGGCGCGCCTCGAGGGCGCGGCCGATCCGCGCGAGGAGGGCCGGCGCATCTGCATCGAGCTCGCGCAGCGCATCCGCGGCATTCCCGGGGTCGCCGGGATCCACCTGATGGCCGCGAAGCAGGAGCACCTGGTGCCGTCGATCGTGGCCGAGTCGGGCGTACTCGGCGGCCGAACCCCGCTCTTCGGCGCGCAGCGGCCGCTCGCCGCGTAGGAGGCTGTAGCATGGACGTCGCCGTGAAATCCCGCCCCACCGTGGTGATCTCCTGCGCGGTGCTCGAGGACCTCCTCGGCAAGCGCCTGCCCGCCGGCGTGCCCACAGTGTGGCTGGACGTGATGCTGCACAACTCGCCGAAGAAGCTCGCCGAGGCGCTGCAGGCGAGAATCGACGCGATCGAGGAGCCGAGCACCGTGATCGTCGGCTACGGGCTGTGCGGCAACGGGCTGGTCGGCGTGAAGTCGAGGTCGCACACGCTGGTCATTCCGCGCACCCACGACTGCGTGGCGATCTTCCTCGGCTCGCACCAGCGCTACGTGCAGCGCTTCTTCGCCAGCCCGAACACCTACTACCTCACCAAGGGCTGGATCGACGCGCGCGACGAGCCGCTCGCCGACTACCACGACTACGTGGCGCAGTTCGACGAGGAGACCGCCGACTATCTGTTCGAGATGAAGTACAAGCACTACCGGAGGATCTGCCTGGTCGGCTTCTCGCAGCAGGAGCTGGACGACTATCGCGGCCGCGCGCAGGCGGTCGCCGACTTCATGGACCGGCGCTTCGGCGGGGTGGCGTGCGAAGAGACGCTCGGCTCGACCGCGCTGATCGAGGCGCTCGTGCGGATGCCGGAGCAGGCCGCCGAGGCCGACGAGGAGTTCGTGGTGGTCGGACCGGGCGGCGAGATCACGATGGAGATGTTCATGCGCGGCGGCGAGCCGGCGCCGCAGCCGCTCGCCCGGTCGGGAAAAGGGGGGTAGGCGCCGGAAGGAGTAGCTTCGAGGGCAAGGGCGCGCTACGCTAGCGTGGCGGCTGGCGCGCCGGCAGGCGACGGCAACGCAAGGAGACACGACATGACGCCAGAACAAGTGCTTTCGTATCCGCCGCGGGTGCTGACCCAGGCGCAGCGGGAGTTCTACTTCAGCGAGGGGTACCTGCTGCTGGAGAGAATCGTCCCGGACGAGTGGATCCAGCGCCTGCGCGCCGCGACCGACGAGCTCGTCGAGCGCAGCCGCAAGGTGACCAAGCCCGACGCGGTGTGGGACCTCGAGGCCGGGCACCGGCCCGACGCGCCGCGCCTGCGCCGCGTGTCGGCGCCGGTCGACCAGCATCCGGCCTACTGGGACTACGTTTCGCAGTCGATCATCGGCGATATCGTGGCCGATCTGGTCGGGCCCGACGTCAAGTTCCACCACTCGAAGCTCAACTTCAAGTGGGCGCAGGGCGGCGAGGAGGTGAAGTGGCACTACGACATCTCGTTCTGGCCGCACACGAACTACTCGCCGCTCACCGTCGGCACCTACATCTACGACTGCGACATGGACCAGGGGCCGCTGCAGGTGCTGCCGAAGAGCCACCTCGTCGAGCCGATGCCGACGCAGTACGATCGCGACGGGCGCTGGATCGGGTGCCTGCGCGACGAGGATGCGGCGGAGCTCGACACGTCGAAAGCGGTGGCGCTGCCGGGGCCGGCGGGCTCGCTCACGCTGCACAACTGCCGCACGCTGCACTACTCGGCGCGCAACCTGTCGGACCTCGGCCGGCCGCTGCTGCTCTACACGCTCAGCTCGGCCGACGCGTTCCCCTACACGGTGAACCCGATCCGCTCCTCGAGGGACCAGGCGGTCATCCGCGGCAAGCGCGCGGAGTGGGCGCACCACGACCCGCGGCCGTGCCTGATTCCGCCCGACTGGTCGGGCGGCTACACGTCGATCTTCGCCCTGCAGCAGAAAGAGGATCGCGCTGCCGCGTGAGCCGGCGGCGGGCGCGTCCGCGGTGGAGACCGTCGCGACAGCGCTCGAGGCGTCGCTCGACCGGCTCGGGTTGGTGCGGGCCGGCGCACCGCGGACGATCGAGCCGCTCGCCGGCGGCGTGTCGTCCGACATCGTCCGGGTCGACGCCGGCGCCCGCACGTTCTGCGTCAAGCGCGCGCTCGCGAAGCTGAAGGTCGCGGCCGAGTGGCGCGCGCCGGTCGAGCGCAACCACGCCGAGGCGGAGTGGCTGCGCGTCGTCGCGGAGATCGCGCCCGAGGCGGCGCCGCGGCTGCTCGCCGAGGATCGCGCGGCAGGGCTCTTCGCGATGGAGTACCTGCCGCCGGAGCGGTATCCGGTGTGGAAGTGCGAGCTCCGCGACGGGCGGATCGAACCGGCGTTCGCTGCCGAGGTCGGCCGCCGCATCGCGCGCGTCCATGCCGCGACCGCGCGGCGCGACGACCTCGCTGCGCGCTTCGCGAACGACCACATCTTCCACCCGATCCGGCTCGAGGCGTACCTCGTTGCGACCGCCGCGGCGCACGCGGACGTGCGCGAGGCGCTGCTCGCCCTGGTCGAGGTCACGCGCTCGACCAAGCTCGTGCTGGTGCACGGCGACGTGAGCCCGAAGAACATTCTGGCCGGGCCGCACGGCCCGGTGTTCCTCGACGCCGAATGCGCGGTGTACGGCGACCCGGCGTTCGACCTCGCGTTCTGCCTGAACCACCTGCTGCTGAAGTGCCTGTGGCGCCCGCAGTGGCGCGAGCGCTACCTCGAGTGCTACGCGCGGCTCGCCGCGGCGTACCTCGACGGCGTGGCCTGGGAGCCGCGCGCGGCGATGGAGGCGCGCACCGCGCGCCTGCTCCCGGGACTCTTCCTCGGGCGCGTCGACGGCAAGTCGCCGGCGGAATACGTGACCGACGGGCGCGACAAGGCGCGGGTGCGGCGCGTGGCGAAGCTGCTCCTGGCGCAGCCCGCGGCCGCGCTGGCGGAGGTCGCCGACGCCTGGCGGAGGGCGCTTGCATGATGACCGACGGCACCATCACGCGCGTGCACGGGCGGCGGATCTGGGATTCGCGCGGGCGCCCGACGGTGGAGGTGGAGGTGCACACGGCCGGCGGCGCGTCCGGCCGCGCGGCGGCGCCCGCGGGCGCCGCGCCGGGGGGGGGGGCGGGGGGGGGTGGGGGGGCCGGGGGGGGGCGGCCCGGGGGGCGCGCGGGGGGGGGGCGCGGCGGGCGCCGGGCGGGGCCCGACGGGGCCTCGCGCGGCTCGCGCGAGGCGGTCGATCTGCGCGACGGCGGCGCGCGGCACGGCGGGCTCGACGTCGGACGCGCGGTCGCGAACGTGAACGGCCCGATCGCGCACGCGCTCGCCGGCGTCGACGCGCGGCGCCAGGCCGATGTCGACCGGATCCTGGTCACGCTCGACGGGACGCCGGCGCGGGCGAAGCTCGGCGGCAATGCGCTCGTCGCGACCTCGATCGCCTGCGCGCACGCGGCGGCCGCCGCCGAGCGCGTGCCGCTCTTCCGCTATCTCGCCGGCGACGGCCCGGTGAGCCTGCCGCTGCCGGAGATCCAGATCTTCGGCGGCGGCGCGCACGCCGGGCGCCGCATCGACATTCAGGACCTGATGGCGATGCCGCTCGCGGCGACGAGCTTCGGCGAGGCGCTCGCGATGATCGCCGAGGTGTATCGCGCCGCCGGCGAACTCATGGCCGAAGCCGGCCGGCGCGCCGGCGTCGCCGACGAGGGCGGCTGGTGGCCGGCGTTCGACTCGAACGAGGCGGCGCTCGAGATGCTGGTGCGCTCGATCGAGCGGGCCGGCTTCGCGCCCGGCGACGCGGTCGCGATCTCGCTCGACATCGCCGCCTCCGAGCTCGGCAAGGGTGGCCGCTACCGGCTCGGCCTCGAAGGCCGCGAGCTCGACAGCGACGGCATGGCCGAGATGCTGATCGGCTGGCTTGACCGCTATCCGATCGCCTCGATCGAGGATCCGCTCGCCGAGGACGACGCGGCCGGCCTCGCGCGCTTCACCCGCGCGGTCGGGCGGCGCGTGCAGGTGGTCGGCGACGACTGCCTGGTCACGAGCGCGGCGCGCGTCGCGGCGGAAGCCGCCGCCGGCACGTGCAACGCGGTGCTGGTCAAGCCGAACCAGGCGGGCACGCTCACCGAGGCGCACGCGGCGCTCGCGGCCGGCAAGCGCGCCGGCTGGGGCACGGTCGTGTCGGCGCGCTCCGGCGAGACCGAGGACGTGACCATCGCCCACCTCGCGGTCGGATGGGACGCCGGACAGCTCAAGGTCGGCGCGTTCGCGCGGTCGGAGCGGATGGCAAAATGGAACGAGGTGCTGCGCATCGAAGAGGCGCTGGGGAGCGCGGCCCGCTACGTCGGAAGGGCGGCGCTGCCGCAGTTCCGGACCGGGTGACGATGAGGAGCGCACGAATGCACAAGGTCGACAAGGCTGCACAGCGGAAGAAGGCCGAGCGGCTGCGCGAGCTGCACCAGGGCCCGCGCATCCTGGTGGTCGGCAGCGTCTGGGACGCGGCGAGCGCGCGCATCTTCGAGCTGGAGGGCTTCGCCGCGCTCGCGACCTCGAGCGCGGGGGTCGCCTACTCCCTCGGCTATCCGGACGGCGAGAGGCTGCCGCCGGCGGAGATGATCGCCGCGGTGGGACGGATCGCGGCGGCGGTCGACGTGCCGGTCAGCGCGGACATGGAGGCCGGGTACGGGCGATCGCCCGAGGAGGCGGCCGCATCGTGCCGTGCGGTGCTGGACGCCGGGGCGGTCGGCGTGAACCTGGAGGACGCGGCGAGCGACGCGCCCGGCGCACTCGTCCCGGCCGCGGCGCACGCGGCCAAGATTGCGGCGGTGCGCGCGACGGCCGACGCGTACGGCGTGCCGCTCGTCGTCAACGCGCGCACCGACGTGTTCCTGCTCAAGGTCGGCGAGGAGCGCGGGCGCCTTGCCGAGGCGACGGCGCGCCTGCGAGCGTACCGGGATGCCGGCGCGGACTGCCTGTTTGCGCCGGGCGTCGTCGATGCGGCGACGATCCGCGCGCTCGTCACCGGCGTCGGGGCGCCGCTCAACATCCTCGCGACGCCCGGCTGCCCGAGCGTGGCCGAGCTCGAGGCGCTCGGCGTGCGGCGCCTCTCGCAGGGTTCCGGGCCGGCGCGGGCGGCGCTCGCGCTCACGCAGCGGATCGCGCGGGAGCTCGCGCGCTCCGGAGTCTACGCGTCGTTCCAGCGCGACGCGATTCCCTACCCGGACGCGAACCGCCTCTTCGAGCGCAGTCCGTCCCGCGGGGCGCCCGGGCGCTCTTGACCGCCGTCAATGAGGCGATGCGCGTCCGCCACCTATAGTGGCGCCGACCGCGTCGCCGCCGCGACCTGACACAGGAGACCGCAATGCCCTCGGACATCGAGATCGCCCAGGCGGCGAAGCTCCAGCGCATCTCCAAGGTGGCGCTCGACAAGCTCGGCATCGCCGAGGAGCACCTCGAGCCGTACGGCCACTACAAGGCGAAGGTCTCGCTCAGGTACCTGGACACGCTGAAGAGCCGGCCCGACGGCAAGCTCGTCCTGGTGACCGCGATCAGCCCGACGCCCGCCGGCGAGGGCAAGACCACCACCACCGTCGGGCTCGGCGACGCGCTGAACCATATCGGCAAGAAGGCCGTCATCTGCCTGCGCGAGCCCTCGCTCGGGCCGGTGTTCGGCGTGAAGGGCGGGGCGGCCGGCGGCGGCCACGCGCAGGTGGTGCCGATGGAGGACATCAACCTCCACTTCACCGGCGACTTCGGCGCGATCCAGCTCGCCAACAACCTGCTCGCGGCGATGCTCGACAACCACATCAACCACGGCAACGCGCTCGGCATCGATCCGCGGCGCATCGCGTGGCGGCGCGTGCTCGACATGAACGACCGCGCGCTGCGCGACATAGTGGTCGGGCTCGGCGGCACGGCGAACGGCTACGCTCGCGAGGACGGCTTCGACATCGTCGTCGCCTCCGAGGTGATGGCGATCTTCTGCCTCGCCACCTCGCTCGACGACCTGAAGAAGCGCCTCGGCAACATCGTGGTCGGCTACACGCGCGACCAGAAGCCGGTGACCGCGCGCGACCTGAAGGCCGACGGCGCGATGACCGTGCTGCTGAAGGACGCGCTCGCGCCGAACCTGGTGCAGACGCTCGAGAACAACCCGGCGTTCATCCACGGCGGGCCGTTTGCCAACATCGCGCACGGCTGCAACTCGGTGATCGCGACGCAGAGCGCCCTGAAGCTCGCCGACTACGTGGTCACCGAGGCGGGCTTCGGCGCCGATCTCGGCGCCGAGAAGTTCGTCGACATCAAGTGCCGCAAGTCCGGCCTGCGGCCGAACGCTGCGGTGATCGTCGCCACCGTGCGGGCGATGAAGTACCACGGCGGGATGGACGTCAAGACGCTCACCACCGAGAATGTCGAGGCGCTCGGCAAGGGCATCGTCAACCTCGAGCGCCACGTCGAGAACGTGCAGAAGTACTACGGCATCCCGTGCGTGGTCTCGATCAACCAGTTCACGAGCGACACGCCGGCCGAGATCGATCTCCTCAAGTCGCGCATGGCCAAGCTCGGCGTGCCGGTCGTGCTCGCCTCGCACTGGGCGAACGGCGGCAAGGGCGCGGCCGAGCTCGCGCGCACGGTGGTCGACCTGTGCGAGCGCAAGTCCGCGGTCAGGTTCGTCTACGAGGACGCGGACTCGCTCTGGGACAAGGTCAACAAGATCGCGCGGACGATCTACCGCGCCTCCGAGGTCACCGCCGACAGCAAAGTGCGCGCGCAGATCAAGAAGCTGCAGGACGACGGCTACGGGCACTACCCGGTTTGCGTCGCGAAGACGCAGTACTCGTTCTCGACCGACGCCCAGCTGCGCGGCGCCCCCGAGAACCACTCGATCAACGTGCGCGAGGTGCGGCTGGCGGCCGGCGCCGAGTTCGTCGTGATGGTCTGCGGCGACATCATGACGATGCCGGGGCTGCCGAAGGCCCCGGCCGCCGAGAAGATCGACCTCGTCGACGGCAAGGTGGTCGGGCTGTTCTGACCGGACGCGCGGCCGCCGCGCGGACGCAACGAAAAACGACACGCGGCGGCCCCCCGGCGGCCGCGGGCGCGGCGCGCGCCCACGCAGCGGAAAGGAGATCGGCTGGCAATGGAACCGATGGCGTGGGTCGCGCTCACCGTGTTCGTCATCACGATCGTCGTGGTGATCAGCAACAAGATCGACAGCACGCTGGCGGCGCTGACCGGCGTCGCGGTGATGATCTGGCTGGACGTGATGACCGAGGTCGACGCGTTCGGCTACGTCGACTGGAACGTGATGGCGATCCTGGTGAGCATCTGGCTGATCGCCGGCTACTTCGGCAAGAGCGGCGTGCCGAGCTGGCTGTCGGTGCAGGCGCTCAGGTTCTCGGGCGGGCGGCCGGGGGTGCTGGTGATCGTCCTCACCTTCCTTGCCGGCGTGATCTCGATGTTCGTCGACAACGTGGTGACCATCCTGATGATGGCGCCGGTCGCGCTGCCGCTCGCGCGCGCGATGAAGCTCTCGGCGGCGCCGGTGATCCTGATGATCGGCTTCGGCGCGAACTTCATGGGCACCGCGCTGATCGTCGGCGATCTGCCGCCGCAGATGCTGCACAGCGTCGCCGGCGCCGAGTTTCCCGACTTCATCTGGCAGTTCGGCCGCCCGTCGTCGTTCCCGATCCTAATGGTGACTTTCGCGGCGACGCTCGCCGCGATGTACGCCTACGGCTTCCGCGGCCGCCCGCGGGTGACCGACGTCGGCGCGCTCGGCGTGAGCGCGCGGATCCCGGACCCGCTGTTCGCCACGATCGTGGTGGTCTGGTTCCTCGGCACCGTGGTCGCCATGTCGCTGCGCGAGCTGATCGGCGTGAAGCTCGGCTTCATCGCACTCACCGGGGCCCTGTCGCTGGTGCTGGTGCTGCACTTCCTCGGCGAGCGGGTCAAGTCGCCGAGCTTCGAGGAGATGATCCAGGAGCTCGACTGGCGGGCGATCTTCTTCTACATCGCGCTGTTCGCCCTGGTCGGCGGCCTGGAGAAGGCGCACATCCTGGACAAGCTGGCCGAGGCGATGAAGCCGATGTTCGCGCAGAGCTACGCGCTCGGCGCGACAGTGCTGTACTGGGTCACGATCCCGATCGTCGGGCTGGTCGAGCACGACGCCTACATCCTCACCTTCCTCTACACGATCCGCGACCTCGGGCAGGCCGGCATCGAGCCGTGGCCGCTCTACTGGATGCTGCTCTGGTCCGGCACGCTCGGCAGCAACCTGACGGTGGCCGGCGCGCCGGCGCTGTACGTGGCGATGACGATCGCCGAGAAGGAGGAAGGGCGCAAGATCTCGCTGCGGGAGTTCCTCGCCTGGAGCGTGCCGTTCACGCTGGTATGCTCGACCGTGTGCTACGTCCTCGGCATGCTGATCTGGGTCCTTCCGTACGTCAAATAGGCGAGCCCGCAATGTTCAAGCACATCCTGATCCCGACCGACGGTTCCGACCTCTCCCGCCGCGCGATCGCCGGCGGCGTCGAGCTCGCCAAGGCCGTCGGCGCTCGCGTCACCGTGCTGTTCGCTGCCCCGACCGCGACGCCGATCGTGTACCGCCACTTCCTTCCGGTCGGCTACATGACCCCGGACAAGCACGCCAAGCTGATCAAGCGCACCGCGGAGCAGTACCTGGAGGCGGCGGCGCGGGAGGCCAAGAAGGCGAGCGTGCCCTGCGAGACCCTGAGCGTGACGAACGACTTCCCGGCCGACGCGATCCTCAAGACCGCGAGGAAGCGCAAGTGCGACCTGATCTACATGGCCTCGCACGGGCGGCGCGGCGTATCGGCCGTGCTGCTCGGCAGCGAGACCCAGAAGGTGCTGGCGCACGCCGACGTCCCGGTCCTGGTCCACCGCTGAGGTCCGCCCGGGGGCCGGCGATTGTTGACCGGGGTCAACGGCGCGAAATCGCGTTCTGGCTCACAATCCCGTGCCCGGGGAGGGGTCGGGCGCATTTCCGCGTCCGGCCCTGACAAAGGGGGGGACGGGCTGCGACCCGTCCATTCGACCACAAGGTGGAGGAGCACATGAGCACAAAGACGATCCTGCGGGCGGCCGCGCTTTCGGCCGCGGTCGCGCTGACAGGCAGCCCGGCGATGGCCTGGGAGCCGACCAAGACGGTCGAGTTCATCGTTCCCGCCGGCACCGGCGGCGGCGCCGATCAGATGGCCCGCCTGATCCAGGGTCTGGTGCAGAAGCACAACCTGATGAAGCAGTCGATGGTGGTCATCAACAAGGGCGGCGGCGCCGGCGCCGAGGGCTTCCTCGAGGTGAAGGGCGCGAAGGGCGATCCGCACAAGATCATCATCACGCTCTCGAACCTCTTCACGACCCCCCTCGCGACCGGCGTGCCGTTCAACTGGAAGGACCTCACGCCGGTCCGGATGATGGCGCTCGACCAGTTCGTGCTGTGGGTCAACGCCGAGACCCCGTACAAGACCGCGAAGGAGTACGTCGCGGCGGCGAAGGCGGCCGGCTCCGGCAAGTTCAAGATGGGCGGCACCGGCTCCAAGCAGGAAGACCAGATCATCACCGTGGCGCTCGAGAAGCAGACCGGCGCCAAGTTCACCTACATCCCGTTCAAGGGCGGTGGCGCGGTCAACACGCAGCTCGTCGGGAAGCACGTCGACTCGACGGTCAACAACCCGATCGAGGCGGTGGCGAACTGGCGCGCCGGCAAGGTGCGGCCGCTCTGCGTGTTCGACAACGAGCGGCTGATCTACAAGGAGAAGATCGCCGGCGACATGGCCTGGAGCGACATCCCGACCTGCAAGGAGGCCGGCGTCGACATGGACTACCTGATGTTGCGCGGCATCTTCATGGCGGGTGGTGTCACCGCCGACCAGGTCAAGTACTACTCTGACCTGCTCGAGAAGGTGCGCGGCCTGCCCGAGTGGAAGGAGTTCATGGAAAAGGGCGCGTTCAACCAGACCACCATGGTCGGCGACCAGTACAAGAACTGGGTGGCGAAGGAGGAGCAGCGCCACATGCAGCTCATGAAGGAGGCGGGGTTCCTCGCCGCGAGCAAGTAGCGGGCCACCGACGTCTTCCCGGACCGCGGGGCGGGCGCCGATGCCCGCCCCGCGGCTTGCGGAGCATCCTGAATGAGCGACAACCATTCGCACGACCGTTCCGCCGCGTCGACCCGCACGCTCGAGCTCGTCGTCGCGGCGCTGATCTTCCTGCTCGGCGCGATCGCCGCCTACGACGGCAACCGCATCGGCGCCGGCTGGGGCATCGAGGGCCCGCAGGCGGGCTACTTCCCGTTCTACATCGGGCTGATCATCTGCTTCGCCACCGCCGTGATCTTCGTGCGCGCGCTGTGGGACCGGGCCAAGGCCCGCGAGATGTTCGTCTCGCGCAGCCAGCTGCTGCTGGTGTTCAAGATGCTGGTGCCCTCGATCCTCTACGTCGTCGGCGTCGGCACGATCGGCATCTACGTCTCCTCGACGCTGTACATCGCGTTCTTCATGCTCTGGCTGGGACGCTATACCTGGATCAGGACGGTGCCGGTGGCGCTCGGCGTGAGCGTGGTGTTCTTCCTGCTGTTCGAGGTGTGGTTCCTCGTCCCGCTGCCGAAGGGGCCGCTCGAGGCACTGCTCGGACTCGACTGACCCAGGGCGCCGCGCGGCGTCGCCCGCGCACGTCCATGACATACCGCAGGCACGAAAACTAGGGTTGCCAGGGAGGCAACGGGCGTGGCAGAGATCGGCTTGCTCTTCGACGGCTTCGGCGTCGCGCTGTCGCCGTTCAACCTGATGCTGATGTTCATCGGGGTGCTGCTCGGCGTCATCATCGGCGTACTGCCGGGGCTCGGCGGCGCGAACGGCGTCGCGATCCTGCTGCCGCTCACCTTCACGATGCCGCCGACCTCGGCGATCATCATGCTCTCCTGCATCTACTGGGGGGCGCTCTTCGGCGGCGCGATCACCTCGATCCTGTTCAACATCCCGGGCGAGCCGTGGTCGGTCGCGACCACGTTCGACGGCTATCCGCTCGCGCAGCAGGGCCGCGCCGGCACCGCGCTCACCGCCGCGTTCACCTCCTCGTTTATCGGCGCGTTCGTCGCCGTGCTGCTGATCACCTTCCTCGCGCCGGTGGTGGCGGGCTTCGCGCTGCAGTTCGGCCCGCCGGAGTTCTTCTCGGTCTACCTGCTCACGTTCTGCGCCTTCGTCGGCATGAGCCGCGGACAGGCGCTGAAGACCGTGGTGTCGATGATGGTCGGCTTCGGGCTCGCGACGGTGGGGCTGGACACCGTCACCGGCCAGCTGCGCCTCACTTTCGGCTTCACCGATCTCTTGAAGGGGTTCGACTTCCTGATCGCGGTGATCGGGTTGTTCGGCATCGGCGAGATCCTGCTCACGCTCGAGGAGGGCCTGTTCTTCAAGGGCACGCGCGCGAAGCTCAGCCCGCGCGTCGTGCTCGAGACGTGGAAGGAGCTGCCGCGCTACTGGATCACCTCGCTGCGCAGCTCCGCGGTGGGCTGCTTCATGGGCATCGTGCCGGGCGGCGCGACGCCGGCATCGTTCATGAGCTACGGCGTTGCGAAGCGCTTCTCGCAGGACGGCGACAAGTTCGGCACCGGCAAGGTGGAGGGCGTGGTCGCGCCGGAGACCGCCGCGCACGCCGCGGGCACGAGCGCGCTGCTGCCGATGCTCACGCTCGGCGTGCCCGGGTCGCCGACCGCTGCGGTGCTGCTCGGCGGCCTCCTGATCTGGGGGCTGCAGCCGGGCCCGCTGCTGTTCGTCGAGCAGACCGAGTTCGTCTGGGGCCTGATCGCGAGCATGTACCTGGGGAACATCGCCGGCTTGATCGTGGTGCTCACCTGCGTGCCGCTCTTCGCCGCGATCCTGCGCATACCTTTTGCGATCATCGCACCGGTGATCCTGGTGATCTGCGCGATCGGCGCGTTCACCGTGCACACCTCGGTCGCCGACGTGTACCTGATGCTGGTGTTCGGCGTTGCGGGCTACGTGCTGCGCAAGCTCGACTACCCGCTCGCGCCGCTGGTGCTCGCGTTGGTGCTCGGCGACCGCGCGGAGGACTCGTTCCGGCAGTCGATGCTGATGTCGCAGGGCACGATGTCCATCTTCTTCTCGAACGCGCTGGTCGGCGGCATCACCACGCTCGCCCTGGTGCTGCTGTTCTGGCCGACGATCGCCGCGCTGCTGAAGCGCGCACGCGGAGGCTAGGGTGGAACCGATGCCGCAGCCGCTTTCCCCGGAGCCGGGACGCGCGACGGGGCGCCGCGCGCCGGTTGGCGCCCGCACGTATCGGGAGGATCCGGGATGCCGGTGATCGCCATGACCATGGAAGTCGGCACGCGCGGCTCGGAAGTCGCCGCCGGCCTCGCCGAGGTGCTCAAGATCGCCTCGGTCGGCCACGAGATCGTGGACCAGGTGGCCGAGAAGATGCAAGTCAAGAAGAGCCTGCTGCAGCGGCTGCGCGAGGGCAAGGCGAGCATGATCGAGCGGCTGTCGACGAGCCAGACCGAGATCGCGGTCTACACCGCCGAGGAGGTGCTCGCGCTCGCGCAGGGCGGCGACGTGCTGATCCGCGGCTGGGGCTCGACGCTGCTCCTGCGCCCGGTGCCGCACATCCCGTGCGTGCGCGTCTGCGCGCCGCTCGAGGCGCGGGTGCGCTCGCTGATGCAGCGGCTCGACACCGACGACGAGGCCTTCATCCGCGACGAGATCGAGAAGAGCGACGAGGCGCACGCGGCGGCGATGCAGCGGCGCTTCCACGTGAAGTGGGGCGACCCGCTGCTCTACGACCTCACGCTGAACACCGAGCGGGTCGCGATCGCGAGCTGCGTCGAGCAGGTCGTCGCCCTGACGCGGCGGCCGGAGTTCCAGGAGACGCCCGCCACGCGCGCCATCCTCGACAACCTCGCGCTCGAGGCGCGCGTGCGCGCGGCGTTCATGGCGCACGAGGAAACCGCCGACGTCCAGGTGACGGTGGCGGCCGACGGCCCGAAGGTCGTGCTGCGCGGCATGGTGGGGACGGATGCCGAGCGCAAGGCCGCCGCGCGCGTGGCGAAGTCGGTCGAAGGCGTCGGCGAGGTGCACTCCGAGCTGCGCGCGTTCCGGCGGCCGCGACGCTAGCCGGCGGCGGCCGAGGACCTGCGCGCTTCAGGCCGGCTGATGCTCGCGCTGCTTCAGGCGCGAGAGCGTCTCCGGGCTGAGATTGAGGTACGAGGCGAGCTCCTTGTTCGGGATCCGCCCCAGCAGGTCCGCGTGCTTGCGGCGGAAGCGCGCCAGGCGGCCCGGCGCGTCCAGCAGGTGCAGCGTGATGGTGTGCGCCATCACCTCCGACATGAGGCGCATCACCTCGTACTCGAAGCGTGCCTTGACTTCCGGCTGCCGCTCGAGGAACTCGACCCACTGCGGCATCGGGAGCTTCGCCGCCCGCACCTTGGTCACCGCGACGATCGAGTAGGGCACCGGCGTCTTCAGCCGCCACGCCGCGTACGAGGTGTCCATGTCGCCCTCGGCGGCGAAGCGCAGGATCATCTCCTTGCCCTCGGGGTTGGAGACCACCCGCTTGAGGATGCCGCCGAGGACGAAGAACTGCTCCATCGCGCGGCTGCCCTGGTTGACCAGCAGATCGCCCTTGCGGAAGTCGACGATCTCGACGCGCGGCTCGAGCAGATCCCACGCGGGCTGCGGCATGCCGCGCAGGATCTGGTTCTGCCTCAGCTCGAGGCGCAGCGCATTGCGCTGCGGATGACGGGTCAGTACGGCGGACATTCCAGGAAAACCGCTGCAAAATGTGGCTGCCGTCGCGAAGGAGGGGTGCGCCCGCGGCGCTTGCCTCCTCGTCCGACCCCGGCATGAACGAGTGGCCGCGAAGTCGGGACGGGATTGCCGCGCCGATTTAAGCCGGAACGTTGACCGCAGTCAAGGCTCGCGAGGCGACCGAGTCCCTACCATAACATCCTCATTGTCCGAGCGTTTCTTCGCCATCAGGAGGCCCGCATGGGTGGAGCCGTCACAGAACCCCAAGTCGCCGGCGAGGCGCAGGCAGTCACCGATGGGTTTCATCTGGTCATCGATGCGCTCAAGGCGAACGGCATCGACACCATCTTCGGTCTGCCCGGAATCCCGATCACCGACCTCGCCCGCAAGGCGCAGGCCGCGGGCATGCGCGTGATCTCGTTCCGCCACGAGCAGAACGCGGGCAACGCCGCCGCGATCACGGGTTTTCTCACGCAGAAGCCGGGCATCTGCCTGACGGTGTCCGCGCCCGGCTTCCTGAACGGGCTGACCGCGCTTGCCAACGCCACCACCAACTGCTTCCCGATGATCCTCATCAGCGGCTCGAGCGAGCGCGAGATCGTCGACCTGCAGCAGGGCGACTACGAGGAGATGGACCAGCTCGCGATCGCAAAGCCGCTCTGCAAGGCCGCCTACCGCGTGCTGCATGCCGAGGACATCGGCGTGGGGATCGCGCGCGCCATCCGCGCCGCCGTGTCCGGCCGCCCCGGCGGCGTCTACCTCGATCTGCCGGCCAAGCTCCTCGCGCAGACCTTGGACGCGGCAGCCGGGAGGAATTCGCTGATCAAGGTGGTCGATCCGGCGCCGCGCCAGATTCCGGCGCCCGAGGCCGTGCAGCGAGCGCTCAACCTGCTCAAGAGCGCGAAGCGCCCGCTCATCATCCTCGGCAAGGGCGCCGCCTACGCCCAGGCCGACGCCGAGATCCGCGCGCTCGTCGAGAGGACCGGCATTCCCTACCTCCCCATGTCGATGGCGAAGGGGCTCTTGCCGGACACGCACGAGCTGTCCGCCGCCGCGGCACGCTCCTACGTGCTCCCCGCGGCCGACGTGGTCATGCTGATCGGCGCCCGCCTCAACTGGCTGCTCTCGCACGGCAAAGGCAAGACCTGGGGCGGCAGGACCGCCAAGGACTGGGGCGGCCAGAGGTTCGTCCAGATCGACATCTCGCCGCAGGAGGCCGACAGCAACGTGCGCATCGACGCGCCGGTGGTGGGCGACGTCGGCTCCTGCGTGTCGGCCCTGCTCGCGGGCATCGACGCCGGCTGGCCCAAGCCGCCGGCGGACTGGCTCGCCGCCGTCGCCGAGCGCAAGAACAAGAACATCGCCAAGATGGCCGAGACCCTGGCCAAGAACCCCACGCCGATGAGCTTCCACAGCGCGCTCGCCGTGGTGCGCGACGTGGTCAAGGCCAACCCCGACGCGTACCTCGTGAACGAGGGCGCCAACGCGCTCGACTTCACGCGCAGCATCGTGGACATGTACCAGCCGCGCAAGCGTCTGGACGTCGGCACCTGGGGCATCATGGGCATCGGCATGGGCTTCGCGGTCGCCGCCGCCGTGACCACCGGCAAGCCGGTGATCGCCGTCGAGGGCGACAGCGCCTTCGGCTTCTCCGGCATGGAGGTCGAGACGATCTGCC
>JAHDYJ010000212.1 GCA_023383795.1 Burkholderiales bacterium | reverse complement strand
CATCTGCCAGGTGCGCGAGAGCACGCGCATGGAGAGCGAGGCGGCGAGCGAGCGGCCGCGCGTGCGCTCGGCCTCGGCGAGCGCCGGATCCTCGGCGACCGCGGGCACGATCTTCACGCGCGTGACGAAATGGGTGAACTCGGCGAGGTCGGTCAGCACCACTGCGGGGTCGGCGCCCGAGTCGTACTGGTCGCGCAGCTCGGTCAGCGCGGCCGCCATGTCGCCGCGCATCAGCGCCTCGAACAGGTCGATGATCCGCGTGCGGTCGGCGAGCCCGAGCATGCGCCGCAGGTCCTCGGCGCGCAGGTCGCGGCCCGCATCGGCGATCGCCTGGTCGAGCAGCGAGAGCGAGTCGCGCACCGAGCCTTCGGAGGCGCGGGCGATCAGCGCCAGCGCCTCGGGCTCGGCGCTCACGCCCTCCTTGGCGCAGATGCCCTCGAGATGCGCGACCAGGACGCCCGCCTCGACCCGGCGCAGGTCGAAGCGCTGACAGCGCGAGAGCACCGTGATCGGGACCTTGCGGATCTCGGTGGTCGCGAACACGAACTTCACGTGCGGCGGTGGCTCCTCCAGGGTCTTCAACAGCGCGTTGAAGGCCGCGGTCGAGAGCATGTGCACCTCGTCGAGGATGTAGACCTTGTAGCGCGCGCTCACCGGGGCGTAGCGCACCGCCTCGTTGATCTGGCGCACGTCGTCGACGCTGTTGTGGGAGGCCGCGTCCATCTCGACCACGTCGACGTGCCGGCTCTCCATGATGGCCCGGCAGTGCTCGCCGAGGACCGGCATGCGGACGGTCGGGCCCGCGACCGAGCCGTCGGGCAGCGAATAGTTGAGCGCGCGGGCGAGGATCCGGGCCGTGGTGGTCTTGCCGACGCCGCGCACCCCGGTGAGGATCCAGGCCTGAGGAATGCGGCCGGTCTCGAAGGCATTCGAGACGGTGCGCACCATGGCGTCCTGGCCGATCAGGTCGTCGAAGGTGGCGGGGCGGTACTTGCGCGCCAGCACGCGGTAGGAGGCGGCCGCGTCGCTCCCGGGCGTGCGCTCGGCGTGAGGTACGTCGTTCATCCTGCCTCCGGCCGTCACGCGCCCGGCTCGCGCATGATCCGAAACCGGTTCCGACCGCGCCCTGAGTTGAGTGGGAGGCTGACGAGCGACCCGAACCGGAGCTCGTTAGGGCTGCTTCCTTCCGGACCTGACCCGGTTGGCGAGTGGCTCGTCCACTGCCAACCTCCCGGCCCCTATATCGGGCCATCGGGACGCGAAAGCAAGCCGCCGCGGCGGGCCATCCCCGGCCCCGCGGAAGCAGAATCGAGGACACGACATGACCGGATCGGACGCCGACTGGACCCTGGACCCGCGGCTCGCGCGCGACACCGTCGCAGTCGGCGACCTCGCGCTCTCGCGCCTGCTGGTGATGGACGACGCGCGCTTCCCCTGGGCGATCCTGGTGCCGCGGCGGCAGGGCGCGGTCGAGCCGATCGACCTCGCCGAGCACGACCAGCAGCGGCTCACGCGCGAGATCGCCACGATCGGCGCCGCGTTGCGCGCCGTCACCGTCTGCCACAAGCTCAATATCGCGGCGCTCGGGAACCTGGTGCCGCAGCTGCACGTGCACGTGGTCGCCCGGTTCCGCCACGACGCGGCCTGGCCGCGGCCGGTCTGGGGCAGCGGGCCGGCGCAGCGCTACGATCCGGCCGCGCGCGAGCGCCTGGTCGCGGCGCTGGCGGCCGCGATCGGGTAGAGCATCTTCCGCCGACGTGGAAGCCGGTTCGGCGCAAAGAAAGAAGCGACCCGATCGAGCATCCAGGCGCGTTCGGATTCGATCGAAGCGGAATGCGCCATACGAGCCGGTGTCCACGTCGCCGGAACATGCGCCAGTTGCGCCGGAAGCGGCGCCATGTCACGGTCCCGCCCCCACCGGAGTCGCTCATGCCTCCCCGTCACGATCTCGGGCCGCCCCCGCGGCTCGGCTATGCCGGAAGCCTGATCGCGCGCGCCGCCGAGCGGCGCTGCGACGGCGAGTTCCTCACGACCTGCGAGAGCGACGCGCGGGCCGGCGCCTACGCGATCGGCGGCGAGCTCATCGTCTGCCGCAAGACCGAGACCGGCATCGATCCCGTGTTCGCGCCGGCCGAGGCGCGCGCGCTCGCGGCCTCGGTCGAGACCATCTTTCTCGGCCTCGTCGGGGAGGCGGGACGCTTCGGCATCGGGCTCGACCCGGCCGCCACCGCATCGCTCAAGGAGCGGCCGGACCTCGTGGTCACGGACCTGCGCTCGATCGCGGTGCAGGGCCTGGTCGCGCCCGAGCATCTCGCGCCGCTCGCCGAGGCCAAGGCCATGCTGCACTGGCATGCGCGGCACCGGTTCTGCGCCAATTGCGGCGCCGCCACGGAGGTGATCGAAGCCGGCTGGCGGCGCGACTGCCCGGCCTGCCGGGCGCAGCACTTCCCGCGCACCGATCCGGTGGTGATCATGCTGACGGTCGACGGCGAGCGCTGCCTGCTCGGCCGCCAGTCGCGCTTCCCGCCCGGCATGTGGTCGTGCCTCGCGGGCTTCTGCGAGCCGGGCGAGAGCATCGAGGAGGCGGTACGCCGCGAGACCGAGGAGGAAGCCGGCATCCGCTGCGGCACCGTGCGCTACTTCGCCTCGCAGCCCTGGCCGTTCCCGATGTCGCTGATGATCGGCTGCCACGCGCAGGCGCTCTCCACCGAGATCACGGTGGATCGCGCCGAGCTCGAGGACGCGCGCTGGTTCGACCGCGAGGAAGCGGCGCTGCTGCTCACGCGGCGCCACCCGGACGGCCTCACCTCGCCGCCGCCGATGGCGATCGCGCATCACATCATCCGCGCCTTCTGCGAAGAGGGGCCCGGTGTCCTCGGTTGAGCCGAGCTCCCGCGTCGCGACCGTGCTGTGCGTCGGGGTCGCGGTGCTCGACGAGATCTTCCGCGTCGAGAGCTTCCCGGCGCCGCACGTCAAGACGCGGGCGCGGGAGTTCATGGCGATCACGGGCGGCAATGCCGCCAATGCGGCGATCGCGATCGCACGGCTCGGCGGGCGCGCGATCTTCGCGGGGCCGTTCGGCGGCCCGGCCGGCGCCGACATGATCGGCGACCGCATCCTCGCGGGTCTCGTGCGCGAGGGCGTCGACGTCTCGAACTGCCGGCGCATCGACGGCCCGGCGTCGTCGATCTCGGCGATTTCGATCGACGCGCGCGGCGAGCGCGCGATCGTCAACTACCGCGACGACCGGCTGGCCGCCGCCCGTGCGGAGCATCCGGCCGCGCTGGTCGCGGACGCCGACATCGTGCTCGCCGACAACCGCTTCCCGGAATTCGTGCTCGAGGTCTGCGCG